>NZ_JBDNFM010000215.1:0-7518 GCF_041689835.1 Sandarakinorhabdus sp.
ATCGCAGCGGCCGCCCGGTCGCGCCAAACATCGCCTCCACCCGGCGATAGGTATGAAACAGCGGGTTGCTGCGCGCGCGCCACGCCGACGTCGACAGCGCCAAGGCAGCCGCCGCCCTGTCTCCGGCCGGATACAGTGCGGCGGCAATGACGGCGGCCAGCCTGCCATCGCGCCCGGCCCTGCCAGCGCATTCAGCCCCATCCGCGGGCTGGTCGAGCGCCTCCAGCTCGGTCACCAGCCGCCAGGCTTCGGGGTTGCGCGCATCGATCAGGATCACGCTGGCGCCGGCCACCAAGGCGCTGGCCAGGGTGTGGCCGGTGCCGCCCACGGCATCGCGGCTGGCGCCGTCCCACACCGCGACCATCAGATCGGATTGTTCGATCATCACCCGCCCGGACAGCGCCACCCGGCGCGAGGCGGCACTGGCATAGCGGCCGGCCGCCGCAACATCACCCGGTGCATCGACCATCGCCAGAAACAGCGGCGCAATCGCCGCATCGGCATCGGCCAGCTCAAACAACCGTGCCCGCCCGGCCAGCGCCAAAAGTGCAGCAGCCCGCGCGGCAGTTTCAGGTTCCAGCGCAGCGCCGCCGGCCAGCAAACGGCGGGCATCGAGCCGGCTGGCGGGATGAGCGTTGATCGCCAGATTGAGCGCGCGCCCGAACGGCAACGGCGCCGCCAATTCCCAGCCGCGCGCCAGGGCAGCAATGGCTGCAAGTTGATCGCTGCCATCGGCAAGCAGGCTGTGCAACCGCACCTGCGCCGGGCCGGCAGCGGCGGTAATGGCGGTGAACAGCTGATCGATCACGGCAGTGATGCGGGCCTCATTCGCGGCAAAGACGGCATTGCTGGCACGGTGCCCCGTCACCCCCAGCGACAGGATCGGCGCCGGCAGGGGCGGCACCGCAAGAAGGGGGGTTTCAGCCATCCCCGGCAAACTGGTTTGCTTCGCCGGCAAAGACAACCGGCAAAATGCACCCGGCAGGCAATTTGGCTTTCGCAATGCCGAAAATAATCCGGCAATAGGATGAAGCATCAGCAGCAGGGCTCGAGAGGTCGCACGACATGAACGGCGAGGGTGTCGAACAGGGCAAGGGCGGCGCGCCAGCGGGCGGCGCGGCCCGTTTGCACCTGTTCTTCAGCTACTCCCGCACCGATCAGAAAGCAGCACTGCCGCTGATCCGCGCCCTGGAACAGCATGGCCATGCCGTGTGGTGGGATGGTCTGCTTGAAGGCGGCGACAATTTCCTGCCAACGACGCAGGCAGCGCTGGAAAAAGCCGATGCCGTGGTGGTGTTGTGGTCGAAAACCTCGATCGACAGCCATTGGGTACGCGATGAAGCCACGGTTGGCCGCGATCGCCGCCGGCTGGTGCCGCTGTCCCTTGATGGCAGCCTGCCGCCGCTCGGCTTCCGCCAATTCCAGGTTATCGACATTACCAAGTGGAACGGCAAGCCGGCGGCCGAGCTGTTTCGCCGTGTTATCAGCGCGATTGCCGCGGTTTCCAGTGCGCCGCCAGCCGCCGGCAGCACACCAACAGCCGCCGGCAGCAATCCCGGATACCCCGGCAGCGTTCCCCTATCCGCCGGCAACAGCAATCGCCGCAATCTGCTCATTGGCGCAGCGGCGCTGGCCAGCGCTGGCGGGCTGGCGGGCTGGCGCTGGCTGCGAACCAAAGCAGACACCGAAATTGCCAACAGCGTCGCGGTATTGCCGTTTCGCAACCTCAGTGGCCAAAGCGACAAGGATTATTTCGCCGAAGGCCTCGCCGAAGAATTACGCACCACGCTCAGCCTCAACCGGCAACTGCTGGTCAGCGGCGCGGCTTCCGCAGGCGGCTTCCGCGCCGCCGAGGCAGACACCCGCGATGTCGCCCGCCGCCTGGGTGTTTCCAACCTGTTGATGGGGTCGGCACGCCAAACGGAAGGCCGGGTGCGCATCACGGCGCGGCTGGTGGACGGCGCCTCCGGCTTTGAACGCTGGAGCCAGGCCTTTGATCGTGCGATGGCCGATGTCCTTGCAGTACAAGTAGAAATTGCCACCACCGTTGCCGACGCGCTGATTTCCACGCTCGCCAAGGATGACGCCTGGCGGGCTGAACGGCCCGGCGCCACCAGCGATGCCGCCGCGTTTGATGCCTATGTCAAAGGTCAGGCGCTTTACCAGATCGGAGGCAGCAGCGACACCGATGCGCAGGCGTTGGCCGCCTTCGACACGGCTATCGCCCGCGATGCCAAATATGGCGCTGCGCACGCCGCCAGGGCCCGCACCCTGGCCGCCATCGCCAACCGCGATGCCAGCATTGCTCGGGCCGCCGGTTTGCGCAGCGATGCGCTGGTCAGCGCCCGCAATGCCATCGCGCTGGCGCCTGATATGGCCGACGGCCACGCCGCGCTGGGTTTCCTGATGATGAGCCAGCTCGACATCCCTTCGGCAAGGCCGGCCTATCAACGCAGTTTCGAGCTGGGCCTGGGCAACGCGCCGATCCTGGCTGCCGTTGCCGAATTTTCCGCCAATATCGGTGACTTCGCCAATGCCAACGCCGCCATCCGCCGCGCCGAACGGCTTGATCCGCTAAACTCGGCAGTGTTCCGCAACGCCGGCATGGTGGCCTTTGCCGCCCATGATTACAACGCCGCCCGCCAACCGCTGGAAACCGCGCTGGCGCTTAACCCGCGCCAGGGTATCGTGCACCGTATTTTAGGCGACATCGCGCTTGTCACCGGCGACGTCGCCGCCGCTCGCCGCCATTATGCCGCCGAACCGAGCCGGCTTTCCCAATTGCGCGGGCTGGCCATCACCGATGCCCGCTTGTCCGGCGCGGCCGCAGGCGAGGCGCAAATGGCCCGGCTGGTTACGGAATTCGGCGACGGCGGCCTTTATCAGCAGGTGGAAGTGCTGGCGCAGTGGGGCCGTATCGAGCCGGCGCTGGCCACACTGGAGCGGGCGCTTGAGCTGCGCGATTCGGGGCTGGTGCTGGCGGGCACCGACCCACTGCTCGATCCTCTGCGCAAACAACCCCGGTTCAAGGCAGTGCTGCTGCGCGTTGGCCTGACCGCCTGAACAAGCCAATAATCAAGTCTTGCCGGTCTGGCCGTCGCAAGGCAAGATAATGGTTCGCCCGCTACTGAGCGAGCGTGGTTGGTCCGTTCAAGCCGATTTGGGGGATATATATGAAGAAGTTGACGATTCTGGCCGGCGCCATGCTCGCCGTCAGCCTGCTTGCCGCCTGCGGCGAAAAGAAAGCCGCCGAGGCTCCCGCCGCCGATGCCCCGGCTGCTGAAGCCACTGCCGAAGTCACTCCGCCCGCCGACGCGATGGCGCCGCCAGCGACTGCACCTCCTGTTGAAGGCGACGACGACCGCGGGAACGACGTGAACCGCGGCGCCAAATAAGCGCCATCGACCGTCTTGGCCGCTGATTTCGCTGGCGCTGGCTGGTCACGCAATGGACCAGCCAGCGCCCACTCGCGAATGCGCTGAACACCTCCCGCTAAAACCTTGGCCGCTGCAATCGCGCACGCGGTCGGCCCTGGCGCTCTTGCAGTTCACGCCAGTTGATTACGGCTTGCCAGTGTTCGGCACTCGGCTGAAGGCCCTCGATGCCGATCTGGCCCCCCGTGCGCGATAAAGGTGCCGTGCACAGCACCGGCAGCCTCCCGCCCGGCCAGTCCCAGACATTGGTTGGCCCACGCCGCTTGCGCGAAACAGCGGCCGTGCGCACAGTTCGTTCATGATCGACGCCTATGACCTGAAGATCCTCACGCTGTGGCAGCAGCGCGGCGATATCGGCCCGGTGGAAATGGGCGAGGCCATCCACCTTTCAGCGTCGCAATGTTCGCGGCGGATGGCGGCGCTGAAAAAGGCCGGCCATGTCCGCGGCTTCCACGCCGTGCTGGAACCGGCGGCGGTGGGGGTTGGGCTGATGGCCTATGTGCTGCTCACCATGAAAAGCCATTCACCCGAGGCCGCCGAGGCCTTCCGCGCCCGCATCCTCGGCCTTGATGAAGTGATGGAGTGCCACAAGCTGACCGGCGAGGCCGACCTGATCCTGAAGGTGGCGACGCGCGATCTGGCCAGTTTCAACCAGTTGCTGTCCCACCGCATCCTGGCCGCACCCGAAGTGGCGACCGCCCGCTCCTCCATCATCCTTGACGAAGTGAAGAGCACGACGGCCCTGCCGATCAGAATTTAAAAGAACGCCTGCAGCCCGGTTTGCGCGCGGCCCAGGATGAGCGCGTGAACGTCATGGGTGCCTTCGTAGGTGTTCACGGCTTCCAGGTTCATCACATGACGGATCACGCCATATTCATCCGAAACGCCGTTGCCGCCGTGCATGTCGCGGGCCACGCGGGCGATATCGAGCGCCTTGCCGCAATTATTGCGCTTGAGCAGCGAGATGGCCTCCGGCGCCAGTGTGTGATTGTCCATCAACCGACCGCCCGCCAGCGCCGCGCACAGGCCCAGCGTGATCTCGGTCTGCATGTCGGCCAGTTTCTTCTGGATGAGCTGGGTCGCCGCCAATGGCCGGCCAAACTGCTGGCGATCAAGCGTATATTGCCGGGCAGCGTGCCAGCACCATTCCGCCGCGCCCATCGCGCCCCAGGCAATGCCGAAACGCGCATTGTTGAGGCAGCCGAACGGGCCGGCCAGGCCTTCAACGCCGTGCAGGATACGCTCTTCGGGCAGATGCACATCGGCCAGTACGATTTCGCCGGTCACTCCGGCGCGCAGGCTGAATTTGCCTTCGATCTTGGGCGTTGAGAAACCGGCATCGCCGCGTTCAACGATGAAACCGCGAATCTTGCCGTCTTCGCACTTGGCCCACACCACTGCGACATCGGCCAGCGGCGAATTAGTGATCCACATCTTGGCACCGCTCAGCAGCCAGCCGCCCTGCACCTTCTTGGCGCGGGTTTTCATGGACGAAGGATCGGAACCGGCATCAGGCTCGGTCAAGCCGAAACAGCCGATCAACTCGCCGCTGGCCAGGCCCGGCAAATAGCGTTCACGCTGGGCTTCGGAGCCATAAGCGTGGATCGGATACATCACGAGGCTCGACTGCACGCTCATCGCCGAACGATAAGCCGAATCCACCCGCTCAACTTCGCGGGCAATCAGGCCATAGGCGACGTACGAGGTGCCGGCGCAGCCATAGCCCGTGATCGTTGGGCCAAGCAGGCCTGCGCTGCCAAACTTGCGCATCAGCGCCGGATCGAACGTTTCATGGCGGTTGGCCAGCTTGACCACCGGCGCCAGTTCGGCATCGCAAAAGGCCCGCGAGGCATCGCGGATCATCGTCTCTTCTTCGGAAAGCTGGCTGGCGAGCAGCAGCGGATCTTCCCAATCGAATTTGGGCCACTTGGGGGCGAAATGCTGAACGTCGGCGGCTGCGGCAGTGGCCATGGCGAAACTCCTCTTCCACTCTGCTTTAACCGCGCGTTGCCGCCGCGCCAAGGCTTGCCAGCCGCGACAAACCGGTTCAGCAATGGGGAATGAAACTCGCGTCGCTCAAATTCGGCCGTGATGGCCGCCTTGTCCTCGTTTCTGACGATCTCGCCTGGTGCGCCGCGCCGCCGCCCATGTACCCCACACTGCAATCGGCGCTGGACGATTGGGACCGTGCTGCCCCGGTATTGAAAGGGGTGGCGCTGTCCCTTTCCCATGATGCGCTGCCGCACGCGCGCTTTCACGAACGCGACGCTGCGGCGCCCCTGCCCCGTGCCTATCAATGGGCCGATGGCAGCGCATATGTGAACCATGTCGACCTGGTACGCCGTGCCCGCGGGGCCGAATTGCCAGCAAGCTTCTGGCACGATCCGCTGATGTATCAGGGCGGCAGCGATCATTTCCTGTCCCCGCGCGAATCCATTGCTTTTCACGATCCAGCCTGGGGTCTGGACCTTGAAGCCGAAGTCGTCGTCGTCACTGGCGATGTGCGGCAAGGCGCCAGCCGCGAGGAAGCACTGGCGGCGATCAGGCTCGTCGGGCTGGTCAACGATATCTCGCTGCGCGGTCTGGTCCCCGATGAACTGGCCAAGGGCTTCGGATTTGTGCAGTCCAAGCCGGCCAGCGCACTTTCACCCGTACTGGTGACCACTGAAGCGCTTGGGGAGCATTGGCAGGATGGCAAGCTGGTGGGCACGCTGTGTGTCGAACTGAACGGCCAGCCCTTTGGCCGGGTGGAAACCCACACCGACATGACGTTCGATTTCGGCACGCTCATCGCGCATCTCGCAAAAACGCGGGACATTGTTGCGGGCAGCATCATCGGTTCGGGCACGGTTTCCAACCGTGATGCCGATGGCGGCCCGGGCAAGCCCTGCGCTCATGGTGGCCGCGGTTATGCCTGCATTGCCGAACAGCGCATGGTGGAAACCATCCTGGCCGGCACGCCATCGACGCCGTGGCTCAGCCCAGGTGATGTGGTACGGATCGAGATGCTGGACGACAAGCACCACAGCATCTTCGGCGCCATCGAACAGACGGTAGTAGCGGCCTGACCGCTTCGCCTGTTTGCAGTGGGCAGTGGCAAATGAAGTGGTGATGACAGTCGCTACCCACAAAATATCCTCGTGTCGCGCCTGCGCCCAAATGCTCTGGCCCGGCGTAGCCTTACTTGCCGGGGTGCGCCGCCTCGGCTATCACTCCCCATTCCGTGGTCGCCGCACGGCGATTTCGAGAGGAAAAATATGAAGCTGGTGCCAGGTTTCAGGGGGGTCTGGTGGGCGTCACGGCCGCTTTGCTGATTTTGATTGCAGCGCAGGCTGCCGGCACCGCGCCGGCCAATCCCGCGCTGCCGGCAAAGACCGCTCCAGCCAAGTCTGCCAACCCGGCCCGTGCGGCAGCGCCGCAAATTTTGCCCCTCCCCGCCGCAGATCAGGCTTGGCTGAACGCGCTCGCAGCCCGGCCCGTGGTCGATTTGCCGATGCGGCTGCGCGCGGCAGCCGATGCGTTGCCATCGGTTGGCGAAGGCCGCGAAGGCATGGCCATCGCCAACGCGCAAACCAGGCAGGCCCGCAGCCGACTGTTTCCCACGTTGGGCGTGGATGTGAACAGCGCCGATACCGTCGCCCGCGATTTTCAACGGCAAACCACCCGGTTCGAAAGCCTCGTGCCGCGGCGCCGCACCGATGCCATCGGCTCGGTCAACCAGCTGCTGCTCGATTGGGGTGCCACCTCGGCGCGTATCCGTGCAGGCCAAGCTGCGGAAACCGGTGCCCGCGCCAATTATGAACTGGCCCGCACCGATGCGCTGGTGGCGCTGCTGGGGGCTTGGCACGAAGCCATCGCCGCCCGCGCCAGCCTGCAGTTGACCAAGGGGCACACCAAGCGGCTCGACCGGGTGGCGATGATGGTGGGCAAACGCGCCAAGGCCGGCGCCGAAAGCACGGCCGACAAGGCGCGTGCCGATGTCGCCGCCGCCCAGGCGCAAACCCAGTTGGCCGAAGCCCAGCGCCGCGATGCTGCCGCCAGCGCGCGGATCACCGAATTGTGGGGCAAGCTGCCGGAAAATCCG
>NZ_JBDNFM010000216.1:0-11729 GCF_041689835.1 Sandarakinorhabdus sp.
CAGAACATCACCGCGCTGGTGCCGGGCCGGCTTGATCGCTGGTATGTCACCGACGGTGCCAGCGTTAGGGCCGGTGATCCCATCGCGCGGGTGATCGACATCGATCCCGATTTCCTCAGCCGCCTGGCTGCCGAACGCGGCCAGAAATTGGCGGAAATGGCTGCTACTGATGCCGCCATGGCCACTGCGCAGCGCGACGTGAAGCGCATGCGAACGCTGTACGCCGAAGGGCTGGCAGCCCGGCGCGACATGGAACTGGCGCAGATCAAGGTCGCCGATTACGCCGCCAAGCTCGCGTCGAGCCGCGCGGATATCAACAAGATCGATTCCAACCTGCGCCGCCAATCGGAACAGCTGATCCGGGCGCCGCGCAACGGCCGCATCATGCGCGTCAACAGCATCGATAGCGCCACCATCATCAAACAGGGCGACGTGCTCGCCACCTTCGTCCCCGAACAGTCGCGGCGCGTGGTGGAAATGTACATGGATGGCCGCGATATCCCGCTCATCCACGTTGGCCGCCGGGTGCGCCTGGAATTCGAAGGCTGGCCGGCCATCCAGTTTTCCGGCTGGCCGTCGGTGGCCAAGGGCTATTTCGATGGGCAGGTGGCGGCCATCGATCTCAATGCCTCACCCAACGGCCTGTTCCGTATCCTGGTCACACAAAGCCCCGATCGGGATCCCTGGCCCGACGAACGCGCCGTGCGGCTGGGCGCCAAGGTGCGCGGCTGGGTGCAGATGAACACCGTGCCGATCTGGTTCGAACTGTGGCGCTTGCTCAATGATTTTCCGCTGCAGTTCACCCGCCCCGGCGCCGAACCTGCAATGAACGGCGAAATGAAGGCCGAAAAGGGCAACGATGCCGGCCAATCCGCCAAGTAAGGTGCTGCTGCTGTGGCTGCTGTCAGCGATGGCGGCGCCGCTACCCGCTGGGCAGGCGCAAGCCCAGTTGCCTGCCCAAGTGCTGTCCGCACCGTCTTCGCAAACCAGCCGCGCGCTGGAATCCGATGCGCGCACTGCGGCGCTGCCGCTGCCGGCTGCCACCACGCCGCTCACCCTCGAAGAGGTGCTGGCCGCCAGCCGCTTCCACGCACCCCAGGTGCTCGAAGCGTTGGCCCGGGTGCGCGGGGCCGAAAGCCGGGTGCTGACCGCCGAAGGCGCATTCGATACGCTGTTCAACGCCGCGCTCGATACGCGGCCCACCGGCTTTTACGACGGTGCCCAGGCCGGCGTGCGGGTGATGCAGCCGCTGGCCACCAATGGCGGCAATGCCTATGCCGGCTATGATCTTTCGCGCGGCACGTTCCCCAGTTACGGCGCCAATGATTATACTGCCCGCTATGGCCGCATCACCGCCGGCACGCTGTTTTCGCTGCTGCGTGACCGTGACATCGATGATCGCCGCTTCAACCGCGCCATCGCAACCAGTGATGTCGTGCTGGCCGACAATGATCGATTGATGGTGGCCATCGGCGTGCAGGCCCGCGCCATCGCCGCCTGGAACAGCTGGGTGATCGCCGGTCAACGCGCCGGGGTGTTCAAGGATTTGTTGCAGCTGGCGCTCGACCGCCAGGGCGGTTTCAAGCGCCAGGTGACAGAAGGTCTGCGCCCGGCGATCCTGCTTACGGAAAACGAACAAAATATCCTGCGCCGGCAAACACTGGTCGTTCAGGCCGAACAGGCGCTGGAACAGGCAGCTGTGGGGCTGTCGCTGTTCTGGCGCGATGCCGATGGCAACCCGCAGTTGCCCGGCGCCGATCGGCTGCCGTCCCGGCTGCCGCAGCCGCTGCCGATTGCCGAAGATGTGATCGCGGCGCTGGAAAATCGCCCTGATCTGCGGCTGGTTGATGTGCGTATCGCCCAGGCCCGCACCCGGCTGCTGCTTGATCGCAACAGCTTTTTGCCCAGGCTCGACCTCAGGGCGGAGGTCAACCAGTATGTTGGCGATGCCGGGGTGGGTGGTCGGCCCTATACCGGCACCGAAAGCAAGCTGGGCCTCACCTTGTCTGTTCCCCTGCAACAGCGTGTCGCGCGCGGCCGGCTGGGCCAGACCCGCGCCGATCTCGATGGTATCCAGCAGCGCCGCCGCCTGATCGAGGATCAGATACGCGCGGAAATCATGGGGCTTTCCATCGCCGCCCGCCAGGCCCGCCGTCTGCTGGGCATCGCCATCGACGAACAGGACCGCGCGCTTGCCATGGCGCGGGCCGAGCGCCGGCGATTTCAGGAAGGCGCGTCGGATTTCTTCTTGGTCAACATCCGCGAGGAAGCCGCCGCCGATGCCCAGGCCCGCCGGCTGGATGCCGCTTTCCGCCAGATTGTCGCCCACGCCGATCTCGCCGCCGCCACTGCCGACGTGAAGGCGCTGGGCCTTACCAGCAATTGATGAGGATCCTCGTTCCTTGCGGGCCCGCCCTTGCCCTGGCCCTCATTCTGGCCGCACCGCTGGCGGCGCACGACTATCGGGCCGGCGCGCTGCGCATCGATCACCCGGTGATCCGGGTGGCCAGCCCGGTATCCAAAACCGGCGCCGGTTACCTGACCATAACCAACACCGGAAAAACGCCCGATCGGCTGCTGTCGGTCACCACCACTGCCGCCGCCCGTTCCGATCTCCACGGCACGGTGCAACGCGGCAATGTCATGCAGATGCGCGCCCGGGCCAGCGGCGTGCCCGTCCCGGCTGGTGCCAGGATCAGTTTTGCCCCCGGCAGCCTGCACGTGATGTTCATCGGCCTGACATCACCGCTGCCCGAAGGCCGCCGCATCAAGGCGCGGTTGCACTTTGAAAAGGCCGGCAGCGTCGATGTCGAATTCAAGGCCCAAACTGCCGCCACCCACCCGCGCTGACCTGCTCACCCCAGCCGGCGATTGAGCGTGACGTTGAGCACATGGTTGCCGGGATTGCGGCCCGGCCGGTTGAGATAAACATGCATATAGCCCGCCTCCAGATTGAGGTGCGGGCTCAGCGGCTGGATCCAGCCGATGAAGCTGCGCTGTTGATCAAAGCCGGCCCGCGCACCCCAATCCGTGCTGTTCAGCGCGAAAAATGTTTCGCTCTGCAGCAATGGCCCGGCGCTACCCTTGCCGTTCAACGGCTTCTGCACGCGCCACTGCATGCGCAGCCGCCAGCCAAGATCATCGCCGCCCACGACGGTGCGCTCCTCCAGCCGCCAGCGGCTCACCAGCACAAAGCCGTTCGCCTGCCTGATCACCGGCATCTGCACCTGTTGCCAGAAACGATGTTCATCGCTGGTCCGGCCACCGCCCAAATCATTATGCTGGAACTGATAGCCAGCCATCAGATCGATATCACGCTGCAACCGCACGCCGATGCCTACCCGGCCGATACCCACGCTGAAGCGGCTGATATCGTGCGAAAAGCGCCCCTGCACCTCGGCCCAGCCCAGCAATTTTCCGTCCACCGGCCCCTGCGCAACCAGGGTTGTCCAGCTTTGCACATCCTGCGCGGCGGCTGGGGCGGCGGCCAGCAAGCTGAAAATCAAACGCGTGTAATCCATCGCCGCTCACTGCCAAGCCAATGTGGCAGTGCTGTGACGATTTCAGGCTTTCAGCAGCGCCATATCGAACGGCATCTGCCGCAGCCGCACGCCGGTGGCCGCAAAGATCGCATTGGCCAGCGCCGGGGCCACTGCCGGATAGGCCGGCTCGCCCAGCCCCGTCACCGGATGGTCCGGGGTGAGGAAAGCCACCTCGATCGGCGGCACCTGATCCATGCGCAGCATCGGCACATCGCCGAAATTGCGCTGTTCGATAGCGCCATCGGCAAAGGTGATGGCGTGGTTCTGGCAGGCACCCAGCGCATCCAATATGCTGCCCTGCACTTGATTAAGCGCGCCGGCGGGATTGACAATCTGGCGGCCGATATCGCCGGCAGCCCAGATTTTCACCACCTTCACCTCGCCAGCGGGCGATACCGCCGTTTCGATCACGTTGGCGAAATAGCCCAGATGGCTGAAATGGAACGCCACCCCCAGTCCCGAACGTGCGGGCAGCTTGCGCCCCCAGCCGGCCATGGCGGCGGCCTTGTCGAGCACGGCGCGCATGCGGCCGGTATCATACGGCCCGCGCGATTTGGGATCGCCGATGATGCGGGGTGCCCCCAGGAAATCGCGGCGATATTGCACCGGATCGGCGCCGGCCGCATGCGCCAGCTCGTCGATGAAACCCTGCGTGACGAAACCAAACGCGTTGTTGGCCGGCGCCCGCAGAAAACCGGTGGTGTGGATCAGCGGCAGCACCGTCGCGCCCAGCCGGAAATCATCGACGATCCCGGCCGGAAAATCGGATGCGCCGATACCTGCGGCGCGGGCAAACTTGCCGTCCCGGCCATAGCTGATGAAATGATTGTCCCACGCCACACAGCGGCCGGCCGCGTCCAGCCCGGCTGTCAGGAAATGCCAGCCGCCAGGGCGCAGGAAATCCTGGGTAATGTCGTCTTCGCGCGTCCATGTCAGCTTCACTGGCCGGCCGGCCTGCCGCGAGATGGCAGCAGCTTCGACCATGTAATCATTCTGCAACCGCCGGCCGAAACCGCCGCCAACGCGCATCATGTGGATGGTGATGTTTTCCAGCGGCACGCCCAGCGTTTTCGCCACGGCAGCGCGGCCAGGTTCCGGATTTTGCGTCGGCGCCCAGATCTCCACCTTGTCGCCCACTACATGCGCGGTGCAGTTGATCGGCTCCATCGGCACGTGCGGAATGAACGGATAGGCATAATCGGCGGTGACGCGTTTGGCCGCCCGTGCCATCGCCGCGTTCACGTCGCCGCTGGCGTGCACCGCCATGCCCGGCGGCTTGCCCTTGGCTTCGGCCGCCAGCTTTGCCCACCCTGCCGTTGACTGAAAAGCGGCCGCGCTGTCTGACCATTCCACCTTCAGCGCACTGCGGGCGCGCTGGGCGTGCCACGTCGTGTCGGCGATGATCGCCACGCCGCTGGCCAGCCCTTCATAATCATCGCTGCCGACCACGATGAACGCGTCCCTCACGCCGCCCTGCGACTTCACGGCGTCCAGATTGGCGCTTTTTACCTTGGCACCCTGCACGCCGGATTTGTGGAACGCCGCATGCAGCATCCCCGGCACCACTGCATCGATGCCGTAATCCTGGCTGCCTGCCACAATGGCGCGGTTGTTCACGCCGGGCTGGAACGTGCCGATCAGGCGGAATTGCTTCGGGTCTTTTACGGCCACAGTCGCCAGGTCGGGCGCGGGCAGGGCGGCGGCAGCGGCGGCAAACTGCCCATAAGGCACGCGCTTGCCGGCGTGCATCACATGGCCCTTGTCGGTGCGCAACTCGGCCATCGGCACGCCCCACGCGCTCGCCGCAGCTTGGCAGATCAGCGCCCGCGCAGCTGCGCCCACCCGGCGCATGTTTTCATACTGGGTGGTCATCGCCATCGAACCGCCCGCCACCTGCCGGCCATAAAGCTTGGCGTCGGCCAGCGTCGGCACGATTTCCACGGCGGCCCAATCGGCATCAAGCTCCTCGGCAATCACCATCGGCAGGCTGGTGCGGATGCCCTGGCCCACTTCGGGATTGCTGGCCATGATGCGGATGCGGCCCGATGGCGGGATCACCACCCACGCGTTCAACTGCCCGGCCTGCCCGGCCTGCGCCGGCTGCGGCGACAGCCCCAGATACAGGCCGCCCCCCAACGCCGCACTGGCAAACAGGAAATTGCGGCGGCTGATCTGGATGTTCATATGTGCCTCACGCGGTCAGCAGGCTGGTATCGAACGGCAACTGCCGCAGGCGCTTGCCTGTCGCCTGGAAAATCGCGCCGGCCAGCGCCGGTGCAAGGCTGGGATACGCCGGCTCGCCAAGCCCGGTGGTGTGAAAATCGGTGGCAACAAAGGCCACCTCCACCGCCGGCGCCATATCCATGCGGGCGAGGCTGTAATCGCCGAAATTCTTCTGCGCCACAGCGCCATCTTCAAAGGTGATGCGCTGGCCCAGCGCCGCACCCAGCGCATCGATCACGCTGCCCTGCACCTGATTTTCCGCGCCGGACAAATTGACGATCTGCCGGCCCACGTCCGCCGCCACCCAGATCTTGTGAACCTTCACGCTGCCATCGGCCGCCACGCTGGCTTCCACGACATTGGCGAAATAGCCCAGGTGGCTGAAATGGAACGCAACCCCAAGGCCCGAACGCTCGGGCAGCGTGCGGCCCCAACCGGCCATGGCGGCGGCCTTGTCCAGCACGCCGCGCATGCGGCCGGTGTGATAGGGTGTGCCCGGCGCATCGGCCTTGGTCTCGCCGCTGAATTCCTCGGCAATCGCGATGGCGCGGGCCGGGCCGAGCAGCGCACGGCGATATTCCACCGCATCGCGGCCCACGATGTGCGCGCATTCATCGATGAAGCCCTGCGTGATGAAGCCGAACGCGTTGTTGATCGGCGCGCGCAGCCAACCCAGCGTGGAAGCAAACGGCAGCACCGTCACATCGGCGCGGTAATCCTTGATGACGCCTGACGGGAACAACGACGCATCGATTGTCGCCGGCGGATCAAGCACACCGCCGCGGCCAAAGCTGATGAAATGATCGTGCCAGGCGATGATGTCGCCCTTGGCATCCAGCCCGGCCTCCAGCCGGTGCCAGCCGCCGGGGCGCAGCCAATCGTGGGCGAAATCCTGCGCCCGGTCCCAGGTCAATTTTACCGGCACGCCGGCCGCCTTGGCGATCACGGCGGCTTCCACCGCCACATCGTTCATCAGCCGCCGGCCGAAACCGCCGCCCGATCGCATCAGATTAAGTGTGACAGCGTCCACCTTGATGCCCAGCGCCAGTGCCACCATGCGGCGCGCATCTTCGGGCGTCTGCGTCGAAAGCCACAATTCGCATTTGCCGTCCGCGACGTGCGCGGTGCAGTTCATCGGCTCCAGCGCAGCATGCGCGATGAAGGGATAGGCATAATCGGCCTTCACCCGCATCGCGGCACCCGCCAGCCTGGCCGGCGCGCCGCCGTGGTTGATGTGGCCGGGCTTTTGCGGGCCATCCTTCAGCGCCTTGGCCGCCGCCACGTCCCATGCGGCGGTGGATTGGAACGCCGCATCGCCGCCCTCCCACACACACGCCAGTGCATCGCGGCCGCGCAGCGCCGCCCACGTGCTGTTGGCGAGCACGGCGATACCCTGCGGCAACACTTCGATGCCAGGCAGCACCACATCAATTTCGGTCTTCAGGTCGCGGCGTTCGGCAACATCGATCAGCGCCTTCACCCCGGGCACCGCCAGCGCCGCTGCCTTGTTGGCGCTTTTCAGTTTGCCGCCGAACACCGGCGATTTGGCAAAGGCCGCATACACCATCCCCGCAGGGCGCGCATCGATGCCGAACAACGGCTGGCCGGTGACCACGGCGCGATTGTCCACGCCGGGCACGCGCTTGCCCAGGATGCGGAATTGCGCCGGGTCTTTCAGCGCCAGGCTTTCCGGCTTTGGCGGCGTGATGCGGCTGGCGGCTTCGGCAAACTGGCCATAGCCGGCCTCGCGCTTGCTCGCCTTGTGATACAGCCGGCCGCTCGCGGTGGTGATTTGGGCCGCCGGCACGCCCCAGCCCGTGGCCGCCGCTTCGATCAGCATGGCGCGCGCGCCCGCGCCCAGCCGGCGCATGCGTTCAAACTGGGTGGGCGTTGCGCTCGATCCGCCGGCAATCTGCGCGCCATACACGGCGCGATTGCCCGGCGCCTGCACCACACGCACCTGCGCCCAATCCACATCCAGTTCTTCGGCGATCATCATCGGGAAACTGGTTTTCACGCCCTGGCCAATTTCCGGCTGGTGCGCGGTGATATCCACACCGCCATCGGCGCGCACCATCACAAAGGCGGAAAGCGCCCCCGGCACGCTGGCCCGGGCGCCCGAAAACCGCCAGCCCAAACTGAGCCCGCCGCCGGCCAGCACGCCGGCCTGCAGCACGGCACGGCGGGTAGCCTTCATGCTGCGGCCGCCTGTTTGATGGCCGCGCGAATGCGGGTATAGGTGGCGCAGCGGCACAGATTGCCGCTCATCGCGCCGTCGATATCGGCATCGGTGGGCTTGGGCGTCGACCGCAGCAGCGCTTCGGCCGCCAGCAATTGCCCGGCCTGGCAATAGCCGCATTGCGGCACATCCAGCGCCACCCACGCGTCCTGCAATTTGCGCCCCCAGGCCGAAGCGCTCAGCCCCTCGATGGTGGTGATCCTGGCGGTGCCCACGGCCGAAACCGGCGTCTGGCAGCTGCGCACCGGTTCGCCATCCAGCTGCACCGTGCACGCCCCGCAAAACGCCGCGCCGCAGCCGAAGTTGGTGCCGGTCATGCCCAGCACATCACGCAGCGCCCACAACAAGGGCATGTCAGGATCAGCGGTCACCTCAACCGGCTTGCCGTTGATGTTCAGCTTCATCGCGCGCTCTCCCGTGTCCGTCTCCGGCAGCATAACCGGGGTTGAGAAAAAGGGGAAGCAGTGGCCTCCGGCAGCCAGGGGCCAAAACCCTGCCGCCGGAGGCCACGCTTTTTCTTCATCACGCCAGCCAATTGCGCCGCCGTCATCAACCGCTTATCGCGATCTGATGATGTCCCGCCGCGCGCTCCTTTCTGCTGCAACACTGTCCGCACTGGCAGCAGCGTGCTCGCCGCTGAAGGCGCTCAATGGCCTCAACCGCTTGACGCCCGGTGATGGCGGGGTGAAGCAACTGGTGGACGGCGCCGCATACGGGCCGGACCCGCGCCAGCGGCTGGATGTGTGGGCGCCGAAGAGCGCGCCAGGGCAATCTTGGGCCAACCTGCCGGTGATCGTATTTTTCTATGGCGGCAGCTGGAACAGCGGCTTGCGCGAAGGCTATGGCTTTGCGGCGCGGGCGCTCAGCGCGCGGGGTTTTGTCGTGGTGGTGCCAGATTATCGACTGGTGCCGCAGGTGCGTTGGCCGGCGTTCGTGGAAGACGGCGCGGCGGCAATGCGGTGGACGCTCGCCAATATTGCCGGCCACGGCGGCGATCCTGCGCGCATGGCGGTGATGGGGCATTCGGCGGGCGCACACATCGCGCTGTTGCTGGCGCTGGATCGGCGCTGGGGCGTGGCAGACGCGATCAAGGCAGCGGTGGGCCTGGCCGGGCCGTATGATTTCCTGCCCTTCGTGGCCGGCGGCGCGGCCGACAAGGCGCTGGGCAACGCGGCCGATTTGCGGGAAACCCAGCCGATCAACTTCGCAAGGCCGGATGCGCCGCCGCTGCTGCTGCTGCACGGTGAAACCGATACCACTGTGCTGCCGCGCAACAGCCAGCGCCTGGCCAACGCCGTCACCGATCTGGGCGGCCGGGCAGAGGTGCGGATTTATGCCGATGTGGGCCACATCGGCATCCTGCTGGCCCTGTCCAAACCGTTCCGCGGCAAGGCCAGTGCGCTGGTGGATGCCAGCACTTTCTTGGCCGGGGTGCTTGACCCCTCGTCAGCGCCAGTGCCGCTGCCGCTGCCGCTGCCGCCGCAGCGCTGAACACACTGCCAGGCCTGGCGCCAAGTTCGGCACCCGTATCAGCGATTCACCTGCCGCTTCATGAAACCGGGCACATCGTCGTCGCTGGTTTGCGGCGGCTCCGGCTGCGGCGCCAGGGTGGCCGGCGCCTCCGGCGCGGCACGCGGCTTGCGCGACATGCCCATCATGCGTTCGAACAGGGTAAGCGGACGGTCTTCGGCAACGGGCGTAGCCGGCGCGGGCTCCGGCCTCACGGCAGGTCCAGCAGCCGGCGCCGTGGGGGCAGCATTCGGAGCGATCGGCGTGAAGGTGAAGCTGGTTTCCACCCGCTCACCCATTTCGGCCAAGTCCATCGCATCGTCCTGATCGGCATCGGCACCTGGCTGGCCGGCTTTGATCGTGCCCTGCACGCGGGCAACGGCTTCCCCGCCCACCGGCAGATCAAGCGCCGAGGCCAACGGGCCTTGCGCGGTCAGGGCAGGTTCCGGCTCGGCTTCGGCCACCGTCTCCGGTTCGTCTTGCGGCCAGGTGATCGGCGCCGGCATAGTGAAAATGCTCGGCTGCGACAGGAACGCCGGCGCGGCGGTTTTCTTCTGCGGCGCCGGGATCGGCATCGGGCGAGCGGCGGCATCGATGCCGGTGGCGACCACGCTCACCCGCATTATGCCTTCCATATCCTTGTTGAAGGCGCTGCCGACAAAGATATTGGCTTCGGTATCAACCATGTCGCGAATGTAGGACGCCGCTTCATCCACCTCCATCAGCTTCAGGTCGTCGCCGCCGGTGATGTTGATGATCACGCCCTTGGCGCCGCGCATCGACACTTCGTCAAGCAGCGGATTGGCGATGGCCTTTTGTGCTGCTTCGATGGCACGGCCTTCGCCGCTGGCTTCGCCGGTGCCCATCATGGCCTTGCCCATCTCGCCCATCACGGTGCGGATATCGGCAAAATCGAGGTTGATCAGGCCCGGCATGATGATCAGATCGGTGATGCCGCGCACGCCCTGGTGCAGCACCTGATCCGCCATGGCAAAGGCGTCCTTGAAGGTGGTGTTGGCATTGGCAATCAGAAACAGATTCTGGTTGGGAATGATGATCAGCGTGTCGACATGCTTCTGCAGTTCGGCAATGCCTTCCTCGGCGGCGCGCATGCGCTTGGCGCCTTCAAAGCTGAACGGCTTGGTGACGACACCCACGGTGAGGATGCCCTTTTCCCGCGCGGCGCGGGCCACCACCGGTGCAGCGCCGGTGCCGGTGCCGCCGCCCATGCCGGCCGCGATGAAGCACATGTGCGCGCCCTCAAGCGCGTTCTCCAGCTGTTCCAGCGTCTCTTCGGCGGCGGCGCGGCCGATTTCCGGGCGGGCACCGGCGCCCAGCCCCTGGGTGATCTTCATGCCGAGCTGGATGCGCGTGCCGGCCGGGCTCATGGCGAGCTGCTGGGCATCGGTATTGGCAACAACAAACTCCACGCCCATCAGATCGGCGGCAATCATGTTGGCAACTGCATTGCAGCCAGCGCCGCCGACACCGATGACAGCAATGCGCGGCTTCAGTTCGGTCAATTCCGGCTTGGCGAATTCCAGCATGTCGTGTCTCCCGAGGCAAGTTTCAGACTAGTTGATACGCGAATCGGTGGAAAGGTGCTTCACAGACTTCCCCACAGTTTTTCGATGACTCCACCAAATCCGCGACGAAGTGAGGGCGCTTGGCCCATTGCCTGTGCGTGCCACACGTCGCCCGGATCGGTTTGGGCAAACAATACCAGCCCGGCCAGCGTGGCAAAGGCCGGGCCTTCCTGCGCCACCGGCAGGCCCGTCAGGCCGCGCGGCCGGCCGACCCGCACGTTGCAACCCAGATAGCTGCCGGCATAATCGGCGATCGAACGCAAATCCGATCCGCCGCCCGTCAGCACGATGCGCCGCGCCTGCGGGCCAACAAAGCCCAGCCCCGACAACGCCTTGCCGATTTCGCCGAACAACATATCAAGCCGGGTGCGGATCACGCCGACCAGCTGCGCGCGCGGCACCTTGCGCGCCTCCATGCTGCCGTCTTCCACAGATGGCGGGATGATCACCGGATCGGTCTGGTCGCGGATGGTAGCCACGGCGGCGCCGTCGAAAGTTTTCAACCGCTCGGCGATGCTGCGCTTGGTGTCGAAGGCGGCGGCGATATCATCGGTGATGTCGGCGCTGCCCATCGCCACGGTGGCGACGCCCACGGCGATGCCGAACTTGTGCACGGCGATGCTGGTCATG
>NZ_JBDNFM010000217.1:0-3060 GCF_041689835.1 Sandarakinorhabdus sp.
GGCGCTGGCTGGCGCTGCGGCGGCTGGGTCAACCGGCGCAGGCGCTGGGCCATCTCCGCGCCGCGCGGGCTGTGGCGCAAACGCCGATCAGTCAGGCCCGCGGCGATTATTGGGCCGGGCGCGCCGCCGATGCCGCCGGCCAGCGCGATGCAGCGCGGCAGTTTTACACCGCCGCCGCCCGCCATCCGGATTATTTCTATGGCCAGCTGGCCAGCGAGCGACTGGGCCTGCCCCTGGCTTTGGTTGGCCGGCCGCTGCCCGCTGTCGATGCCAACACCGCCGGCAATTTTCGCGCCGAAGCGCGGGTGCGCGCGGTGTTTGCGTTGGCCGAGGTTGATCGCGGCCGGCAGACGATTTTCCTCAAGCAGCTTGCCGATACCGCGCAAACACCGGCGCGCGCCGGGCTGGTGGCCGGGCTCGCGGCGCCGTTGGGCCGCCCCGATGCGGGCGTGCATGCCGGCAAGGCTGCGCGCGGCACGGCGGAACTGGCGATGATTTCAGCCGCGTTCCCGGTGTTGCCGTTGCCCGAAAGCCTGATGAGCCGCTTCGTCATCATCCACGCCATTGCCCGGCAGGAAAGCCAGTTCGATCGCACTGCGCGGTCCAGCGCCAACGCGCTTGGCCTGATGCAGCTGCTGCCCGGTACCGCAGCCGAACAGGCGCAGAAAATGGGCCTGCCCGCCAGCCCGGCCAGCCGGCTGACGCAAGATCCGGTGTGGAACGTCACGCTGGGCAGCGGTTTCATCGAGCGGCTGCGCGGCGGCTATGGCGGATCGGCGCCGCTGGCGGTGGCGGCGTATAACGCCGGGCCGGGCAATGTGCGGCGCTTTGTGGCCCAAAACGGTGACCCCCGTGGTAATCCCAAAGACGGCGACATGATCGACTGGATCGAAAGCATCCCGTTTTCCGAAACGCGCAATTATGTGCAGCGAGTGCTGGAAAATGCCGTGGTGTATGAAACCCTGTATCCGGAACGGGCGACGACGAAGGGACCCAACCGGCTGAGCGAGTGGCTGGGGAAAACCACGCCGGGGTGAAGGGAAGGCATCGGCACAACCAACCTCGTCATGCTGAACTTGCTTCAGCATGACGAAACCTCTCTGGGGGACGTTGCCTTCAATCCAGCTTCTTGCCCAATGCCTTTTCGGCAATCGCCTTCAACTCTGCATCCGGCTCCGGCCAGCGCAGATCAACGCCGGCCCCCAGCGCATCGCAGATCAGTTCCAGGCTGCGCACCCGCGCCCATTTCTTGTCATCGGCGGCCACGACATGCCACGGCGCAGCGGGCGGTGAGCAGGCGCGGAACATGTCCTCATAGGCGCTGACATAGTCGGCGCGGCGGGAGCGATTGTGATAATCGTCTTTGCCGGTTTTCCAGCGTTTCCAGGGTGTAATCAGCCGTTCCTCAAGGCGCTTGTCCTGTTCATCCTGGGTGATGTGCAGAAAGATTTTCACCAGCCGCACGCCATCGGCGAGCAGCAGCGCCTCGAAATCGTTGATCTCCTTGTAGGCTTCGCGCCAGCGCGGTTCGGGCGTGAAACCGTCCACCCGCTCCACCAGCACGCGGCCATACCAGGTGCGATCGAACACCGCGATTTCGCGGTTGCCGGGCAGGCGCTGCCAGAACCTCCACAGATAATGGTGGGCGGCCTCGTCGCGCGTCGGCGCCGCGATCGACCACACCTTGGAGAAACGCGGATCAAGCGTGGCGTTCATCCGCGTCACCAGCCCGCCCTTGCCCGATGCATCCCAGCCTTCGATGGCCACGATGCCCTTGAGCCCCTGCACGATATAGGCGGCCTGGATCAGCTCCAGCCGGTGTTGCAGGGCTTCCAGCCGGGTTTCATAATCGCGGCGCGGCAGATCATGATCGACTTCGAAATCGGCGAGGTTGTGCGGGCTCATGCGGTGCAGGCTAACGTGCCCAAGCTGTGACGCAAGACCAATCACCTCTCCCCGGCGGGGAGAGGTGAAAGCTCAGTCTACGATGCGAAGATGCAACTCACGCAGTTGCTTGGCCGTCGCCGGCGCCGGTGCGTTCATCATCAGGTCTTCGGCCTTCTGCGTCATCGGGAACACGATGACTTCGCGGATGTTGGGCTCGTCGGCGATCAGCATCACCATGCGGTCCACGCCCGGCGCCGAACCGCCGTGCGGCGGCGCACCGAACTTGAAGGCGTTGATCATGCCGGAGAAATTGGCATCCACCTGTTCCTGGGTGTAGCCGGCGATTTCGAACGCCTTGTACATGATGTCTGGCCGGTGGTTGCGGATGGCGCCCGACGACAGTTCAACACCGTTGCAGACGATGTCGTACTGAAACGCCAGAATCGTCAGCGGGTCCTGGGTTTCCAGCGCTTCGAGTTCGCCCTGCGGCATTGAGAACGGGTTGTGGCTGAAATCGATCTTCTTGGCGTCTTCGTCATAGTCGAACATCGGGAAATCGACGATCCAGCAGAATTTATAGGCGTGTCGCTCGATGATGTTCAGTTCCTGGCCGATGCGGGTGCGCGCGAGGCCCGCCAACTTGGCAGCCGGAGCTTCCTTGCCGGCAGCAAAGAAACAGCCATCGTCGGGGCCAAGGCCAAGTGCGTCGTACAGCGCAAGCATGCCGGCTTCGCCGTGGTTCTTGGCGATGGGGCCGCCGAACTCGCCGCCCTTGCGGGTGACATAGCCAAGGCCGGCAAAGCCTTCGCCCTTGGCCCATTCGTTCATGTCGTCGAAGAATTTGCGGCTTTTTTCGGCCGTGCCGGGCGCCGGGATGGCGCGTACCACGTTGCCGGTTTCGACCAGCTTGGCGAACAGGCCGAAGCCCGAACCGACGAAGTGCGCGCCGACATCGCTGATCACCAGTGGATTGCGCAGATCGGGCTTGTCGTTGCCGTATTTCAGCATCGATTCCGCATAGGGAATGCGCGGAAATGCGCCCTTGGTGACGGCCCACGGATCACGGCCGCCAAAGCCGGAAAATTCGTCGAACACGCCGGCCAGCACCGGTTCGATGGCGGCAAACACATCGTCTTGCGTGACGAAGCTCATTTCGAAATCGAGCTGGTAAAA
>NZ_JBDNFM010000218.1:0-11109 GCF_041689835.1 Sandarakinorhabdus sp.
ACCAGTGGCACCACTGGTAATCCCAAGGGCGTGCAATACAGCCACCGGTCCAATGTGCTGCACGCCATGTCCGCAGCAGCTACCGATACTTTCGGGATGAGCGCGCGGACCACGGTGTTACCGATCGCGCCCATGTATCACGCCAATGCCTGGTCCATTCCCTATACAGCCGCGCTGGCCGGCGCGAAGCTGGTCATGGGCGGGCCTAATTTTGATCCGCCCACGCTGCACAAACTGATCATCGAGGAAGAGGTGGACCTGGCGCTGGCCGTACCGACCATTTGGCTGGGCATGATGCAATATCTTGATAAAACTGGCCAAACCCTTGGAAAATTGAACAGAACGGCCATTGGCGGCTCGGCCGTGCCGCGCGCCATGATCGAAGCCTATGACAAGCTTGGCGTGCAGGTTTTGCAACTGTGGGGAATGACGGAGATGTCGCCGCTCGGCACAGTTGGCGTTGGAATTCCAGAAACAGATGCAATGAGTTATGACAAACAGCTTGATATTCGTATCAAGCAGGGTCGCGGCATCTTCGGAGTCGAGATGAAGATCGTTGATGACGATGGCGCGGAAAAGTCACGTGACGGTATCGCCTTTGGCCGGTTGCTGGTGCGCGGACCGTGGACGGTGGGCAGCTATTTCAAGGGTGACGGCTCATCCGTTTTCGATTCCGATGGCTGGTTTGACACAGGCGACGTCGCTACGCTGGATCCGCTCGGCTACATGCAGATTGTTGACCGCGCCAAGGACGTCATCAAGTCCGGCGGCGAGTGGGTGTCATCGATTGATCTGGAAAATGTCGCCGTTGGCGCTCCTGGCGTGGCGGAAGCTTGCGTGATCGGTGTCCACCATCCCAAATGGGACGAGCGCCCGTTGCTGTTGGTGGTGCCCAAGGACGGCGCGGAGGTGACAAAGGATGGCGTGCTGGCCTACCTGGATGGCAAGATCGCCAAGTGGTGGACCCCCGACGACGTCATCGTTGTCGCCAGCCTGCCGCATACTGCTACTGGCAAGCTGCTCAAAGTGGCACTGCGCGAGCAGTATAGAGACTACAAGCTGCCGACGGCCTGATTTAGTGCAGCCGCGCCCGTTTGGCACAGGCGCCCCGTCAGGCGGCACGGTGGCGCGCCCCCAGTGTGTGATAGATCGGGCAGTTCAGGGCCGAGCCTCGAGCACCATGTTGAAGGGGCTTTCGGTGGCGCGGCGGACGTGGCTGAAGCCAGCGCCTGTCAGCACCTCGGTCAGCTTGGCCTCGCCGGCCTGCGCACCGAGCGCTTCCCCGACTTCCTGCACCAGCGCTGTCGGCACGCAAATCATGGTCGAAGCGTTGTAATACAGCCGGCTGACGGGGTTACCGATGGCGCTGGCCGGGGTGTCGCCGGCGATGGGCTCAACCAGCATCCAGCGGCCATCGGGTTTGAGCATGGTTCGGATATGGACGGCACAGCCGCGCGGATCGCCCATATCGTGCAAGCAATCGAACATGGTGACCAGGTCGAAATCACGATCTTGGATGTCCTTGGCGGCCATGGTTTCAAACCGTACCCGGCCTGCCATGCCGTGAGCGGCGCTGTGGGCATTGGCCTGCTTGACGGACGAAGCGTGGAAATCATATCCGATGATCTCGCTTTTAGGGAAAGCCTTGGCCATCAACAGAGTTGAAAAGCCGACGCCACAGCCGATCTCGGCGACGCGTACGCCGCGCTCCAGCGCGGGCACCATCCCGTCGAGCGAAGGCAGCCAAGCATGCACGGTGGCGTTGACATAACCAGGGCGAAAAAACGCACCAGCAGCGCAGAACAGGCAGCCGGCGCTGTCTCCCCAAGTCACGCCCTGCCCGGTTCGGAAAAGCGTCTTCTACCTTGGACTGGCCTTCAACAATGGCGGCAGCCAAATCGAAGGCGCCGGCGAGATAGAACGGGCTGTCTTCGACGGAAAACACCATGGCCTGTTCGGGCGTCAGGAAAAGCTGTGCTGCGCGGGGTCGAGGCTGACATAGCTGTAGGCGACCTGAGCCATCGCCCATTCGCGCACATAACGTTCGTCAAGGCCGGTGTGCTCGGCCAGTGAAGGCGCGGTGAGCGGCCTGGCTTCGGCCGGCGCCTTGAACGATCCAAGCTTGAAGCCGATGCGGACTGTCGGCACGCTGAATGCTCCTCCCAGGTCGCCCAGCATTTTGCCAACCAGAGCGTTGAGCTTGTCCATGTCAGGGTTGACCATAAATCCCCTCCCACTGTTTAAGTGTGCCGGTTTTTAAGTCTGACGGATGCAGGGCGAATCAATTTCACTGGTTCGTTAACAAGATGCACAAATATTCAACTTGCAGGGATATTAATAAATAAAATACCAATGTAATGGCTTTCTGACCCAGCATAATGAATGAATTGTATAATTTATCTTTTTAGAGTAGGGTGTTGGCGGACGGTGGTTACTTTGAAGGTGACTGCACTTCCGCCCTCGCTGTCGATGCCTGGTTCGATACGGGCGATGTCACCACGCTTGATGCGATCGGCTATATGGAGATTGTCGATCGGGCTAAGGATGTGATGCCGCCGGCGTGCGCGGTGTAGTGGAAGCCTGTGTGATCGGTGTACATTGTCCCAATCGAGACGGGCGCCTGCTAATGCTGGCGCCCATGAAAGGCGCGGCGGTGAACCAAGACGGCGTGCCGGCATGGATCGATGGCACGATTGCCAAGTGGTTGACGCTGAACGAAGCGCTGATCGCCCCAACCTGCCGCACACCGCAGCAGGCAAGCAGTTGAAAATTGCTTTGCGCGAGCAATGCAAGAACTGCAAATGTTTGACAGCGTAAAGTAAAGGAATCGTATTGACGCGTTTTTCACTGGTTCTATTTGGTTTCCTGGTTTTGGCTGGCTGTGCCACGCGGCCGAAGCCGTCGGTCTATGACGTGCCCGCACTGGCGCGCATCGCAATTGTTTCGGCGGCCGACGAGAACGGCACGCCGCTGGGTGATCCGCCGCCCGCGAGGCAACTGGGCAAGCGCAATGATGTGCTGCTGCTGTCTGGTGGGGGATCGGTCGGTGCCTTTGGTGCCGGCGTGCTGGTGGGCTGGAGCGAGGCCGGCACACGGCCCCAGTTCGATGTCGTCACCGGCATTTCCACCGGTGCGCTGATGGCGACGCTGGCCTTTCTGGGGCCGGCGCACGATGCGGAATTGGCCCGCGCCTACACGCAGATTACCCAAAAGGATGTGATGAAGCGGCGCGGCATCATCGGCTTTGCCAAGCGCGCATCGCTGTATGATCGCCGCCCGCTGGAACGGATGATCGCGGAAATGGTGACGCAGCAGGTGATTGACGATGTTGCTGCCGAGCATCGCAAGGGTCGCCGGCTGTATGTGGGAACCACCAACCTGGACAATGGCGTGGCGACCGTGTGGGACATGGGGCGCATCGCCGCGTCCGGGGAGGCCAATCGACTGCAGCTTTATCGGCAGGTCCTCGCGGCTTCGTCTGCCATTCCCGGCGTGTTTTCACCGGTGTACATCCGCCAGTCAGGCGGGCCGCCCGCCATGCACGTTGATGGCGGAATCACGCAGGCGATCCTGTTCCGCAGCTACATGATTGATCCGCGCGGCAGCAACGAGCATGTCTGGACGATCGTCAATGGTCATGTGAGCTTTGTGGCAAACACGACGCTGAGTGGTACCAACAGCATCAGCATCATTGGCCGCAGCGTTCTCGAGATGCTGCGCACCATCGCCTTCCGGTCGGTGGAACGAATATACACGATGGCGCGCACCGCCCAGGCCGAATACCATCTCGCCTATCTGCCTGACGAGGTTGAAGAACCCAGCGCCATCAGTTTTGAACCAGCCGCGTTGCGGCGCTTGTTCGAGGCTGGCCGCGCCATCGGTGCCAAAGGGCAATGGCAGGCAGAGCCGCCACGCCTCGAACGCTATCAGCGGTTGCCGCGCTGACGCCCAGCGACTGCGAACGTTTCAGGGTGCGGACGGCAGAGCATAGGTGAGTGTGTAGAAATGCGCGCGGCCTTCGATCCGGATGGTCATGCTGCCGCTGATGCCAGCGAGGGCGCTGCTACCCGATCCGGGAACGATGGCGATGGCCAGTTGCTGGCCGCCTGCTGCCATGGTGCCGCTGTGCTGGAGCGCGAAACCGCCGGCCCGACCGGCCAGTGTGGCTGCCACCACTTCGATGGCGACATAGCCGGCTTCACCCTTGGCGGGATCGCCAGCTGACAACATCAATCCGTTGCTGGTGCCAGCAAGATCGCCAGAAAATTGCTTGGACAACGTCATACGGCTGTAGCCGAGGTCATCGGCTGGCAGCGGCGTGATCGTCACGGCAAAACTGCCTTGCGCTTGATGCATCCTGTTCGTCTCCGTCGCGGATAAGGGAAAGATCAGCAGGGTGACCGCCAGTCCTGAAATTCTCAGCCAATCCACCCCATGCCCCTCATCCCGCTTAAAATCGTAACAGGAACGAGCACGGCAAACCAGCGCTGGCTCAGGCCGCGATATTGCCCAGCGCCCGCGCTTCGCGGGTCAACACTTCGCGTCGCAGGGCCCGGGCATCGGCCAAGGCGTTGTGGGGGTGGGCGCTTATGCTTGCGGTTTCAAAGCCTTGCAGGTTGATTAGGTCGAAGCGCACATGTGGCACCGCGCGCCGGCCTTGGTATACCAGCAGCGCTGCAGCGTGGGCGATATCTTCGGGCCAATCGGCGACCAGCAACGGTTCGGGATCGTCCGCGAGGTATGCGGCAAGGCCCGCCACCACATCGGCTCGGCTTTGCGCTGGGGCGCCCAGTTTCGGCATCACGTGCGCCTCCACCCACCGCAAAGAGCGGTGACAGGGCAGCACGGCATAGAAATCGCCATGACTTTCCGCCTCCGGCACCAGCGCGATGGAGATCAGCGGGCCATCGAAGCCGTTGAATTCACAGTCGAGAAAATAGCGCACGCCTCAGCGTTCCCGCAGACGGGGCAGCAGTTCGACGAAATTGCACGGCCGGTGGCGGGCATCGAGCTGGCTGGCCAGAATGCCGTCCCAGCCGTCCTTTACGGCGCCGGGGGAGCCGGGCAGGCAGAAGATATAGGTGCCGCGCGCCAACCCGGCGCAGGCACGGGACTGGATTGTGGAGGTGCCGATCGTCTGGAAACTGAGCCAGCGGAACAGTTCGCCAAAGCCTGGGATGGGTTTTTCGATAATCTGTTCAAAGGCTTCGGGGGTGACGTCGCGCCCGGTGACACCGGTACCGCCGGTGGTGATGATGACATCCACACCGGGATCATCGATCCACGCGTTCATCTGCACGACCAGCGGCGGCACCTCGTCGCGGATAATGGCGCGAGCGGCGAGGACATGGCCCGCAGTGGTGATGCGGGCAACCAGCGTGTCCCCCGATGTGTCGGTGGCAGCCACGCGCGTGTCGCTCACCGTCGCGGCGGCGATGCGCAGGGGCACGAAGGCGAGCGACTCATCAAGGGGCATGGCGCACGCTACGCTTTCTCGTGCCGGTTTGTCATGGTGGCAGAACGGCGAGTGCGGAACTGCGACGATGGCACGGGTGACCATATTGCCGGGTTGGCTGCCGGCACGGCACCGCCGCTGGACTGGCAGTGCCGGACGTTGGCGGCCGTGTCCGGCGGCTGACGGCGGCTGGCGACACGATTCTGGTCAATCCTGGTGCATGGATTTCGCCCGCTCAACGACCGTCAAAGCAGTCGGCCCAGCATCGCCGGGCGGCAATAATGGCGCCTATTTGCCGCCGGCCACGGCGCGGTCGTCGCTGGGCCAGGCTTCGGGGGTGAAGCTGCCGGGCTGAGGGCGGGGGCGGATCGGCAGCGGATTGCGTTTCACCGCGAGTTCGCCGCCGATGCCGGGCAGGCGCGGCCATAGGCCTTGGGCGATGGCGTCGAGTGAGGCCGGCGCTTGCCCGTCGCGCAGTTCGTATATCCACAAATTGCGCAGCACGATTTCGACATAGTGCCGGGTTTCGCGGTACGGGATGGATTCGATGAACAGCAGCGGATCGCCCTGATCATCGAGCGTGCGGTTCCAGGTTTGCACCGCGCCGGGGCCGGCGTTGTAGGCGGCGATCACTTTGGGCAGCAGGCCGGCGGTAAGGCCCATGCGGCCCAGCACTTCGAGATAGGTCTGGCCGAGTTCGAAATTATACGCCGGATCGGCCATGTCGCCCACCACACTTGCGGCGTCGGGGGTTTCCCTGATGATGCGGCGGTTCACCAGATCGCGGGTGTCGGGCATCAACTGCATCAGGCCCTTGGCGCCGGTGCGGCTGGTGGCGGTGGTGATGAATGCCGATTCCTGCAGGGCGTGGGCAAAGGCCAGGCTGCGCGGCACCCGCCAGCCGCGAAACGGCACCCAATCGGGCGCCGGGTAACGCGCCGACAGCGGCGCCACCAGCCCCAGCGGCGGCTTGGCGGCGAGGCTGTATTGGGTGGCGGGCAGATCGAGCCGGGCCGCCAGCCGCAGGATTGCAGGATAGGCATCGGCCGGAGCGGTGGCGGCAAGGTGGCGCAATTCGCGGTCCGCCAGTCCCAACTGTCCGATTTCAACCAGCGCGGCGGCGCGGCGGGCACCGGCCACGTCTTTGAGGTAATTCCAATCGGCCGTGATGAAATCGGGTTCGCGCCAGTTCAGGCCCTGATCCTGGCCCAGCGTGCGGCGGGCAAGCAGGCCATAGAAACTGGCGACCGAGGTGGCCGCCTGCCCGAGACGCGCCGTGCGATTGGCCTCGACGCCGGCCAGGCCCCAGCTGCGCCCGGCCCAGAAGGCGGCGGCGGCGCGCAGATCCTCGCGGCCCATTTTCACTTGATCAAAGGCTTCGGCGGCATCGCGCCAGCGGCCAAGTCGGAAGGCGGCCAGCCCGGCCGTCCACGCCCCGTCGGATGCACCCTGGCCCAGCCCGGCAGCGGCTTCAAGGCCCATGCGCCACGCGGCGGGATCATCGCCCATCCGGTAATGATTCCACGCGATCCGCGCAGCCATGTCGGCGCGGCCAAAGGGTGACAGCAGCGGCGCCTGCGCCAACCACAACCGCTCTGCCTCGTCATTGCGATCGGCGGCGAGCAGCGGTTTCAGCCGGGCGGTGAATTCGCCATCGGCGGGCGCGGCCTCGGTGCGAAAAACGGGGCTGCTGCCGGAACTGGTCGCCGTGCGGAAGGGGCGGGCTTCGGGCAACAGCGGCAGCGGCGCGGCATCGGCACCGGGCATGGCCTCGGCCAGCCGCGCCACCTTGGGAGACAGCGGCAAATCGGGATTGGCGGTGAGCCACGCCGCAAGTTCCGCGCGCGTGAGCTTGCCGGCCCCGCGCGTCACGATCAACGCGGCACGGGCTGTTTCGCTGAGCAGGCTGGCGGGCAGGGCGGCCAGCGCGTGTTCGGCCGCGGTGAAGCGGCCGGCGTCAAGATCGAGGAAGATCTGGCGAAAGGCGGCGCGTTCGCCTTCGATCAATTGCGGCGGCACCATGCGCTGACGCCGAGTGATTCCGGGTGTGATACCGGTGCGAAAGCCGGTCACCGTCTGCATCTGCTGCGCGGCGGGGGGCGGCAGCGTAATGATCGGCGGCGGGGTGGGCGGAGCGGGGGGCAACAAGGCCGCTGGCACGGTGATGGCCGCTGCCGGGGAGGCGGCCAAAAGCAGCAATAGCACCGCGCGTTTCATGCGATGGCCGCCCGGAACAGTTTCAGATGGGCGAAGGCCTGTTCGCGCAATTCCCGGTTGCCCGTCATGATGCGCGGATGGATCGACGGCAGCAATCGTGCGCCCCGCCAATCGAACCAGCGGCCGCGGCTGCTGCCCAGCCGCGCCTGCGGGCCGGCCAGATCGGCGGCAATCTGGCCAAGCGCCAGCACATGGGTGGGCGGCGCCACTTCGGCCAGCCGTTCCAGCACCGGCGTGAAGCGGGCAATTGCACTGGCGGTGGGTTCGCCGTCGCCGGGCGTGGGCCACGGCAGGCGGCTCACCAGCGCGGCGCGGCTCCAATCGAGATCGATGGCGGCCAGCATGCGGTCGATCGTTTCGCGGTGGGTGGGATCGGCGTCGGGGCGGTCGATCAGCACCCACACCCGGGCTTCGAGCGCGCCATGATACAGCAGCGGCGGCCGGGCGCGGGCATCGGGAAAGCGGCCGAGCAGGGCAAGCAGCGCCGGCGCATCGGAGCACGCGCGGGCCGGGTGATCGCCGGGCGTGGGCGAAACACGCGGGCTTGGCGCATGCGGGGTTAACTTGGGGGTTAACTGAGGGGTAAAGGCGGCCCCTGAGATTGGCGGCGGCGGCGCTGTCGCTGGCAGCGAGGCGGTGATCGCCGGCGCGCGCGGCGGCGGCGCTTCCAGCCAACGGCGCGGCGCTTCCTGCATTGCAGCGTCGGCCCCGGCGCTGACGAGGAAGGCCAGCGCGGCAGCAGGATCGTGGGCGGGGGCGGGGGCGGAAGGGAGCGTCACCATGGCACAAAGCAACACTCTGCCCCGTCTGGTCAAGCCATTGCCGCCGGGCTATCTGTTGATCAATGGCAAGTCTGCGCCAGGGCGATGCGCCCGCGCAAGGATGGGGAAAGATCAGTGAGCGAACGCGAATCCATGCCCTATGACCTGGTGATCGTGGGGGGCGGGCCGGCCGGCCTGTCAGCCGCGATCCGGGCCAAGCAGGAAGCACAGCGGCTGGGTGTGGAACTGGCGGTGTGCGTGCTGGAAAAGGGCAGTGAAATCGGCGCGCATATCCTGTCGGGCGCCGTGGTCGATCCGCGCGCGCTCGATGAATTGCTGCCTGAATGGCGCACGATGGACTCGCCGCTCACCGTTCCGGTCACCGACAACCACCATTGGGTGTTGACCGAGGCAAAGAAATACGAAATCCCGCACGCGTTGTTGCCGCCGTTCATGAACAACAAGGGCTGTTACACGGTGTCGCTGGGCAACCTGACGCGCTGGCTGGCCGGCCAGGCCGAAGCGGCCGGTGTGGAGATTTTCCCGGGATTTGCGGCCGCTGAGGTGTTGTACAACGACGATGGCAGCGTGAAAGGCGTTGCCACCGGCGACATGGGGGTGGCCAAGGACGGTTCCAGGAAAGACAGTTGGACACCCGGACTGGAAATCCATGCCAAATACACGCTGTTAGCCGAAGGTGCGCGCGGGCATCTTTCCAAGCAGATCATCAACGGTTTCAACTTGCGCAAGGATTCCCAGCCGCAGATCTATGGCATCGGCATCAAGGAATTGTGGGACGTAAAGCCTGAAAACCACGCGCCGGGCCGGGTCATCCACAGCCAGGGCTGGCCGCTCAGCGATGCCAACGGCGGCGGTTTCATCTATCATCAGGCCAATGGTCAGGTCGCCTTGGGCTTTTCGGTCTGGCTCAATTACGACAATCCGCATCTGTCGCCGTTCGAGGAATTCCAGCGCTGGAAAACCCACCCGGCGATCCGCGCCATATTGGAAGGTGGACGGCGCGTTTCATATGGCGCGCGCGCGATCAACGATGGCGGCTGGCAGGCGGTGCCGAAACTGGCCTTCCCGGGCGGCGCCTTGATCGGCTGCGCGGCTGGTTTCCTCAACGTGCCGCGCATCAAGGGCAGCCACACGGCGATGAAATCCGGCATGATGGCCGCCGAATGCGCCGTGGCCGCCATCGCGGCCCAGCGCGGCGGCGATGAATTGCTGGAATATGACGCCGCCTACAAGAAAAGTTGGATTTACGAAGAGCTCAAGATGGTGCGCAACGTGTTGCCGGCCGTGGAAAAATTCGGCAATTTTATCGGTACCGCAGTGGGCGGCGTGATGATGTGGTTGGAATATCTTGGCTATGAACTGCCGTTCACCTTCAAGCTGAGTCCCGACAACATCCACATGCGCAAGAAAGACGACGCGCCCCGGATCGTTTATCCCAAGCCGGATGGGGTGTTCAGTTTTGACCGGCTTTCCAGCGTGTTCCTCTCCAACACCAACCACGAGGAAGACCAGCCCTGCCACCTGAAGCTGAAAGATGCGTCGGTGCCGGTGGAGGTGAATTATGCGCTGTATGACGAGCCGGCGCAGCGGTATTGCCCGGCCGGCGTGTATGAAATCGTGGGTTTGGAGGAGGATAAGCCCCGCCTGCAAATCAACGCGCAGAACTGCGTGCATTGCAAGACGTGTGATATCAAGGACATGACGCAGAATATCGAGTGGGTGGTGCCGGAGGGTGGCGGCGGGCCGAATTACCCGAATATGTAATGTGCAGCCGGGCGAGCGAGCGCGCCGCGCGCCGACTCCGGCAAACACGGACGGCGAGCGAAAAGGGCGGCTCTCAAGCCGCCCTTTTTGACTCGTCCGACGGCGTGGCTCGGCCACGCTCTTCCTTAATTCCTTCCTCCCTTAACACCCCACGCGGACTCGGCGGCTCTGCCGCCGGCCGCGCCCCCAAGCACCGGCCTCACAGTTCGCGCCGTGCCTAGGCAAGCTCGGCATGAGCGGGCCTGGTCAACCCCCCCTCGACAATCCCCATCGCCCGCGCCATCTTGCCCTCAGATGCGCGCCGCCCTCACCTTCACCGCCTTGCTGGCGCTTTCCGCCGCAGCGGCCCACGCCGCCAAGCCGGTGCGGCCCAGCGATTCCGCGTTGCACGCCTATGTTACCGGCCGTTACGCCGTGCTTGATAACGAGGTCGGGCTGGCGGCGAGGTTGATGGAGGAAGCCCGCGTTGCCGATCCCACGGCTGCGGGCATCAAGCGGCGCAGTTGGGAACTGGCGCTGGCCAACGGTGATCAGGCCCGCGCCTTTCAGTTGGCGCGCAGCCTGGCGGCGGACGGCGCGGGCGATCCTGACGTGACGATGACGCGGATTGCCGAAGCGGTGGTGCGCAAGGATTGGGCGCTGGCAGCAAGTTTGCGCCAGAAACTGGGCGGGCAGGGCTGGCCGATTGTGGCCGGGCCGGTGATCGATGCGTGGGTGGCCGCAGCGCGCGGGGATACGGCGGCGGCGCTCAATCTGCTCGATCCGCAGCGCCATCAGGGGTTTTTGCGCGCCTATATTGCCGAACAGCGGGCGCATCTGCTGGCCAGCCTGGGGCGCTGGGATGAAGCCGCCGCCGCCTAGCGTCAGGCCCGGGCTGGCGGCGGGCCGGCG
>NZ_JBDNFM010000219.1:0-6539 GCF_041689835.1 Sandarakinorhabdus sp.
CATCCTTGTCGGCGCCAAACAGGTTGAAGCTGGGCAGCGCCAGCCCGAACAGGCCGCGCCGCGCCGCGCGCACCTGCTCCTTGTCGGCCACCAGCACATCGCGGTTTTCCACCGCGCCGGCCAGCGCCGCCACCCCGGCATCCAGGCACACCAGCCGCGCCGCGCCGTCTGCAAGCCCGCGGCAATCGAGCAATTTCTGCACCACCGCCGGCGACGCCTGCCTGGGCGCATCGGCAGCAGCAGCGGGCGCCGCGATCAGCAGGACGGCAAGGATGGTCGGGGCAGCAATGCGCATACGAAAACCTCATGAAGCCTGATGCACCGTTATTACGCCATCGCGCCGCAGGTGCCAACCAGCTTGCCGCCGCGCGCAGTCCGGGCCATGAACAGACCAACGGAGGGGACATGATCAAATACACGGCAACAACGCTCGCGCTGGTTCTGGCAGCGGGGGCTTTCGCGCAAACACCCACCATGGCTCCCGATATCGCCGCACCGTTCAACGCGGTGACGCCGGCCGCCGATTATATCCGGCGCGAAGTGATGGTGCCGATGCGCGACGGGGTGAAGCTGTACACGGTGATCGTGATGAAAAAAGGCACCGCGAACGGCCCGATCCTGCTCACCCGCACGGTTTACAACGCCGGCAAAACCACAGCTCGCAACCCCAGCCAGCGCATCACCGAAATCCTGCCCATCAGCGATGCCGAACTCGTCAGCGATGGCTATATCCGCGTCTATCAGGATGTGCGCGGGCGCAACCAATCCGAAGGCGATTATGTCATCACCCGGCCGCTGAAAGGCCCGCTCAACAGGTCGGCAACCGATCACAGCACCGATGCCTGGGATACGATCGACTGGCTGGTGAAGAACGTGCCCGAAACCAACGGCCGCGTCGCAGTCACCGGTTCGTCCTACCCCGGCTTCACCGCGCTGATGGCGCTGATCGATCCGCACCCGGCATTGAAGGCCGCGGTGCCGATGTCGCCGATGGTCGATGGCTGGATCGGCGACGACTGGTTCCACAACGGCGCCTTCCGCCAGACCATGCTGGATTATTTCACCGGCCAAACCGCGACCAAGAACGACGAGGACCCCGTGGCCATGGGCCAGCGCGATTATTATGCCGAGTTTCTCAGTGCCGGTTCAGTTGGCGGTTACATCGCGAGCTATGGCCTGGATGCGCTGCCCGGCGGGAAAAAATTGATGGAGCACCCGGCGTACGACAGCTGGTGGCAGGGCCAGGCGCTGGACAAGATCCTGGGCGCGCGGCCGCTGACCGTGCCGACCATGCTGGTGGTGGGCCAGTGGGATCAGGAAGACAGCTATGGCGCGCCCGCCGTCTATCGCGCGCTCGAACCCAAGGACACCGGCAACAAGATGCTGTCGCTGGTGATCGGGCCGCGGCGGCATTCGGGGGTGAATTACGATGGTTCATCGCTCGGCCCGCTGCGGTTCAACGGCGACACCGGGCTGCAATTCCGCCGCGATGTGATGAAGCCGTTCCTTGATTCCCATCTGAAAACCGGTGCGCCCGCCTTCGATGCGCCGCCGGTGTTCACCTATGCCGTGGGCGCGGATCAATGGCAGCGGCACGAGCGCTTTCCGGCCGGGGAGACGGTGAACCTTTATCTGGATGACCGTTTCAGCCTGTCGCTGGCGGCCCCGGCGGCAAAGGCCGCGCACGATGATTATGTGTCCGATCCTGCCCACCCGGTGCCGTTCGTGCCGGTACCCGTGGATGTGCGTAACCGCGCCGTGTGGTCAAGCTGGCTGGTCAGCGACCAGCGCCACGCCAGTGTCCGCCCCGATGTCGTCACCTATGTTTCGCAGCCGCTCAAGGCACCGCTGCAAATCCACGGCCAACCCCAGGCCAATCTGTTCGCCAGCACCAGCGGCACCGACAGTGATTGGGTCGTCAAGCTGATCGACGTCTTCCCCGAAGAAAACAGCGCGCGGCCCGAACTGGCCGGCTTGCAGCTCGGTATCGGCATGGAAATCTTTCGCGGCCGCTATGTGAAAGGCTTTGATACGCCGAGTGCGCTCACCCCGGGCAAGGCCGAACGCTACCGCTTCCTGCTGCCCGGCGTAAACCATGTGATTCCAGCCGGCCACCGCCTGATGGTACAGGTGCAATCCAGCTGGTTCCCGCTGTACGACCGCAATCCGCAAACATTCGTGCCCAACATCTTCACCGCCCAGCCCGGCGATTACCAGAAAGCCGCCCAAGGCGTGTGGCGCGACACGCTGCGGCCCAGCCACATTGCCATCCCGATCGTGGGCGGCGCCGCCGCCGCCCGCGCTGCACTTGCCAACTGAAAGGAACTTCCATGCTGCTTTCTGCTCATCCCCTCACCACACTGGCGCTCGTGCTGGCGCTTTTGATCTATTTTGTGCTTGCGGTGAACGTCGGCCGCGCCCGCGCCACCTGGAGCGTGCCGGCCCCGCAAGCCAGCGGTCATCCCGAATTCGACAAGCGCTACCGCGTGCAGATGAACACGCTGGAACAACTGGCGCTGCTGCTGCCCGCCGTGATTGTTGCCGCGCCGGTGCTGGGTGATCTGGTCACCGCCGGCCTCACCGCCGTCTGGAGCGTGGGCCGCATCGTGTTTGCCCGCGCCTATTATGCCGATCCAGCCAAACGCGGCCCGGGTTTTGGCCTCACCCTGTTTCCCAGCCTGATCATGCTGGGCGCCGGCATCTGGGGCGCTGTTTCAACGCTCATCTGATTGCCATTTTGAAGGGCTGGCGCCGCCGCAGCTCAACTGTCAGGCTGCGGAACAGTCAATAGCGAAGGACCCGATCCATGGGCACACTCACCGGCCGCGTGGCCTTTGTTACCGGCGCCGCCAGCGGCATCGGCCGCGCCAGCGCCATCGCACTTGCGGCTGAAGGCGCCATCGTGTTCGTCACCGATATCGATGCCCCCGGCGGCCGCGAAACGGCGGCGATGATCGAAGCCGCCGGCGGCCAAGGCACCTTCCGCGGCCAGGACGTGACCGAAGAACCGCGCTGGGCCGAACTGATCAAGCGCGTGATGGCTCTTTATGGCCGGCTCGACATATTGGTGAACAACGCCGGCATCGGCACCTCGGGCCTGATCACCGAGGTGACGCTGGAGCAGTGGAACCGCCAGATGGACATCAACGTCACCAGCTGTTTCCTCGGCACCAAGCACGCGCTGCCAGCGATGCGCAGCCCTCGCCCCGACGGCCATGTTGGCGGCTCGATCATCAACATCTCGTCCGTCGCCGGGCTGGGCGGCTCGGCCGGCATGTCGGCCTATTGCGCCAGCAAGGGCGCGGTGCGTCTGCTCAGCAAGGCCGTGGCGATGGAATGCGCCGCCATGCGCGACGGCATCCGCTGCAACAGCGTCCACCCCGGCATTATCGACACGCCGATCTGGCAGAAAATCGACACCTCGGGCGCGCTGTCGGCCGCATTGTCGGTTGCCGCCCAGCCCGGCGCCAACACCATCGATGTGGATGCGATCGGCGCCGGCGCCCCGATGGGCTTTGCCGGCCTGCCGCAGGATATCGCGGCGGGCGTGGTGTTCCTCGCCAGCGACGCCAGCCGTTACATGACGGGTTCCGAACTGGTGATCGACGGCGGCTGGACGGCGCACTGAGGCGCAAGGGGTCTCGCCCTACGGCGTCACCCGCAGCACGCGCCCCTTTTCCTCATCAGTCGTCAGCCAGATCGCGCCGTCCGGCGCCGCCCGCACATCCCTGATCCGCGCGGTGATCGACGCAAAGATGCGTTCCTGCCCCACCACGCGCCCGGCGGCGTCCACATCCACGCGGCGCACCTCCTTGTTCACCAGCGCGCCCAAAATCAAATCGCCCTGCCATTGCGGCCACAGCGCGCCGCGGTAAACCGCCAGCCCCGACGGCGCGATCGACGGCACCCACACCGCGCGGCCATCAATCATGCCCTTGTAGCGTTTGTACGGCGTGATCGTCGCACCGCTGTAATCCAGCCCGAACGTGGCAACCGGCCAGCCGTAATTGCCGCCCTTCTGGATCAAGTTCAGTTCATCACCGCCTTTTGGCCCGTGTTCATGCTCCCACAACCACCCTGTCACCGGATCAACCGCCAGACCCTGTGGGTTGCGGTGGCCATAGCTCCAGATATGGGGCTGCGCGCCGGCCTTGCCGATGAACGGATTGCCCGCCAGCGGCCGGCCATCATCGGCCATGCGCATGATCTTGCCGAGGCCGGATTGCACCCGCTGCGCCTGCTCCCGATAATCAAATCCGTCTCCGGTGGTCATCACCAGGCTGCCATCGGGCAGGAACGCCATGCGCCCGCCAAAATGCACCGGCGTATCCTTGGCGGGGCTCACCTGAAAGATTACCCGCGCATCCACCAGCCGGTCGCCATCAAGCCGGGCGCGAGTGATGCGGGTGAAGTTCGCTGCCTTTGTGCCAGCCGCATAGGAGAGATAAACTAGGCCGTTATCGGCAAAGCGCGGGTGCAGCACGACATCGAACAAGCCCCCCTGTTTTTCCAGCCGCACCGCCGGCACACCGGCGATGGCGCGCGGTTTGCCGCCCGCAACCAGCCGCAGCAACCGCCCAGCACGCTCCGTCACCAGCACATCGCCGCCCGGCAAGAACGCCATCGACCACGGATGATCGAGGCCGCTGGCCATCACCGTCACGCGTTCGGCGCGCACCGTGCCCGCCGTCAACGCCGCAGCGCTCACGGCAAGAGTTGTTAACAATTTTTTCAGACTTATGATCATTTGTAACGAATCAACCCTTCCCACGCGTTTCCATCATGGAGTAGACAATGGAAACGAACAGGAAAAAATAATGACACTCATCAAAGACCTGTTGCGAACAGCCCCGGCCTGGTCCGCCGCGGTTCTGGCCACCACCGCCATCGCCAGCATGATACAAAGCTGGCAGGTGCAATCAGGCTTGATCGATCTGGGCGTTGAAATCCCCACCGGGCTGGCGCTGGAAACCGCGCTGCGCGATTTCACCGGCCTGCTGCTCCCGGTTTTGGCGGTGTTCGGCTTTGCCCTGCTGGTGGCCTTTGGCATCGCCGCCTGGCTCAAACCACGGGTGCCGTTGCTCGCCCCGATTGCCTGGCCGCCCGCTGGCGCCTTTGCCATCGCTGCGACGCTGATGGCCATGCACGCCCAGTTCCAGACCACGCCGCTCGCCGGTGCACGCGGGCTGGATGGTTTCGTGCTGTTCTGCATGGCCGGCGCCATCGGCGGCTTTGTCTTCGGCTGGCTCAAGCCGCGCTGAAGGTCGTTTCCGCAATACTCCTACTTGTCTTGCCGTGATGCCGCTCCATATCCTCTTGTGAACAGGAGGATCACGCCCCCATGAATATCGAGAAATTCTCCGACCGCGCCAAGGGCTTCCTGCAATCGGCACAAACGGTCGCGATCCGGAACAATCATCAGCGCGTCGCCCCCGAACATGTGCTCAAGGCACTGCTTGAAGACGATCAGGGCCTCGTTTCCGGCCTCATCAAGGCTGCCAGCGGCACGCCGGCCACCGCCCTGCAACTCACCGATCAGGCGCTGGCCAAGATCGCGCAGGTTTCCGGCAGCGGCGCGCAAAGCCTGGCGTGGGACAATGACACGGTGCGCGTGCTCGATAGCGCCGAACAGGTGGCAGCGAAATCGAACGACAGCTTCGTCACCGTCGAACGGCTGCTCGTGGCCCTCGCGCTCGCCACCACCACCGAAGCCGGCAAAGCGCTCAAAGCCGCCGGCGTCACGCCGCAGGCATTGAACGAAGCCATCAATAGCGTCCGCAAGGGCCGCACCGCCGACAGTGCGGGCGCCGAAAACCAGTTCGATGCGTTGAAGAAATATGCCCGCGACCTCACCGAAGCCGCGCGCGCCGGCAAGCTTGATCCGGTCATCGGCCGCGACGAGGAAATCCGCCGCACCATCCAGGTGCTGGCGCGCCGCACCAAGAACAATCCGGTGCTGATCGGCGAACCCGGCGTGGGCAAGACCGCGATTGCCGAAGGCCTGGCGATCCGCATTGCCAACGGCGACGTGCCCGACGGCCTGAAAGACAAACGCCTGATGTCGCTGGACATGGGGTCGTTGATTGCCGGCGCCAAATATCGCGGCGAATTTGAAGAGCGGTTGAAGGGCGTGCTCGACGAAGTGCGGGCTGAAGGCAGCGATGTCGTGCTGTTCATCGATGAAATGCACACGCTCGTCGGCGCCGGCAAGGGCGAAGGCGCGATGGACGCCTCCAATCTGCTCAAACCGGCGCTGGCCCGCGGCGAACTCCACTGCATCGGCGCCACCACGCTGGACGAATATCGCAAGCATGTGGAGAAAGACGCCGCGCTCGAACGCCGCTTCCAGCCGGTAATGGTCGGCGAACCCACGGTGGAAGACACCATCTCCATCCTGCGCGGCCTGAAGGAAAAATACGAACTCCACCACGGCGTGCGCATCACCGATGGCGCCATCGTCGCCGCTGCCACCCTGTCCAACCGCTACATTGCTGACCGGTTTTTGCCCGACAAAGCCATTGATCTGATGGACGAAGCGG
>NZ_JBDNFM010000220.1:0-2189 GCF_041689835.1 Sandarakinorhabdus sp.
GATGCCCTTGGACACGATGGTGGAGCGAGTATTCTTGCCCAAGTGGATCATCTTGGTGCCGGTATCGGCCTGCTGGCAATTGTTGGTGACGGCGACCGAGTAGAACTCGCCGACGCTGCCATCGCCCGACAGCACGCAGCTGGGATATTTCCAGGTTATGGCGCTGCCGGTTTCCACCTGCGTCCAGCTTACCTTGCTGTTTTTTCCCAGGCAGTTGGCGCGCTTGGTGACAAAGTTATAGATGCCGCCCTTGCCCTGTGCATCGCCGGGATACCAGTTTTGCACGGTGGAATATTTGATTTCGGCATCATCGAGCGCGACCAGTTCCACCACGGCGGCGTGCAACTGGTTTTCGTCGCGCATCGGGGCGGTGCAGCCTTCGAGATACGAGACATAACTGCCCTTGTCGGCGATGATCAGCGTGCGTTAGAACTGGCCGGTGTTGGCGGCGTTGATGCGGAAATAGGTGCTCAGCTCCATCGGGCAGCGCACGCCGGGGGGGATGTAGACGAAGGTGCCATCGGAAAAGACCGCGCTGTTGAGGCAGGCAAAATAATTGTCGGTGACCGGCACGACGCTGCCGAGCCATTTTTTCACAACGTCGGGAAATTCCTTCACCGCTTCGCTGATCGACAGGAAGATGACGCCGGCCTTGCGCAGTTCCTCGCGGAAGGTGGTGGCCACCGAAACACTGTCGAACACGGCATCGACAGCGACCTTGCGCGCGCCTTCAACGCCGGCCAGCACCTTCTGCTCCTCGATCGGGATGCCGAGCTTTTCGTAGGTGCGGCGGATTTCGGGATCGAGCTCGTCGAGCGACGCCAGCGTGGGCCGGGCCTTGGGCGCGGCATAATAATACGCGTCCTGATAATCGATCGGCGCGATGTTGAGCTTGGCCCAATCCGGGCTTTCCAGGGCCTGCCATTTGGCAAAGGCCTTCAGCCGCCAATCGAGCAGCCACGTGGGCTCACCCTTCTTGGCGGAAATATAGCGCACGGTATCGGTAGTCAGTCCCTTGGGCGCCATTTCCGATTCGATGTCAGAGGTGAAGCCCCATTTGTAGGTGGACAGGTCTGCGACGGCGGCGCGCGCCTGCGCATCCTGCACGGGAACTTGGGCCAATGCCGAATCGAGCGATGGGGCGTCGTCGATCCCGGCCTCGGAGTGGGCAGCAGACACTTCGTCAGACATGAATTGGTCTCTTCCAGTCGGTCAGTCAGCAAACGCCGGAACCGGCGTTGCCTCTGCTGTAACCGCTGCCGCCGGTTGCACCAGATCAGCCAATGTCACGGCGGCAAGCGCACCGCGCACGGCTTGGTTGATGGGGCCCCAATGGCCCCGAATCGCGCAATGGCCTTCCATCGCGCATTCGGTCGTGTCGTTGCCGGCGCAGCTGGTGAGCGCAATCGGGCCATCGACGGCCTCGACAATTTGCGCGACGCTGATCAACGCCGGATCGCGCGCCAAGGTGAAGCCGCCCGATACACCGCGCGACGCGGTGAGCAGCCCGCCGCGCGCCAACGTGCCCATCAACTTGGCCACGGTGGGGGCGGGAATGGTGGTCAATTCCGCCACCCGCGATGCCGAAAGCTTCGCCTTGGGCTCCCGCGCGGCGGCGGCCATCACGACGACGGCATAATCTGCAAGGTTGGTGAGTCTGATCAACCGATGGTTCCCGGCGGCTGGCGCAAAGTGGACAAATCTGGTCGTCTTATGCCGCCGGGGGGCGGGACTGTCAAGAAATTCGCAACCGGAAGCCCCCGCTGCGGCGCTGCGTTCAGGCAAACATGGTCAATTTCGGCAGGCCGGGCACCAGGCGGCGGCGGGTGAGCGTGATGCGCGTGATCGGCGCGGTTTCCACCAGAAACCGCGCCGGGGTCTTGCCGTTGAAGGTGCGGAATTCGCGGATGAAATGCGCCTGATCGTAAAAGGCATCGCCAGCGGCTTCGGCCCAGCTTTTGGCTTCGCCGGTGCCCAGCCGCACCGCCGCGCCCAGCGCCCGATATTTGCGCGCCAGCAATTTTGGTGAAGCGCCGTAAAACCGGCGCGCCAGCCGCTCAACCGAGCGTGCCGACATGCCCGATTGTGCCACCAGCCAATCGATGTGGGGATTGGTGCTGGCGGTCAACCAATCGTCGGCCAGCCGGGTGAACCATTGGCTGCTGCACGGCCGGGCCGCTGCCAGCCGC
>NZ_JBDNFM010000221.1:0-4289 GCF_041689835.1 Sandarakinorhabdus sp.
GATCCGCAGGGCAATCTGCTCGGCGGTTCGCTGTGCCATGCCACGGCGCGCGATTGGGCGGCTTTTGGCCAGATGTTTCTGGATGGCGGCGTGGTGGCCGGTGTGCAGGTGGTGCGGCCCGACTGGGTGCGCTTTGTGACGACGCCGTCGCCGACCAATGCGGGTTATGGCGGGCAGTTCTGGCTCAATCGCCGGCAGGGTTCAGGCCGTGATGATGCGCTGTTCTGGCGCGCCGGGCCGGCCGACGCCTTTGCCGCGCTGGGCCACCTTGGCCAGTATGTGATCGCGGTGCCGTCAAAACGTCTGGTGGTGGTGCGGCTGGGCAAGACGCAGGACGAAAATCTGCAACCGGTGCGCGATGCGCTGTCGAAACTGGTGAACGGTTTCCCCCCAAAATACCCTCTGGCGGCCGCCAAATGACCGCCGAATACCGTCTGATTGAGATCAAGCTGGATGAACGCACCATATTGTGGCGCAACGCCGATATCGAGCAGGAGCGGCGGGTTGCCATTTTCGATCTGCTCGAAGGCAACGAATTCAAGCCGATCGCGGCGGCGGACGCGGGCCATCACGGGCCGTACAAGCTGCTGCTCGGGGTGGAGGATGGCCGGCTGGACGTGACGGTGAGCAGCAGCAGCGATGTGCAGGTTGATGCGTTCCAGGTGGCGCTCAGCCCGTTCCGGCGCACGATCCGCGAATATTTCGCCATCTGCGACAGTTATTATCAAGCGATCCGCCAGGCCAGCCCGGGGCAGATCGAAACCATCGACATGGCGCGGCGCGGCATCCACAATGACGCTGCCGAACTGTTGAAAGAACGGCTGGAACCGCGCGCCATCGTCGATTTCGACACGGCGCGGCGGCTGTTCACGCTGATCTGCGTTCTTCATATCAAGGGGCATTGATGTCTGTTCTGTCCGATCGCTGGATTCGCGAAACCGCCCTGTCGCAGGGCATGATCGAGCCGTTCGTGGAGCGGCAGACGCGCGGCGGCTGCATTTCCTATGGCCTGTCCAGTTATGGCTATGACGCGCGAGTGGCGGACGAATTCAAGATCTTCACCAATGTCGACAGCGCGGTGGTGGACCCCAAGAATTTCAATCCGAGCAGTTTTGTGGACCGCAAGACCGATGTGTGCGTGATCCCGCCCAACAGTTTCGTGCTGGCCCGCACGGTGGAATATTTTCGTATTCCCCGCGATGTGCTGGTGATCTGCCTGGGCAAATCGACCTATGCTCGCTGCGGCATCATCGTGAACGTGACGCCGCTTGAGCCGGGCTGGGAAGGCCATGTCACACTGGAATTTTCCAACACCACGCCGCTGCCGGCGCGCATCTATGCCAACGAAGGCGCCTGCCAGTTCCTGTTTTTGAAGGGCAACGAACCCTGCGAGGTCAGCTATGCCGACCGCGCCGGCAAATACATGGGCCAGCGCGGCGTGACTTTGCCCAAGCTGTAGGGGGGTGGCGCGTGCCGGCATTGACCGGTAACGCGCACGGGGTGAACAGCGCAGCGCCCAGCCCCACCGAGCAATCAGAACGCCGCATCGGCCTGGCCTGCGGGTTTGCGGCCTATCTGATCTGGGGTTTGCTGCCGTTTTATCTGCGGCTGCTGCAAGGCGTACCGGCGGCCGATGTGCTGGCGCACCGCATCCTGTGGTCGGTGGTGGTGGTGGTGGTGCTGATATCCGGGCTGAAAGGCTGGGGCCGCGTGCGGGCGGCCGTGCGCCAGCCGCGCCTGCTGGCGTTGTTGCTGGCATCGGCGGTGTGCATCGCCATCAACTGGCTGGTGTACATGTGGGCCATCCTTGCCGGCCACGCCATCGATACGTCGCTGGGTTATTTCATCAATCCGCTGGTGTCGGTGTTGTTTGGCGTGGCGCTGCTCGGCGAACGGCTGGCGCGGCTTCAGTGGGCGGCGGTCGGGCTGGCAGCGCTGGGCGTGGCCGTGCTCACCATCGAACGCGGCGCGCTGCCGATGGTCAGCCTGGCGCTGGCGCTGTCGTTCGGCACCTATGGCTTGATCCGCAAGCAGGCTGCCGTGGATGCTGCCACCGGGCTGTTTCTGGAAACATTGATGCTGGCGCCGGTTGCGGCGCTGTGGATTGCCAGCACGCCGCAAGGGCTGATCGGTTGGCCTGCTCCCACCGTCATCATCCTCGCGCTGGGCGGCATTGCCACGGCGATACCGTTGATGCTGTTTGGCGTGGCGGCGCGGCGGCTGCCGCTGTCCACGCTGGGCCTGATGCAGTATGTGGCGCCCACCATGGTGCTGCTGGAGGCCGTGCTGCTGTTTGGCGAGGTGCTGGATCCGGCGCGACTGGCGGCGTTCTGCTGCATCTGGGCCGGGCTGGCGGTGTATGCATTTTCGCTGCGCCGGCCAGTGGCGCGGGCCGCGCCAACGCGCTAAGGCGCAAAGATGGACAAGATCGTCATTCGCGGGGGCCGTCCGCTCAAGGGCCGTATCCAGATCTCCGGCGCCAAGAACGCCGCGCTTACACTGATGCCGTGCGCGCTGCTCACCGATGAGCCGCTGACCCTGCGCAACCTGCCGCGGCTGGCCGATATCGACACATTCGGCCACCTGCTCAACAATCACGGGCTGTCGACCACCATCGAAGGCACCAGCCCCGATGAATTTGGCCGGGTGATGACGATCCGCGCCAATCGTATCACATCGACGCTCGCGCCCTACGATATCGTGCGCAAGATGCGCGCGTCGATCCTCGTGCTGGGGCCGCTGCTGGCCCGCGCCGGCGAAGCCACCGTGTCGCTGCCCGGCGGCTGCGCCATCGGCAACCGCCCGATCGATCTGCACCTGAAGGCGCTCGAACATCTGGGCGCCCGCATCGAACTGGCTGCGGGTTATGTGAAGGCGACTGCACCCAAGGGCGGCCTGCCCGGCGGGCGCTATGTGTTCCCGATCGTTTCGGTGGGTGCGACCGAAAATGCCGTGATGGCCGCCGTGCTGTGCAAGGGCGTTTCGGTGCTAGAAAATGTCGCGCGCGAGCCGGAGATCGTCGATCTGTGCAACTGCCTGGCGGCGATGGGCGCGAAGATTGCCGGCATCGGGACCGAAACGTTGACCATCACCGGCGTAAAGGAACTGCACGGCGCGACGTATGCCGTGATGCCCGACCGGATCGAGGCCGGTTCCTATGCCTGCGCCGCTGCCATTGCCGGCGGCGAGGTGGAATTGGTGGGCGCTTCGGCGGCCGATCTGGGCGTGACGCTGGAAGCGCTGCACGAAGACGGCGTGGAAACCGCCGACACGCCCGATGGTATCATCGTGCGCCGCACCGGCGAAATGCGCGGCATCAACATTTCGACATCGCCCTATCCGGGCTTTGCCACCGACATGCAGGCGCAGTTCATGGCGATGCTCACCGTGGCGGGCGGGGCGTCGCTGCTGACCGAAACCATCTTTGAAAACCGTTTCATGCACGTGCCGGAACTGGCGCGCATGGGGGCGGATATCTCCGTGCGCGGCCGCAGCGCCGTGGTGCGCGGCGTGCCGAAATTATACGGTGCCGAAGTGATGGCCACCGATCTGCGCGCCTCCATGAGCCTGGTGTTGGCCGGGTTGGCGGCAGAAGGCGAAACCACCGTCAGCCGCGTCTATCACCTTGATCGCGGTTATGAGCGGCTGGAAGAAAAGTTGCAGGCCGTCGGCGCCGATATCGAACGGGTTGGTGATGGCTGACCCCGGATCACTGTCCGGGGCAGGCCGCCTCGCGCTGCTGGGCCGGGAGCCCGGTGATATCGAGCCGTTTTCGGCGCTGCTGCAAGACGCGACGCTGCGGCTGGCCGACATCGGCTTTGATCGCAAGGCGCGGCGGCTGGTTTGCCTCGTCAACCGCTATCGCCGCGAGGCCGATGCACTGTCCCTTGGGCCGTCACGCATCCGCTGCGCTCTGCGCATCGAAACTGTGGACGCTGTACAGCGCACCGGATGGCCGGCTGATCCGGAAGCCGTGACCGCGATCCTGTCGCTCGCCCAGGACGGCGACCGGCTGGTGATCATCTGTGCCGCCGGCATCGCCATTCGCGCCCGCATCGAAGTGATTGATCTGGTGCTGGAAGATATCGGCGAACCATGGGGCACGGCGCGGGTGCCCTCGCACGAGTAAACTTCAGTCGAGCAAAAAATATGCCTCCGGTGGGCAGGGCCGCAGGCCCGTTTTCACTCCCTCATGCTCGTTTTCGCCGCCCCACCAGCACCAGCACCAGCGTCGCCCCCAGCGCCTTCACCCCCGCCCCCGGCAGCAGCACCGCCAGCGCCGAAACATC
>NZ_JBDNFM010000222.1:0-5436 GCF_041689835.1 Sandarakinorhabdus sp.
CCAGTGCGGCTTCCAGATCGGCATCGATCAGGAAGTGCCGGCCCAGCACCAGCCGCGCCGGGCCGGCATCGGTGGCGATATCGGCCACCAGTTCGCCGCGCCCCTTCGCCGGCGCTGGCCCCAGCACGCCGAGCAGCACGCCCACCTCTGCCGGGTGGGCAAGCCTCACCACCAGCCGGCCGCGGGTGCGGCGGGCAAGTTCGGCAAGCGGCTGGGCCGAACGCAGGGTAAAGCGCGGCACATCCTCGCCGTCACGCCACTGCAAATCCATGCCGAGCAGCAGCGCTGGCGCATCGTTCACCATGGCTTCGAATTTTTCCTGCAGATCATCATCAAAACAGCTGGCGACATACTGCCCGGAACGATCGGAAAAACTGAGAAACTGATAGCGCCGGCCGGCCTGGGTGCTGCGCCAGCGCCGCTCCTCCAGCCGCCCGGCCATCATCACGTATTTGCGCCCCCCGCCCAGCGGCGCCGACAGGCCGAGCACCTCGGTGTGGCTCAGAACGTCATTGGCGGTGAGCACGTTGGCATAGGCATCAACCGGGTGGCCGCTGAAGAAAAAGCCGAACGCTTCCTGCTCATGCGCCATCCGCTGCGCCAGCGTCCATTCCAGACCCGGCACCATCAACGCCAGGCTGGCATGGTCCGAAACCCCCGTCGCATCACCAAACAACGCCACCTGCGCAGACTCGCGTTCCTCCGTGGCAGACTGGGCGCTGGCCATGATGGCTTCGGCCAGCGCGTGCACACCGGCGCGGCCCGGATGCAGCGCATCAAATCCGCCAGCAGCAATCAGGCTTTCAAGCTGGCGCTTGTTCAGCCCGCGCGGACCGACGCGGCGGGCGAAATCAGCCAGATCGCGGAACGGCCCCTTGCCGTCGCGCTCGGCCGCCAGCGTTTCCATTGCTTTGAGGCCAACGCCCTTCAGCCCGGCCAGCGCATAGCGCACGTCGCCGCCCACGACAGTGTAATCGGCGGCCGAACGGTTGATGCACGGCGGCAGCATCTCGACCCCGGCGCGGCGGGCATCATCGACGAACACCGCCAGCCGATCGGTGTTGTCGATGTCATACGCCATCGACGCGGCATAAAATTCGGCCCGGTGGTGGGTTTTCAGCCAGGCGGTCTGATAGGAAACCAGCGCATAGGCGGCGGCGTGGCTTTTGTTGAAGCCATAGTTGGCGAATTTCAGGATCAATTCGAAGATCGCGGCCGCCGTCGCCGCCTCGATGCCATTGGCGGCGGCGCCTTCGCAGAAACCGGCCTTTTGCGCGACCATTTCAGCGTGGATTTTCTTGCCCATGGCACGCCGCAGCAGATCGGCCTGGCCCAGGCTGTAGCCGGCCAGTTCGCGCGCCAGGCTCATCACCTGTTCCTGATAGACAATGATGCCGTAGGTTTCGCGCAGGATCGGCTCCATCGCCGGATGCAGCAATTCCACCTTTTCCTTGCCCGCCTTGCGCAGCGCAAAACTTGGAATATTTTCCATCGGGCCAGCGCGATACAGCGCGCCCACCGCCACGATATCGCCAAAACAATCGGGACGAACCTGGCTGAGCGCGCGGCGCATGCCTTCCGATTCAAACTGGAACACGCCCACCGTGTCGCCCTCTGCCAGCAGCTTGTACACCAGCGGATCGCCGGTGGGCAGCGTCGGCCAATCCACCTGCACTTCGCGGGCGCGCAGCATCGCCGCCGCCCGGTCGAGCACCGAAAGCGTCTTCAGGCCAAGAAAATCGAATTTCACAAGCCCGGCCTTCTCGGCGGCCTTCATCTCGAATTGCGTCACCTGCATGTCGGAACGCGGATCGCGGAACAGCGGCACCAGTTCGCTCAGCGGCCGATCCCCGATCACCACGCCGGCCGCATGTGTGGAACTGTGGCGCGGCAAGCCCTCCAGTTGCAGGGCAATATCCACCAGCCGCTTCACCTTGGGATCGCGCTCCATCTCGGCGATGAAGGCGGCCTCACCGCCGTAAGCCTTGCCGTCCTTGTCCTTGCCGCGGCCCAAGGTACGCGCCAGCGTCCATGGATCGGCGGGCTGGTTGGGCACCAGCTTGGCCAGCCGATCAATCTGGCCGTACGGCATCTGCAACACCCGGCCCACATCCTTGAGCACGGCGCGGGCCTTCATCTTGCCGAAGGTGATGATCTGCGCCACCTGCTCGCGGCCGTAGCGCTGTTGCACATATTCAATCACTTCGACGCGCCGCGTTTCGCAAAAATCGATATCGAAATCGGGCATCGAGACGCGGTCAGGGTTGAGGAAGCGTTCGAACAGCAGGCCGTGTTCCAGCGGATCAAGATCGGTGATGGTCAGCGCCCACGCCGCCACCGAACCAGCGCCGGAACCGCGCCCTGGCCCCACCGGGATGCCCTGCCGTTTGGCCCACACGATGAAATCCGCCACGATCAGAAAATAGCCGGCAAAGCCCATGCCGTTGATCACGTTCACTTCAAACGCCAGCCGATCAAGGTAGGTCTGCCGATCGGCGCCGGTTTTGCCCAGCACCGTCAAACGCGTTTCCAGCCCGGCACTGGCGGCGGCCAGCAGCGCTTCATCTTCACCGCCGGCAGCAAGGCGCGGCAGGATCGGCTTGCGGCTGGGCGCCAGCACCGCGCAGCGCTGAGCCACGACAATCGTGTTGGCGATGGCTTCGGGCAGATCGGCAAACAGCAGGTGCCAATCCTCGGCGGATTTGAGCCAGTGCTGCGGGTTGGACCGGCGGCGATCCTCGGCCTCGACATAGGTTGATTCGGCAATGCACAGCAGCACGTCGTGCGCCTGGTGCATATCAGGCGTCAGAAACTTCACCGGCGCGGTGCCCACGATCGGCAGCCCGCGCGCTTCGGCCAGCCGCAGCAGGCCGGCCTCGCTCTTCTGCTCGATCGGGTCGCCGCTGCGCGCGATTTCAACATAAAGCCGGCCCGCAAACAGGCTTTCCAGCCGATCGGCCATCGGCTCGGCGTTCTGGCCTTCGGCAAGCAACCGCGTCAATGCGCCATCGGCACCGCCGGTCAGGCACAGCAGGCCAGCGGTGCGGCCCTCCAGCTGCTCCAGCCGCAGCACCGGATCGCCGGGCACCGCGGCCGCCAGATGCGCATCCGAAACCAGACCGATGAGATTGGTGTAGCCCGCATCATCCTGCGCAAACACCACCAGCCAATCGACCAGCGCCTTGCCTTGGAACGTGGCCGAACCCGGTCGTTCAACCGGCAGCAGCGCACCAATCAGCGGTTGAATGCCATGGTCCTTGGCCGCGGCGGAAAAATCCATCGCGGCAAACATGTTGGCGCGGTCGGCCAGGCCAATCGCCGGAAAGCGCAGCTGGCGCGCCACCTTGGCCAGGTTTTCCGGCTGGATGGCGCCTTCCAGCATCGAATAGGCACTGTGGCAGCGAAGGGGGACGAATCCGGCGTGGGGCATTGGCGCACTATGCCCATGCCGCGTGCCGGCTGCCAACCGGTGCAGCCGCTTTGTCCCCACAAAAATGCAGGCGTCTGACGCAGCGGGGATGATCTTCTGGTTGAACGCCGCCCTGAAGCGCAAAATTCAACCTATTGCCATTCGCGCTCGCAACATAGGCCGGCACCCTGCGCCCGTTCCCCGATGTCATACGGGCACTCTACTGCCGCAGCATAACGTTGATTTTGCAATGGAAGAAAACTGAAACTCACGTACATAATGGCGGCGAAAAAGGCAGCCAATCGCCGATGAAACACATCAAACTATTCGCCACGCACGAAAATGAGGGATTTGCGATGCTCAAGGGACTCAGTGCTGTCGTAACCGGTTCAACCAGCGGGATCGGGCTTGGCATTGCCAATGTGCTGGCATCAAAGGGCGCCAACCTTGTGATCAACGGTTTCGGCGATGCCGCCGCCATCGAAGCAGAACGCGCCGGCCTCGAAGCCAAATACGGCGTCAGGGTCGTCTACAGCGGGGCCGACGTTTCCAAGCCCGATGATGTCAAGGCGATGGTTGATCTGTGCATCAGCAGTTTTGGCGCCATCGATATCCTCGTCAACAATGCCGGCATTCAACACACCCAAAGTGTCGAGGATTTTCCGGCCGAACGCTGGAATGCCATCATCGCCATCAACCTGTCGGGCATCTTTTATGCCATGCAGGCGGCGCTGCCGCACATGAAGGCCAAGGGCTTTGGCCGCATCATCAACATCGGCTCGGTGCACGGCTTGATCGGCAGCGTCCACAAGGTCGCCTATGTCGCGGCCAAGCACGGCGTGGTGGGCATGAGCAAGGTGGTCGCGCTGGAAACCGCCGGCACCGGCATCACCTGCAACACCATCTGCCCCGGCTGGGTGCATACGCCGCTCGTGCAGAAACAGATCGAAGCCATGGCCGCCCAGCAGGGCATCAGCGTTGAAGACGCCACCGAAAAGCTGCTTCTCGCCAAGCAGCCTTCCCAGCAGTTCGTCACCCCCGAACAGATCGGCGAGCTCGCTGCCTTCCTCGCGAGCGATGCCGCCGCCCAGATCACCGGGACTGCAATTCCCGTTGATGGCGGCTGGACGGCGCAGTAAACACCGCCATTCCGGCCGATTCAGGCGAGGCGGCCGGCCTTCAGTGTCACCACCCGGTCAACCGACCGTGCCAGCGCGAGATTGTGGGTTGCAATCAGCGCGGCGCTGCCCTGCCCGCGCACCAGATTGACTAACTGCGCCAGCACCAGTTGGGCTGTGGCCTCATCCAGATTGCCGGTGGGTTCATCGGCCAACACCAGCGCCGGGCGATTGGCCAGCGCGCGGGCGACGGCAACCCGCTGCTGTTCCCCGCCCGACAATTGCGCCGGCTTGTGCGTGAGGCGGGCGCCCAGCCCGAGCGCACCGAGCAGTTCATCGGCGCGCGCGCTGGCGGTCGCTTCCGCCACCCCGGCCACCATCAGCGCCAGCATCACATTCTCGCGGGCCGAAAAATCCGGCAGCAGATGGTGGAACTGATACACAAAACCGAGCCGCTGCCGCCGCACGCGCGTGCGTCCCAGATCGTCAAGATTGCCAACGTCTTCGCCGCAGATACCGATGCGCCCCGAAAAGCCACCTTCCAGCAGGCCAACCGCTTGCAGCATGGTCGATTTGCCCGAACCCGACGGCCCCAGCAGCGCCACGATCTCGCCGGGTGCAACCGTCAGATCGACACCGTTCAACACCTCGATACGGGCGCCGCCCTGTTCGAAACTGCGGGCCAGGCCGGTCACCTGCAACACGGGTTCACTCATAGCGCAGCACCGTCACCGGATCGGTGGAAGCAGCTTTCCACGCCGGATACAGCGTGGCCAGAAAGCTCATCAGCACAGCAAGAATGACGATGCCCAGCACTTCGGCCGGGTCGGTCTTGGCTGGCAGCAGGGTAAGATAGCGCACCGACGGATCCCAGATGTCGGTGCCGGTCAGCCGCGAAACGCCGTCAAC
>NZ_JBDNFM010000223.1:0-5122 GCF_041689835.1 Sandarakinorhabdus sp.
ATTGCCAATGGCCGACGTAACGCAGCAGCCGATTCCAGCTCTTGTCGCGATTGAACGGATTGCCGCCGAAATGCGTCACCACCACCGGATGCGACCACATCTCCACCAACCGTTCGAAATCCTCCAGCCGGTGCGGACGCAGGACAAGCCGTTCAGCGGTGAGGATCAGCGGATCAACCATGGCATCAAGCATAAGCAGTGCCCCTGCCACATGCCAGCGACCTGTTTTTGACAGGCTGTTGCCGGGCCGCGTGGGCGTGATAGCCAGACGGGGCATGACCGACCTTGAAACCCTGGCCCAATGGCTGCCCGCGCACGGCCTTGCGCTGGGGCCGGGCGCGCGGCTGGAGCGGCTGGGCGGCGGCATCGCCAATCGCAACGAAGGCGTGGAACTGACCAGCGGACCAAAAAGACTTCGAGCTGTGCTGCGCCGCCCGCCGCCGGGGCAATTGGCGGCCGGCGCCAGCGACATGGCGCGCGAAGCCAGGGTGCTCGCCGCGCTTGCCCCGCACTTCCCGCTGGCGCCGCGCCTGATCGCCTTTTGCGGCGATGAGGCGGTGCTGGGCACCAAATTCCAGCTGATCGAACGGCGCGAGGGCGTGGCGATTGCCGGAACATTGCCGGCGGAGTCTGGCGGTGGATTGGCGCTGGTGGAAACCACCCTGCAGGCGATGGCAGCCTTGCACGCGCTTGATCCGGTGGCGGTGGGACTTGGCGATCTCGGCAAACCGGAGGGGTTTCACGCCCGTCAACTGAAGGGCTGGTGGGCGCGGGCCGACGCGGTGTGGCCCGATGGCCTGCCTGCCAGCGTTACCAATCTGATCGCCGCGCTCACCGCCGCCGTGCCGCCCGAAAAGGGTGCCCCCGTGCTGCTGCACATGGATCTGAAACCCGACAATCTGCTGGTCGATCCCGCCACTTGCCAAGCCCGCGCCATGATTGATTGGGACATGGCGACCCGCGGCCCGCGCGGCTTTGATCTGGCCGTGCTGCTGTCCTACTGGATCCAGCCAGGCGACCCCGGCGATGTAAAGCCGCTGCTGGCCGTGCCCTCCCTTACCCCCGGTTGGCCGGGCCGGGCCGCAGTGGCGGCGCGTTACGCACAAATCAGCGGGCAGGATGTCGGCGATCTGGTTTGGCCGCTGGCGCTGGCGCGGTTACGGCTGGCAACGGCGTGGATGCAACTTTACCGAAAATGGCAGCGCGGCGAGATGGACGGGACGCGCTATCAAGGGTTCGAAGCGTTGGCGCTGGCAATCGTTGCCCAGGCGCTGGCAGCCCACACGAAAGGCGAATTGTGACCGATTTCACCCTGCCCGAAGACACCAAGGCGCTGGCCCGCCGCGTCCGCCAGTTTGTGATCGACAAGATCATCCCCTTCGAGCGTGACCCGCGACTGACCCAGCACGGCCCGACCGACAGCCTGCGGACCGAGCTGGTGGCCCTGGCCAAGGCGGAAGGCCTGCTCACCCCGCAAGCGCCCACGGAATTGGGAGGCATGGGCTTTGATCACGCCACGCAGGCGGCGGTGTTCGAAGCGGCGGGCTGGTCGACGCTCGGCCCCGTGGCCATGAATTGCGCCGCGCCAGACGAAGGCAACATGTATCTGCTGTCCCGCATCGCGCGGCCCGATCAGGTGAAACAATTCCTCGCCCCCATGGTGAGCGGTGAGCGCCGCAGCGTTTTTGCCATGACCGAGCCGGACGGCGCCGGCAGCGACCCCGGCCAGCTCAAGACCACCGCCGTGTTCAACGGCAATGATTACGAGATTTCGGGCCTGAAATGGCTGATCACCGGAGCCAATGGCGCCAAAACCTGGATCATCATGGCCAATGTAGAGCCCAATGCTCACGGCCCGCACGGCCCCACCCTGTTCCTGTGCGAAGGCGGCACCCCCGGCATCACCATCGAACGCGTGATGGATTCGATGGACCGCAACTATGTCGAAGGACACTGCGTCGTGCGCTTCGAGGGGCTGCGCCTCGGCCCGTCGCACCTGCTGGGCGAGATTGGTTCGGCCTTGCGCTATGCCCAGATGCGGCTGGCGCCGGCGCGGCTCACCCACTGCATGCGCTGGCTTGGCGCGGCGGCGCGCTGCCAGCACATCGCACTGGAACATGCCCGCGTGCGCACCGCCTTTGGCAAGCCGCTGATCCAGCATCAGGGCGTCAACTTCATGCTGGCCGACAACGAGATCGCCCTGCACCAGGCCCGCCTGGCCATCCGCCATGTCGCCTGGCTGCTCGATAATGGCGTGCGTGCCCGCCACGAAAGCAGCATCGTCAAGGCCAGCGTATCGGAAGATCTGTTCAAGGTCGCCGATCGCTGCGTGCAGATATTGGGCGGCATCGGTGTCACCAGCGAAACCGTGGTGGAGATGATCTTCCGCGACATGCGGCCCTTCCGCCTTTATGACGGCCCCACCGAGGTGCACAAATACGCCATCGCCGTCCAACTGGAACGACAGGGCAGCGCCTTCACCGATCCGGTTGGCTGGTAAACCGCAGCCCGGTTGCCGCCGCCAGATCGGCCAGCGCCTGAGCTTCGCTGGTCACCTTGATCGCGGTCATGCCCAGCGCGGCCGCCGGTTTGCAATTGATGCCCAAGTCATCGAGGTAAACGCAGGCTTCCGGCGGCACATTCAGCGCCTCGCACATCATCAGATAGATGCGCGGGTCAGGCTTGCGCAGCCCGGCCTTGGCGCTTTCGATGACATGGTCGAATGCGGTCAGGATATGCTTCACGCTGGGTCCCCAGCCGATATCGTCTTCACTTGCCACGTTGTTGGTGATGCACCCCACCTTGAACGCCGCCTTGCATATCCCCAGCGCCGCCACCATCCCGGGCCGCGCCTCACCAGCCAACAGTGGCAGCACATCACCGCCCGGCACATCATGGCCAAGGCTGAGCGCCTCGGCCCGGAACGCTGCATCAAATTGCGCGGTGCTGATCTCGCTGCGTTCCAGCCGCGCCCAGGCGTTGCTGTCGGGATTGGTGGCATTCACCGTGCGGATGAAACCATGCGGCAGGCCGCGCTGCGCTTCATATCGCGCAAAGGCCTCGAACGGCGACGAAGTGATCACCCCGCCAAAATCGAAAATCACCGCCTGTATTGCCATATGCGCCTCCTGATCGTCCCGTCCTTAGGGGGAGAAGCGGCAAACATCACCCTCCCATCGCCGGCACAGCACGAATAGCGAGCGTCCTCCGGCGGTCAGGGGGGCAGACCCTCTGGATCTGCCCGTCAACGGCGCATGGCAGACCTGATCGCAGAGAGATCGGATACAAAACGGGTGCAGGGACTGCGTCTCTGCACGCCGGAGGCACCTTCTCTCAGATCGAAAAACTTGATCCGCAGCCGCAGCCCGAGGCCGCCTGCGGGTTCTTCACTTCAAAAGCCGCCGCACCGATTTTTTCAACATAGTCCACCTCGGCGCCGGCGACGAAGGGCAGCGAATCGGGATCGACCAGCATGGTGACACCGCCGGTTTCCACGATGGTGTCACCTTCAGCCGGCGCATCTTCGAGGCCAAACCGGTACTGGAAACCAGCGCAACCTCCGCCATCCACAGCAAGGCGCAGCATCAGGCCGGGTTTGCCCTGGCGGGATGCGATGACCGCGACGCGCTGGGCAGCGGCGAGTGAAAGACGGGGGGGCGTGTCCATGACTGTAATGTAAGCACACCTGGGGCCGGCTGCAACCGGCAGGCCGTCAGCGCCCCGAGCGGAATTTCCCAAGCGAGACTGTCCAGGTGCGGCCGCCGGCCATAACCATGTCGTCGCTGGCCAGCGGCGCAAAGGGTTCGTTGCTGGCGATATCAACTGGTGCAATCACGGTCGGGCGGCTGCGGGCCGGCGCGCCGACGCCGAAGTTGGCGAGATCGATGAACGGCTGCGGATCGAGCGCGCGGCCATCAAGGCGGACTTCAAAATGCAGGTGGGTACCGGTGGAGCGGCCGGTGGAGCCCATACCGCCAATGACCTGGCCCTGGCGAATCACATCGCCTTCCTTCACATGAAAACGCGACATGTGGCCATAACGGCTTTCAAGGCCATTGCCGTGATCGACCACAACCACCTTGCCATAACCGGCCCACCAGCCAGCGCGCACCACCACGCCATCGGCAGCGGCATGGATGGCATCGCCGGTCTTGCCGGTCATGTCGATGCCGGCGTGGAAGGCGCCGCCGCCGTGGAACGGATCGGAACGGTAACCGAAATCCGACGAGGGATTGTAATGGTTCACCGGCAGGAAGGCCGGGATGGTGGCGAAGGAGGCGGCGATGGCCGCCTGACGCGCGGCACTGGCCTGCAGATCGCGCACCTGCGGATCATTGGCGGCGATAAACGGCCCGCCGGAGCCGACGCGATTGGCGAGGAAGCGATCGGGGTTGAGGCCAAGTCGGCGCAGCACGGCTTCGGCGCGGGCGACCCCGGCAGGCGCAGCGCCGATCAGCGCGGCAACCGGCTGGCCGGCGCGCGGCAGCAGGCGCGCCAGAGTGGTCGCATCGGTGCGTTCGTTGGCCAGCGCGGCGAGGAAGGCGCGGCGAGCTTCAGCCACGCTGCTTGCGGGGTTGGCAGTGCTGTCATCCAGTGTCATCGCCGAAACGGCAAACACGGCAGAAATCGGAGCGGTGGTCGCATCAGTCGCAGCGGCTGGAGCGACAACACCCAGGCCCATCAGGCCCAGCGCCGCCAGCATCATCTTGCCGATCTGAAATTGCATGACCCAGTGCGACCCTTCATCAAGCGGGGAGCGAGGCACAAACGACTCTTTAACCGGAATCATGTTCCAGCTGCAGAACCCGTCGAAACCATGATCCCCTCTTGTCGCCGGGAGGCCCGGCTGACGTGGGTCAAAGAGCAGCCCCGGCCGGAGTGGACAACGGGGCAGTTGCTGGGGAGCGGTCAACCGTTCGGCGCAGGCGACGAATTGTGACTTTATTTTGCCAAGGCATGAAACCCGGGCCGCCTTGGAGCGTATTATACCAAGTCGCGTTGATCGCGACTCGCGGGGGGATTCCCAAGGGTCTAAAAGTGTGAATCTATGGCGATGTGCTCAGGTAGGACATCGTCATGGGGACTGGGATCGCGCTTCGGGATGATTTTGACGCGGTAAGGC
>NZ_JBDNFM010000224.1:0-9493 GCF_041689835.1 Sandarakinorhabdus sp.
CATAGGGCCGGGCTTCAAACAGCGCGCGTTGATGGCGGCGGATCATGCGGTAGAAATCGAGGCTGAGATCGGTGCGGGTGTAGAAGGGATCATCATCGCCGCCGTGCGCCAGCCCGGGCGTGAGTTCGGCGATGCGGGCCAGCGTCGCCAGCGCCAGCGCATCGTTGCCGAAAAACAGGAAACCATCGCCGCCCTGGAAGCTGGCTTCGGCCTCGACACGGATGCCGGCTTGCTCGAATTGCGCCCGCGACCAGGGGCTCAGTGGCCAGGCCAGCCGATCGGTGAAACTGGCCGGGTGGGCGCCGCGGCCCATCGATTCGCCGTGGGTGTTGAAGATCAGCGCGGCGACGTCTGCCAGTCCATTGGCCGTCATGGCGCGTGCCAGCCGGCCCTGCAGCCGCTCGATGGCGAGCGCTGCCGGCACTTGGCCCACAAAGCGCCCGGCATCGGAAAAGCCGGTCTGGATGGCGACCCGGCCGCGGCGGCGGGCGTGATCGCGATACGCCGGCTCGGCCAGCAGCGCATCCAGAAAACGGCCGCCGTGCTCCAGCGCGGTTTCCGTCTCGAATAGCGGCGACACATCCACCTTGTCGGATATGCCGAACAGCCGGGCGAAATACAGCGCCGCCAGCACGGTGGTGGGCTGTTCGCACTCGGCGATCAGCAGGCGGATCGGCGTGTCGGCATCGATATGCTTGAGGATCGCCGCCATGGCGAGGAACTGGCGCACGGCGGTGGTGCTTTCTACCGCCAGCGCTGCGAAGTTGGAGCGCAGCGGCTGCACCGTTTCCAGCAAACCGCGCAGGCGGAGCAGCGCCTGGCCGCCGGTCATGTCGAGCGTGCCATCGGGATCGATGCGGCGGCGGATGGCATTGTGCAATTGCGCCGCGTTCACCCGGAAATGAACCCAGCCCATGCCCAGCCCATCGGTGGCCATGGCGCCGGCCAGCACCAGGCGCGGCATGGCCTGATCGGCGGGCAGGCTGGCGGCGGCGGCGCGCAAGGCGGCGATGGCGTCCGCAAGGCTGGTCAGCGCATCGGCGTGCGGGGCGCTGATCTGGTTGGCGATGACCGACAGCGCCGCGGCGTCTTCGGTGTTGCCGGCCAACAGTGTCGCCTGGCGGTGGGCATGGGCACCGGCACGCGCCAACCGATCGCCCAGCGCCGTTTCGCCCAGCGTGGCGGCTTCGTTCGCCATCAGCGCCAGCCGCGCCGCCTTTTCCTGCGCGCGGAAACCGATGCTGGTCGCCCAACCGATATCGGTGCGGCCATCCATGTCATAACCAACCCAGGTCGCCACCCGGAACAGGCAAGGGGTGAGGTTTTGCCAATCATCCGGAAAGGCCCGCGCCGCCGCGGCCAGCACTTCGCCGTGCAGCCGGTCACGCGCAGCGATTGCGCGGGTGAGGGCGGCCAGCACCGCCTCATGCTCCTCCACCAGGCTTGGCGAAGGCCGAATTTCAACTGGCACAATGCTGACAGGCGCACCGCTTACAGCCGCCCTCGCCACCGCCGCATATTCATCGGGGGTGAGCAGGAAGGTGGGGTGGGCGGTGAACACCACATGCAGCAGCGGCGTTGCCCAGCGCGCCCTGAAGGCGGCGAAATCACCCGTGGCCGAAGCCTCCACCTGCGCGCGGAAGGCGGCGATATTGGCCGCATCGTCCTGGCCGCCAAGCAGCCGGCCCAGCCGGTTGGCGCGTGCCTGCAAGCCTTCGCGGCCCAGTTCGGCAATCGCCTCGGCCAGCCCGGCGAGCGTGACCTCCCCGGTTTCCAGCGTCCGCGAAATCTCCAGCCCCAGCTGGAACACCGGGTTGAACAGCGGTGTTTCCGCTGTGCGGATATGGAGTTCGGCGAGGCGCTGGCGATACTGCTCGATCATCGGGTCATGGTTGCCGCATTTGTGCGGTGCGGCAAGGCCGATCAGGCTGGAAAGCGACAGGCCTGATCGCGGCCGACGAAATGCAGATCGGCAAACCAGCCGCGCGCCTTGCCCTTGGTCTGATCGGTATCAACAGCCACGGCCACCAGCGTTGGTTTGCCGGCGGCGCCGGGGAAGGCGCGGGCAAAATCGCGCGCCACATCGGCGCGCTGCGCTGTCCAGCGGCCGGCATTGGCGCTGCCGGTTTGGGCCACCACCATGCGGGCACGATCAGTATAAGCGTTGGGCGCGGTGGTGCCGACGGGGTAGCGATTATCCCACACATAATTGATGGCCGCATCGGGGATCGCGCCGGGAAACAGCCGCCGCGCCAGCGCCAGCTTGAGCTTGACGCCCATGCTCAACTGCTTGCCGGGAATATCGAAACCGACATAGACGCGCGCGGCATAATCATCGCCTTGCCTGGTCATCATGTTGGCCTCCGCCACCGGCGCATCGATGCGCCAGCGCCAGCACAGCATTGGCGTGGCTGCCAGATCGGCGCTGATTTCGCGGCCCAGCAGCGCCATGGACGCGTCGGCGTTGCCCTCCACGCCGGTGACGCCATCGATGCGCACGATGCGATACTGGGTGAGCGGAACCTTCTTTGAAACCGCGTTCACCCGCCACGGCGGCGGCACCGGGCCTTCAGCCGGAAACGCCATCAACTGGGCGGCGATCAGCGCGGGCAACAGCGCACTCATTTGCCAAAAGTCGCCCACGCGCTGGCGGTGCGCTGCACAACGGTGAGCAGGCACAGGCCGGCATAGGCCAGCGCAATGCTGGGGAAATGCTGCGGCCACAGGCAGCACATGATGAACACGATGATCGTCTCCGTCCCTTCGGCCAGGCCGGTGTTATAGAAGAAGCTTTTGCGGCCATGCGCGGTAGTTTCGAGGCCGCGTTTGGCGGCGACGGCGGCAAAGGCGAGAAAGCTGATGCCGGTAAGGCCAAAACAGCCCATCAGCACCAGCGCGGGCTTGAGATTGGCCGGATCGGCGAGGCCAAAGCCCAGCGGCACCGCCAGATAGAAAACGAAATCGCCGACAATATCGAGATAGCCGCCAAAATCGGTCTGCTGCGTCGCCCGCGCCACCGCGCCGTCCAGCCCGTCGAGCAGCCGGTTGACGATGATCAGCGCCAGCGCCGCCGCGAACTGGCCGTGGGCCAGCGCCGCGCCGGCCGCAATACCCAGCGCGATGCCGGCGGCGGTGAGGCCATTGGCCGTCACGCCCAGATTGGCCAACACGCGGCCCAGCGCGTTTAGTGGCGGATCGATCAAGGGGCGAAGGCGGGCGTCAAACATCGATCATAGAGGCGTTACCAGGCCGATCATCGCGCCGGTCATCAAGGTGGCCAGATTGCCGGCGATCCAGCTTTTCATCCCCAACCCGGCCGCCTCGGCGCGGCGCTGTGGGCACAGGCTGGCGATGGTGGACACCAGCAAGCCGATGCTGGCCAGATTGGCAAAGCCGGCCAGCGCATAGGTAACGATCAGCCGGCTGCGCGGATCGAGCGTGCCGGCGGGCAGCGCGGCCAAATCGAGATAGGCGACATATTCGTTGAGGATCGCCTTGGTGCCCATCAGTGCGCCGGCGGCGGGCGCCTGATCCCACGGCACGCCGATTGCCCACATCAGCGGCGCGCACAGCCAGCCCAGCATGCGGCGCAGTGTGAGCGCCGCGCCGTCCACTGCCGGCGCCAGGGCCAGCAATTGATCGACAAGATTTACCAGAGCGAAAATGGTGATGATGATGCCGATCACCGCCAGCATCAGTTGCACGCCTTCCATGGCGCCGCGCACCACGGCATCCATGGCACCATCATAGGCCAGATCGGGTTCGGCGGGTTCGCTGGTGTCGGGCGTGCCGGGCACCATCAGCCGCGCCACCGCTAGCGCGGCGGGCAGCGAAAGCAGCGACGCGACGATCAGGTGGCCGGCGGCGTTGGGGATCACCTTGCCCAGCGTGCTGGCATACAACACGAGGATGGCGCCTGAAATCGTCGCCATGATCATTGTCATGATGGCAAACAGATCCGACCGGCTCATGGACGAAAACCACGCCCGCAGCACCAGCGGCGATTCCACCACGCCAAGAAACAGCGTTGCACCGCCGCCCAGCCCGACCACGCCGGAAACGCCCAGCGTTCGGCGCAAGGCCCAGCTGAGCCCGCGCACCATCGCCTTGAGGATGCCCCAGTGCCACAGCAGCGCCGACAGCGCCGAAAACACGATGATCAGCGGCAGGATCTGGAACGCGATGATCAGCGGCGGGCTGGCGCCGGCCTGCAAGGCAAAAGGCAGGGGCGCACCGCCGAGATAGCCGAACATGTAGGACGACCCGACCAGACTGGCCTTTTCGATGGCGGCAACGCCTTGATTGGCCAGGCCCACCGCAGCCCAGATCGGCGGCACCCGCACCACGATCACGGAAATCGCCAATTGCAGCAGCAGCGCAGCCGCCAGCCAGCGCAGGGCCGGCCGATTGGCACGGTCTTCGCTGAAAGCCCAGGCTAGCAGCAGCACCGCCGCCAATCCGATTACGCCCTGAAACTGCTGCATGGCAGATTGCATATCAGAACTAGCCCAGCGCGCGCTAAAACTTATACGCCGCGCCGAACTGGAACTGGCGGGGCGGGCCGGCGTTACGCTGGACGAACGCCGCGCCGCCGCCGAATTGCACCTGGTTTGACGTGGTGGCGGCGTTGGCAAAGCCTGACCGGTTGTTGGTGTTGAACAGGTTGAATACGTCTGCCGAAAGCTCGATGCGCTTGAGCAGCAAGTATCTTGTGCCGATATCCACCGTGGCCGACCATGGCAGCCGCGCCGAATTGCGGGCGGAGCCGGGATGGCGGTCGCTGTTGCCGACGAAATTTTCGCCAAATGAAGCGCCGTCGCCGTTCAGATCCTGCGTGCCGAAGATGCGCGCATCGGGCACCAGATTGACCGGCTGACCGGATTGGAAAAGCCCGGCAACGGTGAGTGTCAGGCCGCCGAAGGGGTATGCATAGCCCATCGCCGAAATCACGTGCCGGCGATCGTTGGCGGATGGCCCGTATTCGGTGCTGAAATCATTGCTGTTGGCGGCGCGGAAATTGATGTCGTCGGTGTCGTTTCGCAGCCTGGACAAGGTGTAGCTGAAGCGGAAGCCATAATCATCGGCCCCGCGTTCTTTTACTGCCTGCAAAATCAGCGCCGCATATTCGGATGTGCCGGCCGTTTGGGAAACAGTGATCTGCCGCGCCCCGCCGGCCGCCAGCGCCACCGGGCGGCTGGCATCGGCGGCGGCGACGCTGCGCACCAGGCCCAGTGTTTGCGCCAGTGCAGCGCGTGCCGCGTTATCGGGTGCAGCCGAGAGCAGCGCGATGTTAGCGGGAGTGAGCGCGGCAGCGTTTGGCGTGAACGGCGCCGGCGCATTGAGATCGCGCAGCCGCACCAGATTGCGGCTGCGGCTGTAGATGGCATCGACGCTGAGCGTGAGAGTGGAGGTGAGCTGATATTGGTAACCGCTGCTCAATTGCAGGCTCCACGGGCTGTCATAACCGGTGGGGGACAGGATGCGCGCTTCACCCAGCGTGGCAGTGCTGCGCAGCGCCTGCACCTGCGCCGGGGCCGGGCAGGCGGCTGCAGTTGCGCACGGCGGATTGACGGTTAGATTGCCGTCAAAGGTGACATCGCGCAGGTTAGCGCCGGCCGGGATGATCCCTCGTGTTTGCAACTGGGCCAATTGGCCGAGGAAGGCGGCGGAGGTGGTGTTGCGCTGGAGCGCGTCGGAGATGACGGCGTAAGACAGCTTGCCGGTGAAAATGCCGGCGCCGAAGCGCACAGCGGTGCGCGCATTCGGCCGCCAGTTCAGCGCCAGGCGCGGGGCGACATTATCGAAATCGCCGTTTGCGCCGCCTTTTGCGGTGAGGCTGTCATAATCCCAGCGCACCCCCAGCGTGGCGGTGAGGCGCGGGCCAAGCTGCCACTCATCCTCAAGGTAAAACGCCAGTAACGTCTGATCGGTGCCAAAGGCTTGCGGACGCAATTCGACGGCATAATTGGCCACGGCCGGGTTAAGCGCCAGCACGTCGGTTGCCGTCAGTGCCAAGCCGTGCTGGCCGCTGCGCAGGGCTGCCAGTTGCGCCGCAGTCAGATCGACAAGGAAATTTCCATCCGGGTTGCCGCCGCCAAACAGATTGAAGTTGGAGTGAATCACATCCGCCCCCAGCCGCAGCCGGTGCGCGCCCACACGGCGGCCGAGGCGGTGGGTGGTTTGCAGGGTGCGCTCGCGGCTGTCGAACAAATAGCCGGGGTGGCCGACAACGGCGGCTGTCAGCCCCGACGGATCGCGGATCACCACTTGCGGGCCGGGACCGCCGATGGCCTCGCCATAATCCCAGCTGAACCGGCTGTGTTGCACGGCGCCATCATAGCTCCAGTCGTCGCCGGCATAGCTGGCGGTGGCGGCGAGCAGTGTCGATTGGCGATCCTGATTTGAACCCGCCGATGGCAGGGCGGCATTGCCGCCGCCCAGCCCGCCGCCGGGCCGTTCGATGGTGACGCGGCCGATATTGGCGCGCACGCCGAGGGTCCAATCGTCGGTGAGACGGTGATCGAGGCGCAGTGAGGCGAGGTGGAATTGGTTGTTGCCGGTGACCGTATCGGTGATGCCGAGCAGCGGCGCATCGACCACCTGGGTGTTGCGGTCGCGCGTGAATTCATAGTTGATGTAGAAAAAAGTGCGGTCCCGCGCGACCGGCCCGCCCAGCGCAAAGCCGGCCTGCGCGCGTTCAAAGCTTTCGCCCACCGCATTGCCCGACAGGTCGCGGCGCGGGAAGGGCGAGGCGGCATCGAGCGGCCGGCCGGGGCGAACCAGCGCATAGGCTTCGCCGTGAAATTCGTTGCTGCCCGACGGCGTTGTATAGTTGACGATCCCGTTGGCGGTGCGGCCATAGGCAACCGAATAGCTGTTGGCGAGCACGGTGACGCTGCGGGTGAAGCCCAGCGGCACCGGGAACTTGATGCCGCCAAGGAAATTCTCGTTATTGTCGAGGCCGTCGATCAGATAATTGGTGTCCAGCCCGTTGCTGCCGTTGATCGAGACGGGCGGGGCCTCCGGGAAAAAGCCGGTGGAGGCGACCACGCCCGGTAGCCGCACCAGCGCGCCGATCACGTCGCGGCCTTCGATTGGCAGCGCTGTCAATTGTTCGCGGCCCAGGGAAGCAGACACTTCGGCGTTGACGGCGTTGAGGCCAACCACTGCGCGCGTGCCGGTGACAGTGACGGTCTGGCCCGCTGGCACCAGCCGCACGGTGATACTGCTGGAAAAATTGCTGCGCAGCGCCAGTACTTGCGGGGCGGCGGCGTCATAGGCAGCGCTGGCCGCGGTGCTGACGCGAAACTGGCCGCCGGTGGACAGGCCTTCAAGGCGCACCCGGCCCTGTGCGTCGGTGCGCTCCGCGCGGCGGAAGCCGGTGCCCGGATTGTCGATGATCACGTCGATATCGGCCGCTGGGGCGCCGCTGATGGCATCGACCACCCAAATCTGGATGCCGGCCTGTTGTGCCTGCGCCGGGCCGTGCAAGGCCGCCATGCCCGCCAGAAACACAGCCGCAGCCCGGTTCAAACCCTTCATTCCATTCCCTCAATTGCCTGGCGGCCCAAACGGGCGCAGCGCAGTTTGCATGGCTGCCGCGCTGCAAATACGCAACTGCGGCGCAATTGGTTACCCGCGGCGAAGTTATCGCAATCTCCAGGCATGATAGCGCCGCGCCAGCCGCAGCAAGCCTTGCGGCGCGTGGGCGCGTTTCCAGTTGCCTGCCGCAAATTTGTTGGCTTCGGCCATGGTGGGATAGGTGTGGATGGTGCCCAAAACCTTATTGAGGCCCAGCCCGTGCTTCATTGCCAGCACATATTCGGCCAGCAGCTCGCCGGCATGTTCGCCCACGATGGTCGCGCCCAAAATGCGGTCCTTGCCCGGCGGGGTGAGCACTTTGACGAAGCCGGTGGCGGCGCTGTCGGCTATGGCGCGGTCGAGTTCGTGCAGATGGTAGATCGTCACTTCGTGCGCGATGCCCTTGGCCCGGGCTTCATCTTCCGACAGGCCAACACGGGCGAGTTCGGGATCGAGGAAGGTCGTCCACGGGATGACGCGGTAATCGGCCTTGAAGCGGCGGAACTGGCCGAACAGCGCGTTCACCGCCGCATACCAGGCTTGGTGCGAGGCGACGTGAGTGAATTGGTACGGCCCCGCCACATCTCCGCAGGCATAGATATTGGGATACAGCGTGGCGAGATAATCGTCGGTGACAACGGTCTTGTCGGTCTCGATGCCAAGCTCTTCGAGGCCATAGCCCGTCAACCGCGCCTTGCGGCCAACGGCGACGATCAGCGCGTCGTAGGGCAGGGCGCGTTCCTGGCCGCCCTGGCCCACGATCAGGCTGTTGTCTCCCTCCACCCGCAGCGCGGCATGGCCGGTGAGCACCTCTACGCCCGATGCAACCAGCGCGGCATGGGCGATGGCGGCCACATCTGCGTCTTCGCGCGGCAGCAGGCGCGGGCCCATCTCCACCTGTTGCACGGCTGCGCCCAGCCGGGCCAGTGCTTGCGCCAGTTCGCAGCCAATCGGCCCGCCGCCCAGCACGATGATGCGGCCGGGCAGTGCGTCCAGCGCCGAAAACCCATCCCACAGCGTGTCGCTGGTCAGGTGGTTGGTGGAGGTCAGCCCCGGCAGCGGCGGCACCAGCGGCGCGGCGCCGGCGGCAATCAGGATGCTGCGAGTGGTCAGGCGCTGCGTGCTGCCGTCGTGGCGGGTAATTTCAACCGTCCACGGATCGATGATGCGGGCATGGCCCAGTTCCATGTCCACCCCCAGTCCGGTGTAGCGTTCCACACTGTCGTTGGGTTCGATGGCGGCGATGATGGCGCGCACGCGGGCCATCACGGCGCGAAAATCGAACTGCGGATCATGGGGGGCAAGGCCATAGGCATCGGCATGGCGCATCTGGTGGGCGATGCGTGCCGATTTTATCAGCGCCTTTGACGGCACGCAGCCATAGTTCAGGCAGTCGCCGCCCAACTTGTGGCTTTCCACCAGCGTCACCTTGGCCTTTACGGTGGCAGCGATATAGGCCGAAACCAGCCCCGCCGCGCCGCCGCCGATCACCACCAGATTGCGATCATAACGGCGCGGGCGCGGCCAGCGTGCATACACGCGCCGGCGTTTCAGCCCGCCCATCACCACTTTCCCAACCCACGGCAGCAGGCCCAGCGCAGCAAAGCTGGCGAGCACGCCCGGCGACGCGATATCGCGCAATGATGAAATGCCAGCCAATTGCGTGCCGGCGTTCACATAAACAGCGGTGCCAAGCAGCATGCCGATCTGGCTGACCCAGAAGTAGGTGAAGGTGCGAATGGGGGTGAGGCCCATCAGCAGATTGACCACGAAGAACGGAAACACCGGCACCAGCCGTAGCGAAAACAGATAGAAGGCACCGTCGCGCTCGACACCGGTGTTGATGGCGGCAAGGCGCTCCCCGAACTTGCCCTGCACAAGGTCGCGCAGCAGATAGCGCGAGACCATGAAG
>NZ_JBDNFM010000225.1:0-4902 GCF_041689835.1 Sandarakinorhabdus sp.
ACCGCAGCATAATTGTCCACGCCAAACATCCCCGGCCGCTCCCAAAAGGAGCCAGCCTAACCGATGGCCGGGTTTTACACCGCCCTCATCGACCCCGCGCCGACGATCCAATGGCCTGCTTTGTCACCGCCGTGCACATCCAACGGCCCCATCCTGTTTCGGCAGCCGCGTGAGGGCTTCAACAATAGCACGTTTCACGTCTACAAATTCCGAACGATGTATCACGAGCAGCTGGAATACAAGAACATCACCCAGGCCAGCCGTGATGATCCGCGTATTACCCCGGTTGGCCGCTTCCTCCGGCGCACCAGCATCGACGAACTGCCGCAGTTGTTCAATGTGCTGCTGGGAAACATGTCGCTGGTTGGCCCACGCCCGCATGCGGCGTCGACCCGCGCTGGTGGCCGGTTGTTTTCCGATGTCGTGCAAAGCTATGCCGCCCGACACAAGGTGAAGCCTGGGATCACTGGCTGGGCGCAGGTGTGTGGTTGGCGCGGCGAAACAGATACCGAGGAAAAGCTGATCAAGCGCTTTGAGCACGACCTTTATTATATCGAGAACTGGTCGATCTGGTTTGATCTGTACATCTTGATGCGGACGGTGGGTGCCGTTCTGCTGCCCCGCAACGCTTTCTGACAGCAACGGTTTCGCAGCCTGCAGATGCCTTGGCACGGGGTGCTGCAAGGTGCAGCGACCGGCAGGGCAGAATGTCGCAGTGAACAAAAATTACCGTTAAACACTTGGCGCAGACATAATCTTTCACTAAACGCTGCGTCTATCAAAGTTTCCTGTCCGTTGGTCGGTTCATGGCTGGTCAGCGGCAATGGTTGGGCAGAGCAACGATGTACGATCCCGCCGCCGTCACGCGCGCTCCTGTTCCAGTTCCGGGTGTAAACCCGGTTCGCACGCGCGCCGATTGGGATGCCATGCGCGCGCAGGTGCTGGCCGATCCTGGTGCCTTTCACGGCAAGATCGCGGCCCGCAATCTGCACTGGCTGGTGGACGTGGCCGGCCGCCCGACTTGGCTGAGCGGCGCCGAAGATGGCCGCTGGTCCGGTTGGGATGCTGCCACTGCCGCGCCGGCGAGCGCCGATTTTCCGGCCGATTTCGCGCCGTGGGCCCGGGCCTTCAACGGCGATGATGCGCCCAATTTCCGCTGGTTTGAAGGCGGCCGCACCAATGCGGCCTTCAACGAAGTGGACCGTCATGTGCTGGCGGGCCACGGCAGTGAAGCCGCCTTCATTTTCGAAGGTGACCGCTGGGATCTGGCAGCCGATAATGGCCGCGGCGCGCCGGTCGACTGCATGGCTGTTTCTCGCCGCCAGCTGCTACTGGAAGCGGCCAAATGCTCCATTGCGCTCCAAAATCTTGGCCTGAAGGCCGGCGATCGCATCGCGCTCAACATGCCCAATATCCCGTCGCAACTGTATTGGACGGAAGGCGCCAAGCGCATTGGCGTGATTTACACGCCGGTGTTCGGCGGTTTTTCGGACAAGACATTGTCTGACCGGATTCATGATGCCGGCGCGCGCATCGTCATCACTGCCGATGGCGGCTATCGCAACGCCCAGATTGTGCCGTTCAAGACGGCCTATACCGATCCGGCGCTGGACAATTATGTGCCCGTCAATATCGCGTTGCAGTTGCTGGGCGATCGCCTGCACGGCGCCGATCTTGGTTTGTCGGCTGACACACGCACTGCGATGGCCGACATCGTCACGGCGGCGCTGAAGGGCGAAGTCACGGTCGAGCGCGGTGACGTGATGCGCGGCCTTGGCCGGGCGCTGGCCGAACTGGGCAAGGCCAATGCTATTGGGGAAGGCCGCGTTGATGCCGCACAATCGGCCCGTATCCGCATCGCCATCGCCGAAGCGCTGGTGAGCACGCCGCCGCGCGTTGATGCGGTAATCGTCGCCAATCACGCCCATGTGACCGATATCGTCTGGCGCGACCGCGACGTGTGGAGCCATGATCTCACGGGTGCGGCGCTGGCCGAAATCCTTGCCGCCGCTGGCCTGCCCGACGAAGCCGCGCTGCACGCGCTGGATGATGAAGCCTTTGTGGCGGCGATCTGGACAGCGTCGAGGCCGTTGCCGGTGGATGCCGAATATCCGCTGTTCTTCATTTACACCTCGGGCTCCACCGGCAAACCCAAGGGCGTTGTCCATGTCCACGGCGGCTATGCCAGCGGCATCATGGAAACCATGAAGGTTGCTTTTGATGCGCGCCCGGGTGACGTGATGTTCGTGGTGGCCGATCCGGGCTGGATCACCGGCCAGAGCTACATGATCGCCGCCGCGCTGCTCAGCCGGGTGACCACCGTTTTGGCCGAAGGCTCCCCGGTGTTCCCGCACGCCGGGCGCTTTGCCGCAATGATCGAGCGGCATGGCGTGACCATCTTCAAGGCCGGTGTAACCTTTTTGAAGGCGGTGATGAGCGATCCGCAGAACCTCACCGACATCAATGCCTATGATCTGTCGTGCCTGCGCGTTGCCACGTTCTGTGCCGAGCCTTGTTCGCCGACGGTGCAGGATTTCGGCATGAAGAACATCACGCCGCAATATATCAACAGCTATTGGGCAACCGAGCATGGCGGCATCGCCTGGACACATTTCTATGGAAACGGCGATTTCCCGCTGGCAGCCGACGCACGCACCTACCCGCTGCCGTGGATCGTGGGTGATGTGTGGGTCGAGGATGAAGCCGGTGACCGCAAGGCGAATGGCCTGCTGACCCGTGACGGGCCTGATGGCGTTACCTGGCGCAAGGCGGGGCAGGGCGAGAAGGGCGAGATCATCATCGCCGCGCCCTATCCCTATCTGGCCCGCACCGTGTGGGGCGAGCCTGAGAATTTCCGCGTGGAAAACGGTGCTGTCGTTGGCGGCTGGGTTGGCGATGCTGGCCGCTGGCGCGATGGTTACTGGAGCCGCTGGCATGGTGTGTGGGCTTACACCCAAGGCGATTTTGCGGTGCAGGGCGATGACGGCGGCTTCTCGCTGCATGGCCGTTCCGACGATGTCATCAACGTGTCGGGCCACCGCATGGGAACCGAAGAGATCGAAGGCGCGATCTTGCGTGACAAGGCGCTGAATCCGGAAAGCCCGGTCGGGAACGTGCTGGTGATTGGTGCGCCGCACCGCGAAAAGGGGCTGACCCCGCTGGCCTTCATCACGCCGGCCCCCGGCCAGATCATCACCCGCGATGACGAGCGCCGCTTGGCTGATCTGGTGCGTACCGAAAAAGGCATCGTCGCGGTGCCGAGCGATTTCATCACGGTCAGCCAGTTCCCTGAAACCCGCAGTGGCAAATATATGCGCCGCATGGTGCGTGCGCTGGTGGAGGGCTCGCCGCTCGGCGATGTCACCACGCTGAAGAACCCGGAAAGCCTCGATGAGCTGAAGCGCGCCATCAGCGTCTGGCAGCGCAAGCAGCGTCTGTCCGAAGACCAGGATATCTTCGATCGCTATCGCTATTTCCGCATCCAGTACAACATCGTGGCGCCGGGCCTGAAGGTGGCGACGGTGTATGTTACCAACCCGCCGGTGAACGCATTCAACGAGCGCGCCATCGACGAACTGGTGATTGTGGTGGAACATCTGTCGCGCCGCGATGATGTGGCCGCCGTGGTGTTCACCGGCGACGGCACCGCCAGTTTTGTGGCCGGGGCTGACATCCGCCAGTTCCTCGATGAAATCCACACCGTCGAAGAAGCTCGCGTGCTGCCGGCCAACGCCCAGTTGGCGTTCGGCAAGATCGAACAGATGGGCAAGCCGTGCATTGCGGCCATCCAGGGCGTCGCGCTGGGCGGCGGCATGGAATTCGCGCTGGCCTGCCATTACCGCGTTGCCGAAGGTCATGCCCGGTTCGGCCAGCCGGAAATCCGCCTGCGCCTGTTGCCGGGGTATGGCGGCACGCAGCGTCTGCCGCGCCTGCTCACCGATCGGCGCGGCCCCGAAGGCCTGCTGGACGCGCTGGATCTGATCCTGGGTGGCCGCAGCGTCGATGCGGCGGCCGCGCTGGAAATGGGCGCGATTGATGCGATTGCCGATGGCTCGCAGGACGCGTTGAGCCTCGCCCACGCTGCCATCCGTGAGTTCGTGCGCCATGGCGATACCAGCCATCTGGGCCGCGCCTGGTCCGAACGCCGCAAGGCCGCCAAGTCTGCCTGGCAGAGTGAAGGTCACGTCGATCTTGATGCGGCACTGAACGATGAGTTCGTGCAGCGAATTTTGAAGCAGCTTGATTGGGCCGGCCGCGGCAAGGCCGGCGCACGCGCCATCGATGCCATGCGTACCGGCTGGACGCAGGGCATGGCCGCTGGCCTGACCCGCGAAGCCGAATTGTTCAGTGAAGCCGTCGTAGATCCCGATAGCGGCAAGACCGGCATCCGCCTGTTCATGGACAAGAAGGCACCGCCGCTGCCGGTGCGCCGGAACGGTGTGCATCTCGCCGCCGAATTTGGCGCCAAGGCCGCGCGGCTGGAAGCGGCGGGCGAACTTCTCCCCATTGGCGCGCCGTTTTTTCCCGGCGTTACCCCGATTCCGCACCATCAATATGGTTTTGGCATTGCACGCGATGCCGATACCGGCGCACCTATATTCGGCCCGCCCGCCACCCACGAAACCCAGTTGATCGTGCCGACACCGCAGCCGGAGCCGAATGAGGCGCTGGTGTATCTGCTTACCTCGGAAGTGAACTTCAACGATATATGGGCGCTCACCGGCATTCCCGTGTCTCCGTTCGACAATCACGAAGAAGATGTGCAGCTGACGGGATCGGGCGGGCTGGCGCTGGTTGCGGCACTGGGCAGCGAAGCCCGTGCACAGGGCCGCCTGAAGGTGGGGGACATGGTGGCGGTTTATTCCGGCACCTCCGATCTGCTCAGCCCGCAGGCTGGCCGCG
>NZ_JBDNFM010000226.1:0-11447 GCF_041689835.1 Sandarakinorhabdus sp.
CGGGCGCTTTTGTTTTGGCAGGCAAGCGCCCAGCCCCGGCAGCGCCCAGGCGTCTACCACCGCTCAGATGGACAGGCGGTAAACCCGCGCTGCGGTGCCGCTGAACAACGCAGTTTTTTCGGCCTCGGTGGCGCCGGCGCTGAACGATTTGAACGCGTTCCACAGCGTCGCGTAATCGCAGGTGCCGCGATCGACCGGAAAATTGCTTTCGAACATGCAGCGGTCTGCGCCGAAGGCGGTGATGGCGGTTTCCAGCCAAGGCCGCCATTCATCGGCCAGCATCTGCGCCGTGGCCGGCGGATCGGCCATGAAGCTGGCAAAGCCGCCAAACGGCATGGCCAGCCCGCCCAGTTTCATCACCACGTTGGGGCAATCGGCCAGCGCCCCGATACCGCTCGCCCACCCGGCAAAATCGGGGTCACGCCGGCCGGCATAGGACGCCGTGCCCAGCGGCGTTGCCAGATGATCGCAGATGATCGTCAACTGCGGCAGGGCGCGGGCCATGGCCACCAATTCCGGAAGCTGGGGCGCCAGCAGCCAGCAATCATAGCTCAGCCCCAGCGCCGCCAGTTCGGCGAGGCCGGCGCGGAAAGCGGGCTGCGCCAACAGGCCGGGCGGATTGCGCTGCAGGATGCCCAGCACAGCAGGATCGGCGTCCCACGCCGGGGAATGGCGGATGCCGCGAAAGCGCGTGGGCGCGGCGGCGAGGTGCGCCTCCAGCACCGGGCGCACGGCGGCGCCCAGCGTGAGATCGGCATGGCCAACGATGCCGGCACAGGCCCGCGCCGGGCCATAGAGGCCGGATGCGCTCATCGCGGCGACACCGTTCACGAATTCGGTTTCACCCACGCAGCGCAGCGCCGGCGGGCCATCGGCGCGGTAGAACGTCCCGCATTCCAGGAACACGGTGGCAACGATATTGTGGCCCGCCGCCATATCGGCATTCAACTGATCGAGCAGATAGAGCGGGCTGAGGCTGATCGCCTTTTCAAAGGGCGTGCCGCCGGCCGAAAGCGCAAAGCCGCGCCGATCCCACAGATGATGGTGCGGATCGACAATCGGGCGCCAAGGGTCTGAAATGGCATCGATGACGGCTGACATGCTGATTCTCCTCGGGCGCAGCATCATCACCGAACGCACTGCCGGCAAGCCTGTCAGAATGCGGCGCGCGGCCTGAACACTGTCCGGCGCTGCTGCCACGGCCGATCCCCGGCTGCATCGGCGGCCACCCGAACCTGCATATCCGAAAGATCGATCGCTGCTGCCCCGGTTTGCGCCAGCGAACGCGCATCCAGCTTGAGCCAGCGCGGCCGGCACCACGCCGGCAGCCGGCGATCCGATACGATGATATCGGCCGCGGCGCAGGCCGGCGCGAAGGTGCCACGCGGGATCAGGCTGCGCCCGGTGGTAACGAGCAACCGCCAGCGCCGGCCGCCATTGTCCCCGGCGCGCTGTATATCGGCCACGCAGGCTTCGGCCGAACAGCGCGCGAACGGCAACGTGCCCAGCCAGACTGCGCTGCCCGGATCGGCGCCGACGGCTTCGGCCCAATTGTCGATCAGGAAATCGCCGACGCGTGTCCGGCTGTGCGCCAGCCGGCCATCGGCAAGCCGCAGCGCAAGATGGCGGCCATCGCTGCTGACCAGCAGATCGGGCACAGGCGCTGCCATCCCCAACAGCAGCGCCGCCGCCAGCGGTGCCAGCCCCCACCAGCGCGCGCGCGTACGCCACAGCGCGAGCCACAGGCCGCCGGCCGCCCCCAGCACGAACACCGGGCCGGGGATGGCGGCGCTGGTGATGACGGCGCCGGGCAGGCTGGCGGTGAAATCGGCCAGATCGATCAGCCACTGCATTGCCCAGCCAGCCAGCGGCCACAACCAGCCCAGCCCGAGCATTTCCGCCAGCATCGCCAGCATCAGCGCCGGCATCACGACAAAGCTGGTATAGGGAATGGCGACCAGATTGGCGGCGATGCCGTACAGCCCGCTGCGGCCGAAATGATAAAGGCCGATGCCCGACAGCGCGAATTCGGCGACCAGACCTGACGCCAGCAGCGAGGCCGCGGCGCGCGCCAGCCATTGCCACCAGGGTTCATCCTCGCGCACTGCCACCAGCCAGCGGCCCAGCCGGCTTTCGTACAGGGCGACGATGCCGATGACGGCGGCAAAGCTCATCTGGAAACTGGCGCCGAGCAGGGCTTCGGGCCGCACCACCAGAATGGCAAAGGCCGCCGCCGCCAGCAGCCGCAGCGACAGCGCCTGCCGCCCCAGCATCATGCCCAGCACCACGATGCAGGCGGCGATCACCGCGCGCACCGTGGGCACCTGTGCGCCCGCCAGCAACGTATAGGCCAGGCCGGCCAGCGCGCCCGCCGCCAGCGCCAGCGTGGGCACCGGCGCCCGCAGCGCCAACCACGGCCACAAGCCCAGCAGGCTGCGCGAAAACAGCGCCGTGCTGCCCACCACCACCGCGATGTGCAGGCCGGAAATCGACAACAGATGCGCCAGCCCGGCATCGCGCATCGCCTGCGCCGTGGCCGGCGGGATCGCGCCCTGCCAGCCGGTGACAAACGCCGCTGCCACGGCGCCCGCCTCCCCCGGCATCCGCGCGGTAATCAGCGCCTGCAATTGGCCGCGCACGCCCGCCAGCCACAGGCCCGGGCCTGGCTGCGGCGCACCAAGCACGCGCACCGGCCCGAGGGCAACGCCGCTGGCGCCGATGCCATCGAACCAGGCACGGCGGGCCAGATCATAGCCGCCGGGCACGGCCATGCCCGCTGGCGGCGACAGCAGCGCGCGGGCGGAAATAATCGCCCCGGCAGCGACCTGCAGCTGCCCCCCCTGCGCCGATGCCCGCAAGCGGAGGCGCACGCGGTCCACCCCGCCGGGCAGCGCAAATCCGGGCGTGGGCACCAGCAACAGGCGTTGATCGCCAAAAGCCAGCGGCTCGGCGCTTTCGACCCGTGCCGTGATGGTGACAAAGGCACGGCCAGCCAGCACCGGATGATGATTGAAGGCCACGCGAGCTTCGGCAGCGCCCAGCCCGGCGAGCAGCAGCAGCGCCGCCCACGCCAGCGGCCGCACCCCGGCCCCGGCCCCGGCCCCGGCCCCGGCCCCGACCCCGACCCCGGCCCCGGCCCCGACCAGCGCAAGTGCCGCCGCCAAGGCCGCTGCCGCCAGTGCCGCCGCCTGCCGCCACGGCGCCCACGGCAAGGCAAACCACAGCGCGATACCCGCTGCCAATGCCACCGGCAGCCACAGCGGCAGATGCGCGCGTTCGCCGTCCAGCCAGCGCAGCCAGCCGGTGTGAAGCACCTGCCCTGCGGTTTGCCCGCGCGGCGTTTGTCTGGCTCCCGTTTGTCTGGCAGGCGTCCTTCTGCTAACCACCCATCCGTCCCGACTGCCCCTCCCGGCCAGACCCTGAAGCCCTAGAATTGGATGAAACGCGCATGAGCGCAAGCAACGCTTTCGCTGGCAAGGTGGTCACACGGTTTGCGCCGTCGCCCACCGGCTTCCTGCACATCGGCGGGGCGCGCACCGCCCTGTTCAACTGGCTGTTTGCCCGCCACCACGGCGGCGAATTTCACCTGCGCATCGAAGATACCGACCGCGCGCGATCGACCGAGCCAGCCATCGCGGCGATTCTGGACGGGATGACCTGGCTCAATTTGAATTGGGACGGCGAAGTGGTGTATCAGTTCAGCCGCGCCGGCCGCCATGCCGAGGTGGCGCACCAACTGTTGGCCAGCGGCCACGCCTATCGCTGTTATGCGACGCCCGACGAATTGACGGCCCTGCGCGAAGAGCAGCGCGCCGCCAAGCAGCCGATGCGATACGACGGGCACTGGCGCGACCGCAGCGACCGGCCGAACGATGTGCCGTATGTGATCCGCCTCAAAGCCCCGCGCGACGGTGCCGTTACCCTTCACGACAAGGTGCAGGGCGCGGTGACGGTGAACAATACCGAACTTGATGATTTCGTGCTGCTGCGGTCCGATGGCACCCCGACTTATATGCTGGCGGTGGTGGTGGACGATCACGACATGGGCGTGACCCACGTGATCCGCGGCGATGATCATCTCAACAACGCATTTCGCCAGCTGGCGTTGATTCGCGCGCTGAATTGGGAGGAGCCGATCTATGCCCACATCCCGCTGATCCACGGCAGCGACGGTGCAAAACTGTCGAAACGCCACGGCGCGCTGGGCGTGGATGCATACCGGGACGAGATGGGCCTTTTGCCGGAGGCGGTGGAAAATTATCTGCTGCGGCTGGGCTGGGGCCACGGCGATGACGAAATCATCAGCCGCGATGAGGCGACCGGGTGGTTCGAACTGGCCGGCGTTGGCCGCTCGCCGTCGCGGTTCGATATCAAGAAGCTGGAAAATCTGAACGGGCATTATCTGCGTGCCGCCGATGACGGCCGGCTGGCGGCGCTGATCACGGCCCGCGCGGCTGCGGCATTGGGCCGCGAATTGACCGCAGATGACCAAGCGCTTTTGCAGCGCACCATGCCGGAACTGAAAAAACGTGCCAGCAACCTCAATGAGTTGGCAGCAAGCAGCCTTTTCTATCTTCGCAGTCGCCCAATCCCCATGGACGAAGGCGCGGCCAAGCTGCTAGCGTCTGCGACACCGGGGTTGCTTGACCGCATCCGGGCACGATTCGCCGCCCAGGATGACTGGTCGGCAGCCGCGCTGGAACAGGTGGCGCGCGACATGGCGACAAGCGAAGGGGCCAAGCTTGGCCAGATCGCCCAGCCACTGCGCGCCGCTGTTACCGGATCGGCCCAGTCGCCCGGATTGTTCGAGGTCTTGGAAGTGCTTGGCAGGCAAGAAGTGTTGGGACGGATTGACGACGTTCTGGCGGGATGAGCGAAGGGAAGACGGGCATGACAGCCAACATCATCATCGACGGCAAAACCGCTGAATATCCGGTGCACAAGGGCAGTATTGGCCCTGAAGTCGTTGATATTCGCAAACTTTATGCCAATACCGGCCGCTTTACATTTGATCCTGGTTTCACCAGCACGGCGAGTTGCGAATCCAAGATCACCTATATCGACGGCGATGAAGGCATACTGTTGTATCGCGGCTATCCCATCGAACAGCTCGCCGAACGATCAAGCTTTCTGGAGGTGGCGCATCTGCTGCTGAACGGCAATCTGCCCAATGCGGCGGAAAATGCCGAGTTCACCCGCAACATCACCCGCCACACCATGATCCACGAACAGCTGGCGACGTTCTACCGGGGTTTCCGGCGCGACGCTCACCCGATGGCGATCATGTGCGGCATCGTTGGCGCGATGGCGGCGTTTTATCACGACTCGACCGACATCCACGATCCCCATCAGCGGGTGATCGCATCGCACCGCATCATCGCCAAGATGCCGACACTGGCGGCGATGGCGTATAAATATTCGATCGGGCAGCCGTTTCTGTATCCCGACAACAGCCTGTCGTTTGCCGGCAATTTCCTGCGCATGACCTTTGGCGTGCCAGCCGAACCGTATGTGATCGATCCTGTCATCGAAGACGCGATGGAAAAATTGCTGATCCTGCAGGCCGATCACGAGCAGAACGCCTCCACATCCACCGTGCGGCTGGCCGGCTCGTCGGGCGCCAACCCGTTTGCCTGCATCTCGGCGGGCATCGCCTGCCTGTGGGGCCCGGCGCATGGCGGTGCCAACGAAGCCGCGCTGAACATGCTGCGCGAAATCGGCACGCCTGACCGGATTCCGGAATTCATCGCCCGCGCCAAGAACAAGGACGATCCATTCCGCCTGATGGGCTTTGGCCACCGCGTGTACAAGAACTACGATCCGCGCGCCAAGGTGATGGCCAAGGTGGCCAAGAACGTGCTCGACAAGATGGGCATCGCCGATCCCATCTTCGATGTCGCGCGTGAGCTTGAGCAGATTGCGCTGAACGATCCGTATTTCATCGACAAGAAGCTTTACCCCAATGTCGATTTCTATTCGGGCGTGGTGATGTCGGCGATCGGCTTCCCCACTTCGATGTTCACCGTGCTGTTTGCCATCTCGCGCGCGGTCGGCTGGATCGCGCAGTGGACCGAAATGATGGAGGATCCCGATCAGAAAATCGGCCGTCCGCGCCAGCTTTATACCGGCCACGCGCACCGCGATTATGTGCCGATGGGGCAGCGCGCCTAACCGTCCCCAGTTATTTCGATCAGGGAACGCACAAAAGGGGGCTGCCGGCTTGAACGGCGGCCCCTTTTCCTGTTTGTGCTGCGGCATGGGTGATTTTCTGGCTCCTCCCGAACCGCGCCGTTGGCCCTGGATCGTGGCCATCGCGGCCAGCGCGGCGTGGGCCGCAGCTATCATCGCTGCATGGGGTGCCGCCACCGGCCGTTTCGCCCTTGCGCCGTCGCTGCAACCGCTGCTGCTTATGATCGCCGCGCTGGCCGGCCCGCTGGGTGCGGCGCTGTTGGCCGCAGTGCATCTGCGCGATGCCGGCGCCGTGGCAGCCGCGCGCGCCGCCATTGCCGATACCCGCAGCAGCCAGGCCGCGCAATGGCTGGAGCATAGCGCGGAATCGCTGGCCCGCCTCGAAACGCAACTGGCCGCCACCACCGCCCGCATGGCCGCGATGGAAGCGCCAGTGGCGAGCCACGCCAGCGTGCTTTCCGGCGCAGCCAATGCAATTGACGGTGCTAACAGCCGGCTGGCCGAAACCGTGGCGCAGGCCGTTGCTGCCAGCAGCGATGTCGCCGGCGCCGTGCCTGCGGCCACCGGCCAGGCCGAAGCCTTGAGCGAGCTGATGAACCGGGTGGACAACCAGTTGCGCAGCCAGCTGGCCGAAACCGAAACGCTGCTCGCCGGGTTGTACATCCGCGCCAGCGAGGCCGAAGCCGAAGCCCGCCGCGCCGCGCAGGCCAGCCGCGGCGAGATCAACGCACTGGCCCAGGCCAGCCAAACCGGCCTTGCCGCCATGGCCAGCGCCGCAGCGCAGGCCCGCGATGCGGTGGATGCCCCGATCGGCGCGCTCAACACCGCCATCGATGCTGCATTCCAGCGCACCGCCGCATCGGTGGATCAAACCCGCGAGGCCGTGCACGCCCAGACCAGCGCCATGCTGGCCAGCGTCGATCAGGCCCGCACTGCGCTGGCCCATATCGGCGGCGAAGCGGCGCGCGCGCTGGATGAACGGCTGGCCGCGTTGCAGCAATTGGCCGGCAAGATTACCGGCGAAATCGAAGCCAGCGGCGCGAGTGCCGGCGCTTTGGTGGACGAACTTGGCGGCCGGGTCGAAGCCTTGGAAACCCGCCTCGCCGCTGCCATCACCAGCAACAGCGATGCGCTGGCCGGGCTGGATGAGCGCGTGGCCACCGCTGGCCAGCAACTGGCCGGTCTCACGGCGCCGCTGGGCGATGCCGATGCCGCGCTGGCCGCCGTGCAGTTGCGCCTCGAAGCCATGGGCAGCGAAGCCAGTCGCACCATCGCCCTGTTCGAAGGCCAGTTGCCGGCCGGCGAGCAGCAGGTGAGCGCGCTGCGCGGGCAAATCGCCGGGCTGGAAGCGCAATTGGCCAATATCAAGGAGCAGGCCGCCACGCTGGCCGAGCCGCTGGAAGCCGGCAGCAGCACCTTGAACAGCGCCAGCGACCGCCTTGCCGCTGCCCGCGATACCATGGCCGCCACGACCGCCGAGCTTGCCGATGCCATGGCCCGCGCCGAGGAACAGATGCGCGCACTGGAAGGCGACACCAGCCGCCTGAGCCTGACGGCATCGGGCGAATTGATCGATACCTTCAGCCGCGTACGCGAAGTGGCGGACAATGCCGCCGGCGCCATGCGCACTGCACTGGCCGGGGTAATCATCGAGGCCGAGGAAGCGCTGGACAAAGCCGCGATCAGCCGCACCGAATCGGCTTTTGCCGCGCCAATCCGTGACCGCATCGAGGAATTGATGGAATTGCAGGGCCGCGCCGCCGAATCGGCGCAGGCCGCCGCCGAGCGCGTGGCAGAGCGGCTGCTTGGGCTGACCCGCACGCTTTCGGACGTGGAAGCGCATGTGGATGCAGTGGAAACCCGCGCCGACGTGCGCGCCCGCAACGCGCTGGGCCGCCGCGCCAACAGCCTGATCAACAGCCTGCAATCCAGTGCCATCGATCTGGCCAAACTGCTGGATTACGATATCGACGACAAGACCTGGGCTGATTACGCCGCCGGCGATGCCAGCGCCATCGCCCGCCGCCTCGCCCACGGGCTGGACAGCGGCGCCGGCCGCCAATTCGTGCGCCATTATACCCACGATCCGGAATTCCGCACCGAAGCCAGCCGTTTCCTGCAGGAATTTGAATCATTGGTGGCTGATGTGGTGCCCGAGCGCGGCGGCGAAGCACTGGGCGCGACGCTGCTGTCGTCGACGTTGGGCAAATTGTATCTGGCCATCGGACAGGCGGCCGGGCGGTTCAATTGAGGTTTGGCAAGAGGCCTCCGGCGGGCAGGGCCTGAGGCCCTGCACCCACTTTCGCTGGTGTAGTGTTTTGCGCCGTTGTGTTGTGCATGATCCGGCATCTTTTGGAAGATGCTTCAATTTGCTTGATCTTGGAGAGCAGCATGGCACGCATAGTGGTCACGGGCGCACGGCGCGGCATTGGCCGTGAGATCACGCTGACACTGGCCCGCGCCGGGCATGACGTGACGGCGACGATGCGCGACACGGCCGGCAGCGATCTCGCCGATCTCGCCCGAAACGAGCAATTGTCGATCAGCCTGGCGGCGCTGGATGTCGATGATGATGCGTCGGTCGCCAGTTTGTTTGCGCAGCCGAGCATGGGCACCATCGACGTGCTGATCAACAACGCTGGCATCCTTTCGATCAATGCCATGGAAGACGAGTCCGTCGCCATGATGCAGGCGGTGATGAACACCAATTTCTTTGGTGCGGTGCGCTGCATGAAGGCCGTGGTGCCGGGCATGCGCGCGCGGCGGCAGGGCCTGATCATCAACATCTCGTCGATCGCGGGGCGGATGGCGGCCTTTTCGCACAGTGCCTACGCCCCGTCGAAATTTGCGCTGGAAGCGGCGAGCGAAGTGCTGGCGCAGGAATTGGCGCCGTTTGGTGTGCGGGTCGCGCTGATCGAACCAGGGATCATCGCCACCGATATGGCCGTCGCCAATCTGCCCCAGCCGCGTGCCGACAGCGCCTACCCCCACGGCGGGCGCATGGTGGCGATGAATGCCGATGCGAGCAATGGCACGCCGCCTTCGGTGGTGGCGGGCACGGTGGCGGACATCGTCAGCGGCCGCATCACCGCTTTCCGGACGCTGTGCGGTGACGATGCCAAGGCGTTTGCTTCCATGCGCGGCGGCATGAGCGACGAAGCGTGGATTGCCATGAGCGACACGATGGATGACGGCGTTTTCTTCGGCAGGATGACGGCGGCGATGCAGGGCTGATCGGCTGCGGCGTGGTGAGGCAGACGTTCAGGCAGCCTCCGGTGGGCAGGGCCTGAGGCCCTCCACCAACTTTCGTTTTCGGGCAGTCTTTTCGGGTCAATGGCCTGTCATGCTGGCGCAGGCCAGCATCCACTGTGCCGATTGGGCGATTATTGGCGCCGGAACCACCTGTGCGACGATGGATGCTGGCCTGCGCCAGCATGACACCTAATTATAGCGGAGTTTCTCCGTGAACATGTGGAGTGCAGGGCCTCGGCCCCTGCCTGCCGGATGCACGGCCTTATGCGGAGGGCCCCGGCGCGTATGGCCCGCGGGTGCGCCAGAACGGCACGTCGTCCACCGTGATCCAGCCATAAGTGTAATTGGCCAGGAACAAGGCAAACAGCACGCCGCTGATGAGGGTGGTCCACAGCAATTTCTTGCCAATCATCGGATTGGACGGGGCAGAACTGGCCTGGCCGGGCACGGATTCGCTGCCGTCATCGTGGCTCGTGCGCACGCCGAAGGGCAGCACGGCAAACAGGGTGAGCATCCAGAACAGCAGATAGACGGCCAGAACTGATTGCGGCTTCACAGTCTCGTCACCTGCACGTCCGTCACCGGTTTTTTGCCAGTCCATTCGCGGGCGATGCGGCGCACGGCGACTCGGATGGCTTCGGCATAGGGCTCACCGCGTTTGGATTCGGCTTTGGCGGCGGCCTTTTCGGCGGCTTCGGCGCAGGCGGCGAGGAATTGGGCCTTGTCTTCCTCGACGGGCACGCCGTGGGCGCTCACCTGCGGCCTGGCGGCGGGCAGGCCGTTGCGGCCGACAACAACGCTCACTGCGATCAGGCCGAAATTGGCCAGTCGCCGCCGTTCGACGATGGTGGCGCCGTCGGCGGGCAGGATGATCTCGCCGTCGAGCAGCAGCCGCCCGGCCTTTTCATGGCTGATCAGCTTGGGGCCATCGGGGGCGAGGCGGATGGCGCTGCCGTTGATCGGCACCATCGCCTTTGGCACGCCGCATTCCTTGGCCAGCTTGGCGTGTTCTTCCATGTGGCGGCGTTCGCCGTGCACGGGGATGGCGATTTCAGGGCGAATCCATTCGTACATCGCCTCCAGCTCGGGCTGCCCGGGGTGGCCGGAGACGTGCACATGCGCCTGTTTTTCGGTGATGATATCGATGCCGCGCGCGGCGAGCGCATTCTGCACCCGGCCGATGCCAAGCTCGTTACCGGGGATTTGCTTGGAAGAATAGACGACGAGATCGCCGGGTTCCAGCTTCAATGCCGGGTGGCTGCCTTCGGCGATACGCGACAGCGCCGCCATTGGTTCGCCCTGCGCGCCGGTGCACAAAATGAGCACCTTGTTGCGCGGCAGGTTCATCGCCGTGTTCCAATCGATGGGCTCGGGCAAATCCTTGAGGTAGCCGGTGGCGCGGGCGACCTTTACGATACGGTCCATGCTGCGGCCGGCGAGCACCAGTTCGCGGCCGCAAGCCTTGGCCACCTGGCCCAGCGTGCCGAGCCGGGCGGCGTTGCTGGCAAAGGTCGTCACCAGCACACGGCCCTGCTTGCGGGCCTTGATCAGGCGCATCAGCCCGTCTTTCACGTCGGCTTCGCTGCCCGAGGCTTCGGAGTTGAAGACGTTGGTGCTGTCGCCGATCATCGCGAGGATGCCGCTATCGCCGATGGCCGTCAGTTCGGCGGCCGTGGCCGGGGTGCCCATCTGCGGCGCATCATCCAGCTTCCAATCGCCGGTGTGGAAGATGCGGCCATAGGGGGTATCGATGATCAGCGCGTTGCCCTCGGGAATGGAGTGAGCCAGCGCGACATAGGTAAAACCGAACGGGCCGAGTTGCAGCGTGCCGCCCATCGGCACGATGTTGAGCTTGACCTCGCGCTCCAGCCCTTCTTCCTCCAGCTTTTTGGCGATCAGGCCGGCGGTGAACGGGGTGGCAAAAAGCGGCACCTTCAGATCGGCGGCGAGATAGGGAATGGCGCCGATATGATCTTCGTGGCCGTGGGTGAGCACGATGCCGAGCA
>NZ_JBDNFM010000227.1:0-12917 GCF_041689835.1 Sandarakinorhabdus sp.
AGCTAAGACGGACCCGCGATTCGGCTCACCTGCATCCGGCGCGCCCCGCGCTGCCAAGCACAGACGCCAGTAGCAGAAAATCGCATGTGTAAAAAATTCCGACAGTTTTGACGGATGCCGGCAACTTGCCTGCAAGCCGCCGCAGCGGCGATCAGCCGATGAGAAAGGCCACCAGCGCCCGCACCTTGGCCTGGCGCCATTGCGGCGTGGGCGCCGTGAGCCACCAGGCGCCGGCCATGGCTTCGCCTTCTTCAAGCGCGATGATACGCCCGGCAGCGAGATCTGCTGCGGCCAGCAGCGCCGGCACCCGGGTTTTGCCCAAGCCGGCGGCAGCGGCATCAATGGCCAGCCCGGCATCCGCCACCGTTAGCGCACTTTGGACACACGAGGTTTCAAGGTCGAGCGGATGGGCAATGCACGGCGCATCTGTGCCCGTTCCCGGCCCCTGCCCCGGTGCCGCCACGGTGAGCAAGCGCTCCACGCCCAGCGTGCGGCCGTGGATGCCCTCGGCTTGCGGTTCGCCGCCGAAATGAATGGCGAGATCGATATTGGCCTGGGTGAAATCCATTTCGCCAGCTTCGTGGGCGGCGATCGAAAAGCGCAGATCAGGATTGAGCCGGCCATAATCGGCCAGCCGGGCGGCAAGCCATTTTGCCACCAGCGCGCGCGGCGCAGCGATGGAAAGTACGCGGCTGGATTGCCCGGCCTGCATCTGGCGCACTGCCTCTTCAAAGGCCAGAAACGCCTGCTGCAACGCGGGAAGTGCCTGCTGTGCCTCGTGGGTGAGTTCGAGATTGCGGGTGAGGCGGCGGAACAGCACGACGCCAAGCATTTCTTCGAGCGCGCGGATCTGCTGGCCCACGGCAGCTGGAGTAACCGCCAGTTCATCGGCGGCGCGAGTGAACGACAGGTGACGGGCCGCCACTTCGAACACGCGCAGGGCATTGAGAGGCAGATGGGTGCGCTTCATGAGGAGAGAATGGCCGGCCCGCGACCAGCAATCAATGGACTGGTAATCAATGGACTGGCGGGCGGCCAACCGGCTGTTGCAGCGCAAAGGCCGGGATGAGCACGGAAAAGCGCGCGCCGTCTTCGCCCATCATCACGTACCGGCCTTGCATGCGGCCAGACACCGTGGCCAGCGGGCACCCCGAAACATAATCATACGCGCTGCCCGGAGCGATCAACGGCTGCACCCCCACCACGCCGTCGCCTTCAACCTGTTCGGTGCGGCCATCGCCATCGGTGATCAACCAGCGCCGTGCCATCAGCCGTACAGGGGTCAGACTGCCGTTTTCCACCCGCACATGATAGGCCCACACATAATAGCCGCGTTCGGGATCGGATTGATCGGCCAGATAATTCGGCGCCACCCGCACGGTGATGCCGCCGGTGGTTTCAGCGTAGGGGAAGATCTGCCTGATCATTCCGTCATAATCCCGCCGATTTCAGTGCCTGGTCAAGATCGTCGATCAAATCGTCCACATCTTCCAGCCCCACACTCAGGCGCAACATGCCTTCGGTGATGCCCATTTCGGCGCGCACGCCGTCCGATACGCTGGCGTGCGTGGTGCTGGCAGGGTGGGTCATCAGGGTGCGGCTGTCCCCCAAATTGTTGGAGATATCGATGATGGCCAGCGCATCGAGCAGCGCCATCGCCTGCGCGCGGCCACCATCCAGATGCATGGCAACGATGGTGCCGCCGGCGCTCATCTGGCGGCGCGCCAGATCATATTGGGGGTGGCTGGCAAGGCCGGGATACACCAGACGCGGCACCCGGCTTTCGAGCCAAGCCGCCAATTTCAGAGCATTGTCGCACTGGCGGCGCACGCGCAGATCGAGCGTTTCCAGGCTTTTGAGCACCACCCACGCGTTGAACGGCGACAAATTCGGGCCGGTGTGGCGGGCAAAGGCAAGATAGGTATCGTTGATCCATTTTTCGCTGCCGACAACGGCGCCGGCCAACACGCGGCCCTGCCCGTCCATCAGCTTGGTTGCGCTATAGGCCACGATATCGGCGCCGTGATCGAGCGGGCGCTGCACGATCGGCGAGGCAAAGGCATTATCGACCATCACCAGCGCGCCGGCATCGTGCGCCACATCGGCAATGGCCCGGATGTCACACAGATCCAGCCCCGGATTGGTTGGCGTTTCGAGGAAGAAAGCCTTGGTATTGGGACGCCGCGCCTTGGCCCAGGCGTCCACGTCGCGGGCGTCGACCGTGGTGGTTTCGATGCCGAAGCGCGGCAGGATGGTATCCACCAGCACGCGGCACGAGCCGAACAGCGCCCGGCCTGCCACCAGATGATCGCCGGCCGACAGGGTGGAGAGCAGCATCCCGGACATCGCCGCCATGCCGGTCGCGGTGGCGCGTGCGGCCTCTGCCCCTTCGATCAGGGCAATACGGCGTTCAAGCATCTCCACGGTTGGATTCTGCAGACGGCTGTAGGTCATGCCCGGCCGTTCGCCGCGGAAGCGCGCGGCGGCTTCTTCGGCGTTGTCGTAGCAATAGCCCGAGGTCATGAAGATGGCTTCGGAGGTTTCGCCCACCTCGGTGCGCATGGTGCCGCCGCGCACCATCTGGGTGGCGGGCCGCCACTGATTGACGATTTCGGGATTCTGGCCGGCGTTGCGTTTCATGATGGCAGCGATACTGCCGCCGCTGCTGCAGTGCAATCAAGCTGAGCTTTATCGTGCAAAAGCGTCACCCTGCATTGCCGGGCTCGGCTTCGGCAGCCGCGCCCTGCACGATGAGCAGGTACATCACCGGCGTCACCACGCGCGACAATACCGTGGACGACACCAGCCCGCCGATGATTACCCACGCCAGCGGCGAATACAGCCCTGAACCTGACAGAGCGAGCGGCAGCAGGCCGCCAATTGCGGTCACGCTAGTCAGCAGCACAGGCAGAAACCGCACTTCGCCGGCCTCCTCGATGGCTTCGCGCAGCGGGCGGCCGGCTTCGCGAAGCTGGGTGGTGAAATCGACCAGCAACAGGCTGTTCTTGATCTCGATCCCGATCAGCGCAACAAAACCGATGACGGCGGTGTAACTGAGCGAATTACCGGTGAGGAACAGCGCCATCAGTCCGCCGAACAAGCCAAGCGGGATGACACCGGCGACCACCATGGTTTCGCGGAAGCGGCCAAATTCGATCACCAGCACCGCCAATATGCCAAAGACCGCCAGCGCGATGATCGGCCCGAGCCCGCCAAAGCTGCGCGCCGCGGTTTCAGCCTCCCCGCCGATATCAAAGCGATAGCCGTCCGGCAGCTTCACTTGCCTGACAGCGTCAACCACCGCGCTATTCACCCTGGCGGTCAGATAACCATCGGCAATCTGGGAATCGACATAGACGACGCGGCTCTGGCGTTCGCGGTTGATGCGCGGCGGAGCGGAATCCAGATACGGATTGGCGATTTCCCGCAGCGGCACAGCGCCAGCACTGCCCGGCACATAGATATCATCCAGCACGGCGATGCTGTGGCGCTGCGCCAGCGGCAGTCGCACCACGACATTGTAACTGTCGCCTTCCACATCGCGGAAACGGCCTGCCGTCTCCCCGGCCAGCGCCAGACGCAAGGCGCGGCGCGGCGCACCCGGTGCAACGCCCAGCAGCGCGGCCTTGTCAGCTTCAAGGCCCAGATTGAGGCGCGGCGTGTCCACTGCCACCGGATTGCGCACGTCGCGGGTGCCGGGCACCTTGCGCATCACGGCTTCCACTTCACCGGCCAGCCGCTTGAGCACATCCAGTCCCGGCCCGACGATGCGGATCTGGATTGGCGCGTCGATGGGCGGGCCGTTCTGAAAAATCTTCACGACATATTGGGCGTCGGGATCGGCGGCGAGCTTCGTCCGCAACCGCTCCACCATCATCGGGCTGCCCGGCTTGTCCCAGGCTTTCAGCGTCACCAGCACTTCGCCGATGTTGCTGCGCTGATCATTATTCACCTGATTGTAGAAAATGCGCGGGTTGGCACGGCCGATGTTGCTGGCCACGCCGGTGACATTGGGTTCGCCTTTCAGGGCGGCTTCGACCGCCTTCACGGCGCGATCGGTGGCGGGGATGGCCGTGCCTTCCGGGCCGGTCACCTGCACGGTGAAATAGGGGGTTTCAGCCGGCGGAAACAGGCTGGAACCAATGAACGGCACCAGGCCAAGGCCGGAAAATATCAGCAGTGTCGAAACCCCCATCGCCCGCCACGGGTGCGTCAGGCCCCAGTGCAGCACCGGCTGGTAGAAACGGTGGATGCCTTTGTTAACCGCCTGCAGAAAGGCGTTGCCATGCTCGTTTTCATCGCGCGGCAGGATGCGGCTGGCAAGGAACGGCACGATGGTGAGCGATACCAATAACGACGCCGCGACAGTGCCCAGCACAGCGACGGGAAGGCTGCGGGTGAACTTGCCGGCGCCTTCGGGCAGCATGGTCAGCGGCAGGAAGGCAAACAGCAGCACGAAAGTGCAGCCAACAACCGCCACAGCAATCTGGGTAGTGCCATCAATCGCGGCCTGCTGGCGTTCCTTGCCCATGCGCAGGTGGCGGGCGATGTTTTCGGTCACCACGATGCTGTCGTCCACCAGCAGGCCAAGCGCGATGATGAAGCCTGATATCGCCAGCTGATTGAGCGTGAAGCCGCTCCAGCTCAGCACGGCCACACCCATGGCCAGGCTGAGCGGTACCGATACCATCACCACTATACTGGCCCGCCAGCCGAGCGGCAGCAGCGTGATCAGCACCAAGCCCAGCGCGATGGCGAAATCGCGGCCAAGCTGGCCAAGCTTGCGCGCGATGTCGTCGCTTTGATCAAAGGCTACTTCCAGTTTCACGTCGGGCGGCAACAGCTTTCGATAGTCTTGCGCCGCCGCGACAGCACCATTTCGGATATCGAGCACATTGAGCCCGTCCTTCTGGGTCATCGTCACCCACACCGCACGCTTGCCATTGTAGCGGGCAAAGTGCGGCTGTTCCTCATAGGCCCAGCCGACGGCGGCGATATCCTTCACCCGCACGATGCGGCGGCCCTGGGCCCGCACCGGTTCGTCGGCGACTTCGGCCACGCTTCGGTAGGCGCCGCCGGCCTGCACGTTCAGCCGCGCCTCGCCGGATTGAACAGCGCCCGGCGGCAGATCCTGCCCGCCGCCGCGCAGAGCATCAGTAACGGCGGCGGCGGGGATACCCAATTGTGCCATGCGCCCAGTATCCAGCGCCACGCGCATTTCCGGCGTGGGCAGCGCAAACACGCGCGCACCGCGCACGCCAGGCACCCGGATCAGCCGCTCACGCAAATCCTTGGCGATTTTTTCAAGCCGGCGATAACTGGCGGTTTCGGATACCAACGCAAATTGCAGCACGGCAGCTTCGGTGGTGCGGCTTTTCTGGAACTCCAGCCGTGTAAGCGCGGTGGGCAGATTCTGCCGGATCGCATTCACCTCCCGCACAATCTCGTCGTAATTCTTGTCCGGATCGCCATCCCAGCTGAATTCGCCGGTGATGGCTGCGGTGGAATCGGTGGAACGCGATTGTACCTTCACGATACCATCAAGGCCCTGGATCACATCCTCGATCGGCTTGGCGATGGTGGCTTCCATGTCGGCCGGCTCAGCGCCCGGCACGTTGGCAATCACGGTGATGAACGGCGAGGGGAAATGCGGATCTACCGAACGCGGAATAGCGAGGAAGGCGGAAACGCCCAGCGCCGTCAGCGCCAGGAACACCACCAGGGTGATCTGCCAGCGCTGGATGGCAAAACGGATGATGGCGTTCACTTGCCGCCCTGTTTCGTGACAGTCTGCCTTGGGGCGGCCAATTCGATCACCTGGCCGTCGCGCAACCGGTCGATACCGGTGGTCACAACTTGCTCGCCGGGCCTGAGCCCGCCAGTCACCACCACCCCGCCATCGCTCACGGCACCCAGCATCACCTGGCGTTGCCGCACCCGGCGGGTCACCGGCTCCAGCACATATACAAAGCCTTCATCGGCACGCGCGCCAAAAACGGCGGTGGCCGGCACGCTTATCGGCGCCCCTGGTGCGGCCGGGCCCAGCACCAGCCGGGCGCTGCCGATCTGGCCCGACGCGAGGCGTGCAGTGGCCGGCAGCCTTACCTCTACGCGGAACGTGCCAGTACCGTCATCGCCGCGGGCGCCCACTTCGCTCACCGCGCCGGCCAGCGTGCCCGGGCCCAGCGCCGGTATGCTCACCGTTGCCGGCTGGCCGCGGCGAACGCGCGCGGCATCACGATCAGCCAATGGCAGCCGCAGCACAAACCCCTGATTCGTATCGCCAATGGTCAGGATCGCCTGCCCGGGCTGCGCGATCTGGCCCGGCTCACCGGGCCGCGCCAGCACCACGCCGGCGGCCGGCGCACGCAGCACGGCCAAGCTCACGTCAAAACCTGCGGCCCGCGCCCGCGCTGCGGCCGCAACCATCGTCGCGCGGGCCTGCTCCACGCGCGGCGCCGTTACCCAGCCTTTGGCAAACAAATTTTCGGCGCGGCGAAGATCGGCCCGCGCCCGCACCACTTCGGCCGCCGCTGCTGCCTGATTCGCGCCAAGCGCCGTCGTGTCGAGCCTTGCCAGCAACTGCCCGGCCGCGACCCGGTCGCCTTCGCGCACCAGAATGGCGGCAATCCGGCCCGGCGTGTTGAACGCCAGCGGCGTTTCCCGCTTCAGCCGCACGGTGCCGGCAACGTCGAGCGTGGTCACGCCGCTTACCGGCGCCGCGCTCACTACCCTTACCGGCACGGCCGGCGGTGGCGGTGGCGGCGGCGCCGACTTTTCGCCGCAAGCGGCCAATGTAACGGCCAGCAAGATTATCGTGAAAGAATATGTGCGGGCGCTGATCGCTGCCCGATTGGCCTGTTTGACCATGTGCTTGCCCGCCGCCCCGATGTCTGCTGAATGCCCCAGCACTTTTAATTAACACTCATACTCTGCCCGCAGCAGCCATGGCTGGCAAGCATTTTTGAGCGCTGCTCAACTTTGTCGCAATCGACGCGGCCGCCTGCCTATCTCAAAGGCAGGCGGCCGTTCGTCCGGTCAGTCGTTGATCACGAGAGCGCAAATGGTCATCGCCGCGCCCTCATCGTCGGCGGTGCCGGGTTCCACCACCACTTCCGCCATGATCTGGCCGGCGATGCTGATTGCTTCCTGCGGCAGACGTTCGGCCAGCACCGCCATGGCGGCCGCAGCGCCCGCGCCGTCCAGCCGCACATCGAGTTCATGGCGGGTGCCGGTCAGGGTCAGGCTGGCCCAATCACGCGCCCGCAATTCCTCGATCACCAGCCGGGCACCCAGCGGTGCAGCAATAGTGGCCGCGGCGCGTAGAATGGCGGCCTGGGCCTTGTCACAATGCGGTCGCATGGGGCCCCTCCATCCGGCTGTTGGTTGCGCGAACATCCTTGCTGGCCTGGGCATCGGTGCGGGCGATATGGGCCAGCACGCGATCCCTTGTGGCGGCGCGCGGTTCACGGCCCCGGCGCAGATCAAAGACGAATCGCGGATCACCGGCCACCAGCCGGCCAAAGCGCGAGGGTGGTACGCTGTGAGCGCGCAAATGGCGCTCGACGACAGGCAACAAGCTCATGTCGTTCACTCCTTGTTCGGATTGGACACAATACCAGCTTATCCCTCGCGATTCGGCTGATGTGTCGCTTTATTCCGGTCAAAATCCTACTAGTCTAGGAAAAAAACTACTGGTATAGGCTCCATCGTGGGCCAGGAAGGGAGGCTCGCACCTATGGACAGCAACGCCATCCGGGCACGGCTAGGCGCGCTGATCGCGTCGCGCGGTGAGGATTATGCCTCGCTGTCGCGCCTGCTCGGCCGCAATGCGAGTTATATCCAGCAGTTCATCAAGCGCGGCGTGCCGCGCCGCCTGTCGGAAAGCGACCGCCGCATCCTTGCCAGCCACTTCGGCATCGCCGAACATCTGCTGGGCGGCCCGGCCGACGAGAGCCGCGCCATCCTGGCGCGCCCCGGGCTCGCCCGCGCTGTCAATGATTATGTGTTGATCCCACAATACCAGATCCGCGCCTCTGCCGGCCCCGGCGCCCTGCCCGATTCGGAAACCCCCACCGCCCGCATCGCGTTCCAGGCCGGCTTCGTCCGCAATCTTGCCCACTCACCACCCGAAGCGTTGGCCATCATCTCCGTCGAAGGCGATTCGATGCTGCCAACGCTGGCGCACGGCGATCAGATCATCATCGACACCAACGATTCTGCCGCTGCCCGCGACGGCATTTACGTGCTGCGCGTCGACGATGCCCTCCTCGTCAAACGCCTCTCCCTCAACCCCGCCACCCGCCGCATCACCATCCAATCAGACAACGAAGCCTACCCCAGTTGGCCCGACTGCGACCCCGCCGCCGTCCACATCATCGGGCGAGTCGTATGGGTGGGGCGCAAATTGTAGTAGGAAAGGCTAATTCCTTTCGCAGGACGCAAACAAGGATGCCTCCGGCGGGCAGGGTCGTGAACCCCACCCGTTTGCTTGAAGGGCTGCACAATCTTCGCGCACGTTTGCTGTCAGCATGGCCAACGCCGGGATCCTTCTGGCAGCGTTGGGCGCAACGAAAAGCGGCGCGCCGGTGGCCGGCGCGCCGCTCGTTCATTTGGTCGTGAGGACAGAAGTTATTCTGCCGCTACGCCCAGCAACCCGCCTTGGGCATCGTCGTTGCTGGCCGGCGAGGTTTCGCTGGCGATCTTGGCGGCCTTGCGGCTGTCGAAGGCGGTCCACACTTCTTGCCAGTCGCCCTTGGTGGCGGCCTTGGAATATTCGGTGGAGCGCGCTTCGAAGAAGTTGGCGTGTTCCACTCCGTTGAGCAGCGGCGTCAGCCACGGCAGCGGGTGTTCCTCGATCATGTAGATCGGCTGCAGGCCAAGCTGCTTCAGGCGCCAATCGGCGATGTAGCGGACATAACGCTTGATATCCTTCGGGTTCATCCCCGCCACCGGACCTTCTTCGAACGCCAGATCGATGAACGCGTCTTCGAGCCGCACGGTGCGCTGGCACACATCGGCGATATCGTCGCGGATGCGGGCGTTCAGCACGCCGGTTTCGGCGCAGAAGGCGTGGAACAGTTTGACGATGCCTTCGCAATGCAGCGATTCATCGCGCACGCTCCACGACACGATCTGGCCCATGCCCTTCATCTTGTTGAAGCGCGGGAAGTTCATCAGCATGGCAAAGCTGGCGAACAGTTGCAGGCCTTCGGTGAAGCCGCCGAACATCGCCAGCGTCTTGGCAATATCCTCGTTGCTGCTCACGCCGAACGTGCTCATGTAATCATGCTTGTCGCGCATTTCCTTGTAATTCAGAAAGGCGCTATATTCACTTTCAGGCATGCCGATCGTGTCGAGCAAGTGGCTGTAAGCGGCGATGTGGATCGTTTCCATATTGGAAAACGACGTCAGCATCATCTTGATTGCGGTCGGCTTGAACACGCTGCCATATTTGTCGTGGTAGCAATCCTGCACCTCGACGTCGGCCTGCGTGAAAAAGCGGAAAATCTGCGTCAGCAGGTTGCGCTCGTGATCGGTGAGTTTTTGCGCCCAATCACGGCAATCCTCACCCAGCGGAACTTCTTCCGGCATCCAGTGGATCTGTTGCTGACGTTTCCAGAAATCATAGGCCCAAGGATATTCGAAGGGCTTGTATGATTTGGATGCCTGAAGCAGCGGCATGGTTCTAAAATCCTGTGTTAGCGATTGAAAAATCTACGTAAAACGCAATCAAGTAAAACTAGACCTTCAGCGAGCAGGGGCCAGGCCCCTGCACCCGCCCTTCGCGATACGCCAAGCCATCAGTGGGCCGGCCCGCCGCCGCAAAGACGAGGACAATGCTGCACGCGGGGAGCGCCTTGCACCCGCACCACGCGTGGAACACGATAACTTTGCCTGCAGCATTGCGACGCCAACCGACATCAACAAACACCCGCTGGAGGCCCTACGCATCCCGCCGAAGGCACGCCTACTCACAATGTCGGCCGCGGTGCCAAAAACCACACGGCCAACGATTGGGAGGGGGTCGTGGCCACAAGTCGTGGAACTCATCGCCGCGACCCCCTCATAGTCCGATCGGGCAACACCCCAACCGGTAGATCAACCTGCGGTATGGCAGGCCAAACCTGATTGACCAACGCGCCTTATTGGCACGCCAGACATTCATCATAATCTCGCCGTTCCACCTGAATGATCGGGGCTTGCGACGTGTTGTCGGCTTCGACGCCGCCTGCGAATCCAGCCCGCTGCACACTCATCGAGCGCAGATAATACAACGATTTTATGCCCAATTCCCATGCGCGATAATGCAGCATCAACAGATCCCACTTCTCGACATCGGCCGGGATGAACAGGTTCAACGATTGCGCCTGATCGATGAACGGCGTGCGATCGGCTGCCAGTTCGATCATCCAGCGCTGATCAATCTCAAACGCGGTGCGATAGGTGGCCTTTTCCTCGGTAGTGAGGAAATCCAGGTGCTGCACCGAGCCGCCGCGCTCCAGCATGGAATTCCACACCGCGTCACTATTTTTCGCCTTGGAAATCAGCAACTTCTCAAGATAGATATTCTTGACGACAAAGCTGCCGGACAAGGTTTTATGCGTGTAGACATTGGCCGGGATCGGTTCGATGCAAGCCGAGGTGCCGCCGCAGATAATGCTGATCGACGCGGTCGGCGCGATGGCCATCTTGGAACTAAAGCGCTCCATCACGCCCATGTCGGCGGCATCCGGGCACGGTCCACGCTCAATCGCCAGGTTCATCGACGCCTGATCGACCTGAGCACGGATATGCTTGAACATCTTGATGTTCCAGCTTTTTGCCATGGCGCCTTCGAATGCCAGCCCGCGCGCCTGATAGAAACTGTGCAAGCCCATCACGCCCAGGCCCACCGAGCGTTCGCGTGATGCAGCATAGGCCGCGCGCGCCATCGCCGGTTCGGCGCGGTCGATATAATCCTGCAACACGTTGTCCAGGAAGCGCATGCAATCTTCGATAAAACGCGGATCGCCGTTCCACTGATCCCAGGTTTCCAGATTGAGCGACGACAGGCAGCACACGGCTGTGCGATCATTGCCAAGATGGTCCGGCCCGGTGGGCAGGGTGATTTCCGAGCAGAGATTCGACGTCGATACCTTCAGCCCCAGATCGCGCTGGTGCTTGGGCATCGTGCGGTTCACCTCATCGATGAAGATAATGTAGGGTTCACCGGTGGACAGGCGGGTTTCCACCAGCTTGGTGAAGAGTGCGCGGGCATCGACCTCGGCCCGCTTTTCGCCGGTCTTGGGGCTGATCAGATCAAAGCTGGTGCCATCACGCACCGCTGCCATGAACGCATCAGTGATCAGGACGCCGTGATGCAAATTCAATGCCTTGCGGTTGAAATCGCCCGACGGCTTGCGGATTTCGAGGAACTCCTCGATCTCCGGGTGCGTGATGTCGAGATAGACCGCCGCCGAACCGCGCCGCAGCGAACCCTGCGAAATGGCGAGCGTGAGCGAATCCATCACCCGCACGAACGGGATGATGCCGCTGGTCTTGCCGTTCAGGCCCACCGGCTCCCCGATGCCGCGCACCCGGCCCCAGTAGGTGCCGATGCCGCCGCCGCGCGAAGCGAGCCATACATTCTCGTTCCAGGTGCTGACAATGCCGTCCAGGCTATCGGAGACGCTGTTGAGATAGCAGCTGATCGGCAGGCCGCGCCCGGTGCCGCCGTTGGACAGCACCGGCGTTGCCGGCATGAACCACAATTGGCTGATGTAATCGTAAAGGCGCTGAGCGTGCCCGGCATCGTCGGCATAGGCTGTCGCGACGCGGGCAAACAAATCCTGATAAGATTCGCCCGGCAACAGATAGCGGTCGTCCAGCGTGTCCTTACCGAAAGCGGTGAGCAGCGCGTCGCGGCTGCGGTCCACCGTCACCGGAAATTTCCACGGCATGATGTCGCTGCTGCCCGGCCTGGTGGTGACCTTTGCCGCAGACGCAGCGGCTTGAGCCAACACGCTGGCCGCCAAGCTGGCCGCCAAGGCCTCGCCGCTCCCGGCAACCTCGAGGGTATTATCGGCGGTGGTAAGGCCGGCGCTGCTGTCAGTCATGCGAAACTCGCTCATTTTAATCTTGCCTGTTAATCATACGGAGGGAACAAATCGGGGTCACGCGCCATCTTTGCCGCAGCGGCACTTGTCCCCGATATCCACAGGCTGGCTCGCCCGGCCACTTGTGTGCTCCCCGCTCGAAACCACCACAATTTGTGTCTGGTGGACCCCGATACGCTATTGATAGTGCCACAGCCGGTTCAACGCGCAAGCCCCAATGTTTGCTTGACGTCGGCCGAAACGGCGGAATCGCGGATCGCACAGATCTCCGGGGATTCGTTTCATCAAGGGTTTGCGCAGAATTGCCGCACTGTTTCCCAAGCCAGCCGCCGCGCTGGATATAGACGCTTGGCCGCACCGCGCCTAACCTTTGACGGCTTTCAAGTGACCCAAAAACAACAGGACCCGCCCCATGACCGTGATCCGCGAGGCAGACGTTATCGAATCCGTGGCGGATGCGCTGCAATACATCAGCTATTTTCACCCGATGGATTACATCCGCGCCCTTGGCCGCGCCCATGAACTGGAAGAATCGCCTGCTGCCAAGGACGCGATCGCCCAGATACTCACCAACAGCCGCATGTGTGCCCAAGGGCATCGCCCGGTTTGCCAGGATACCGGCATTGTGGTGGCATTCGTCAAAGTCGGCATGAATGTTCGCTGGCAAGCCACGAAAACCGTTCAGGAAATGGTAAATGAGGGCGTGCGCAGGGCCTATCTCGATCCGCACAACAAGCTGCGCGCTTCGATCGTCGCCGATCCCGCCTTTCCCCGGGTGAACACCCGCGACAACACGCCCGCCGTTGTCCATATCGAACT
>NZ_JBDNFM010000228.1:0-1990 GCF_041689835.1 Sandarakinorhabdus sp.
AATTCAGATCTTCGGCGACGCCGTTCACCTTTTCCAGCGCCTGGTAGATCGGCACGGTGCCGATGGGCACCGGGCTGTTGCGCAGGATCCATTCGCGGGTGTTGTGGATGTTGCGGCCCGTCGAAAGGTCCATCACGTTATCCGCGCCCCAGCGGGTGGCCCACACCATCTTTTCCACTTCCTCGGCGATGGAGGAGGCGACGGCGCTGTTGCCGATGTTGGCGTTGATTTTCACCAGGAAATTGCGGCCGATGATCATCGGTTCGGCTTCGGGGTGGTTGATGTTGGACGGGATGATGGCGCGGCCGCGGGCGATTTCGCTGCGGACGAATTCCGGCGTGACATAATCGGGGATTTCGGCGCCGAAATCTTCGCCGTCGCGGATGTGGCCGGCGATTTGGGCGCGGCCGATGTTTTCGCGGATGGCGACATATTCCATTTCCGCGGTGATGATGCCGCGGCGGGCATAGGCGATCTGGGTGACGGCGGGGCTTGACCCGAAACCGAAGTTTTTTGCGCGCCACGGCATGGCGTTGACGTTGGGGAACTGCTGCACTTCGGGCTGTTTCAGGCCGCCGAATATACCATTGTCTTCGGGCTTCACGTCGCGTCCGGGGTAACGCTCCACATCGCCGCGTGCTTCGATCCAGGCGGTGCGCAGCGGCGGCAGGCCGGCGGCGATATCGATCACCGCGTTGCTGTCGGTATAGATGCCCGACGTATCATAGATGCGCACCGGCGGTTCCTTGGCCGATGGCTCCAGCACGACTTCGCGCATGGCGACGCGCAGTTCGGGAAACAGGCTGCCGGCAACGTGGACTTTGCGGCTGCCTGGAAGCGGGCCAGTGGTGACCGGCATTTCCAGCTTGCTGTTGATATCGGCCATGGTGTGCATCCTTCCAAAAACGGACAAGGATGGCGCGCGTTGGCTCGCGGCCTCCCTCCCTCCGCCGGTGTCAACCGGATCAGGTTCGGCGGGTCAGGGCCATGCAGCCCACTCTCAGCCGATATGGTCGGCCCCCCGGGGAATAGTTTGGCTTAAGCCCGCTGGCCCCAGTTGGCAAGGCCGCGATCGGTGCCGCACACCTTGTCCCAAAACCGGAAATACAGGCCGTAATTGCAGGTGTAGTGGCGGTGATGGGCTTCGTGATGCGATGCACTGATGAAGTGGCGGCCGAACCAGCCCGCCACCCAGGATTTGGGGAACATTTCCCAGCCCATGTGGTTGGTAACGCCCATGATGGTGGCGACCAGCATCACGGCGGCCAGTGCGCCGATGTGGATGGGGATGATGAACAGTAGCGCCGGGATCAGGACGGCGCCGGAAATGGCTTCCCAGGGATGGAAGCTCATGGCGGCCCAGGCCGTTGGCGGGCGGCTGGCGTGGTGGACGGCGTGGGCGGCCTTGAACAGGCGGGGCAGGTGCATCCAACGGTGCGTCCAGTAGAACCACGTATCGTGCGCGAACAGATAGACAAGGATGGACAGCGGCAGCCACGCGGCCTGCAGGGGGCCATCGATTGTCACCATGATCTGGGTCCAGCCCCAGGCACGCCAAGCCTCGATGGCGAGGCCGGCGGGCACGGCGTAAATGGCGGCGGAGATCAGCGACCAGCGGATTTCATCGCGTATCTGGCGCTGGCGTTTGGCGGGATCGGCCGGGCCGTCCTTCACACCGCGGCGCTGTGTGAGCAATGCAAAACCGCCCGATACCGCGAGGTACCGGGCGGCGATGATAAGCGCCATCGACATGACGGCAAGCAACAAGGTGAGGGCGGTTGACACGTTTCGGGTGTAGCGCGCGGGTGCCGCCCCGCCAAGCGGCACCGCGTCGCGGGGTATCAGATTGAAAGGATGCCGAAACTGCGCAGCAGCCAGACGATGACAGCGATAATCACCACCAGGTTGATGATCGTCTTGATCGTGCCGTCCATCGGAATCTTGTTGTTGACCAGCCAGAGCAGGACCCCAACAACGATGAGGACGATGA
>NZ_JBDNFM010000229.1:0-2976 GCF_041689835.1 Sandarakinorhabdus sp.
GGTCCGCGGCACAACCTTGTTGTGCAAGCTCACGTACTGTGTGGCGTCACCATAAGTTGCATCTGTCTTCTCCGCACAAATGCGGAGGCCGTGTCCGTATTTTTGGCTGGAATACCGCCTTTGCGTAGTGTATCTCCGTAAATGAGAGATGCACCATTCCCCGACCGGGGCAACGGAGGACCGCATGGCCACGCAACTGACCGATACCCGCACCACCCAAACCCTGCCGCAAGGCAGCGTGAGCTGGCCGTTCCCGCCGCGCATTCGGCCCGATTTGCCCAACCACGACACGGCGACGCTGGAGGCATATCTGGCCAGTGTGCCGCTTGCCGAAGTTGATATCGCTGATCCGCTGTGGTGGGAATCCGATACCAACCATGTTTATTTCAAGCGCCTGCGCGCCGAAGCACCAGTGTTTTTCACCAGCGTGAACAGCGAGCGCCACCGCGGTTTCTGGAACGTGACGCGCTGGAACGACGTCATGGCAGTGGACACCAACCATCAGGTGTTCAGTTCCGAAGCGATGCTGGGCGGCATCACGCTGTTCGACATGGATTCCGATTTCATCATGCCGATGTTCATCGCCATGGATCAGCCCAAGCATGACGTGCAGCGCAAGGCCGTCAACCCGATCGTTTCGGGCCAGAATCTGGCCAGCTACGAGGCGTTGATCCGTGAGCGCACCGCTGAAGTGCTCGATGGCCTGCCGCGCGGCGAGGCTTTTGACTGGGTGGATCTGGTTTCCATCGAACTGACCAGCCGCATGCTGGCCACGCTGTTTGGTTGGCCCCAGGAACGCCGCCGCATGCTGACCTATTGGTCGGACATTTCGACATCGGATCCGGAACTGCCGGGCGCCCCGACGAAGGAAGAACGCCAGGGCATCCTTTTGGGCATGCTGCAGGAATTCACCATGCTGTGGAACGAGCGGGTGAATGCCGAACCGACCGGCGATCTTGTTTCGATGCTCGCCCACAATCCGGCAACGCGCAACATGCCGCCGATGGAATTCATGGGCAATCTGGTGCTGCTGATCGTGGGCGGCAATGATACCACCCGCAATTCGATCACCGGCGGCCTGTATTTCCTCAGCCAGAACCCGGGCGAATATGCCAAACTGCGTGCCAATCACGGATTGGTGGAAAACATGGTTTCGGAAATCATCCGTTACCAGACGCCGCTGGCCCACATGCGCCGCACTGCCCTGCAAGACACCGTTTTGGGCGGGCAGCTTATCCACAAGGGTGACAAGGTGGTGATGTGGTACACATCGGCCAACCGTGATGACAGCGTGCTCACCGATCCAGATGCCTTCATCATCGACCGGCCGCGCGCCCGCCAGCACATGAGCTTTGGTTTTGGCATCCACCGCTGCGTGGGCAACCGCCTGGCGGAATTGCAGCTGAAGATCCTGTGGGAGGAAATCGCCAAGCGCTTCGACACCATCGAAGTGCTGGAAGAGCCGGAACGGGTGCCGAGTGCGTTCGTGCGCGGTTACAAGAAGATGATGGTCCGCATTCCGGCTTGATTTGGCCTGCTTGAAACGAGGAACAGATGGTCAAGATCATTTACGTCGAGCACAATGGTGCTCGCCACGAAGTCAATGTGCCAGACGGTGAAAACCTGATGGAAGGGGCATTGCAAAACAATGTGCCCGGCATCGATGGTGACTGCGGCGGCAACGCGGCCTGCGCCACGTGCCACTGCTATATTCCCGAACAATGGGAAGCCCTGACGGGGACTCGTTCCGAGCAGGAGGACGCGATGATCGAGTTGGCAGACACCGCCAAGCCGAACAGCCGGCTGGCGTGCCAGATCAAGGCGAGCGCGGCGCTGGACGGCCTTGAGATCCACATGCCGGCGACGCAACACTGAGCCACCGTATTTGACGATCGGAACGGGCGGCCGCAGCGGCTGCCCGTTTTGATTTGGGTAGACACACATCCCCGTCACACCCTCTTGCCCGCATTCCCGCCGCGCCGCATAAGCCGGGGCAAAGGAGAACCTCATGCTGCGCACCCTGATCCTCGCTGGCCTGATTGCCGCGCCCGCATTTGCTGCCCCGGTTACTCAGGCCGCGCCCAACGTTCCCGAAAACAAGCCTGCCTTCGCCGGCCAGACCCGCGCTGAAGCGGTAACGGCGCGCACGAAACTGCAGGTGACCGAAGTGGCGACGGGCCTGAACAAGCCGTGGGGCGCGGCGTTGCTCGACGGCAAGCGCTTTTTGGTGAGCGAGAAGGCCGCTGGCCGGCTGACCATCGTGGCCGCCAATGGCAACAAGACGCCGGTAACGGGCACGCCCGCCACCGATGCCCGCAATCAGGGCGGTATGCTGGGCGTTGCCAACCCTGGCGATGGCTGGATTTATTGGAGCTATGCCGAACCACGCGCCAATGAAACCGCGGCCGGCAACGGCACTGCGGTGGCGCGCGGTCATCTGGTGGGCAGCGAGATGCGCGATGTGGCGGTGATCTTTCACCAACTGCCCACGCTCGATTCCAGCCAGCATTATGGCGGCCGGCTGGTGTTTCCCAAAGATGGCTCGCTGATCATCACACTAGGCGATCGTTCCATTCTGCCCGGCCGCGTACAGTCGCAGAAGATGGACAGTTTGATCGGCAAGATCGTGCGGGTTAACCGCGATGGCACGGTCCCCAGAAACAACCCGTTCGTGAATGCAGCCGGCGTGCGGCCGGAAATCTGGTCTTATGGCAATCGCAACGTGCAGGCCGCCGCCCTGGATGCGCGCGGCCGGCTGTGGGAAGTGGAACACGGCCCGCAGGGCGGTGACGAGCTGAACCAGATCCAGATGGGCCGCGATTATGGCTGGCCCAGCATCGGCTACGGCGAGGAATACAGCGGCAAGCCGATTGCCGGCAACGCCACGCAGGCGCCCGGGATGGAACAGCCGGTTTATTATTGGGACCCGGTGATCGGGCCGTCGGGCATGGTTTTCCATTCCGGCAAGGGTGCACC
>NZ_JBDNFM010000230.1:0-11699 GCF_041689835.1 Sandarakinorhabdus sp.
CAGAATTGGACGGCGGAACCCAGCCAATGGTGTTTGGCGGGCGCAGCGATGCGGGCGGCGAAGCCTGCACTGGCTGTTCGCGGCAGTGCACCGGGTCGGCGTCTGATGGCGTGCGCGCCATGCAGTCGTGCCCGGAACGGGCCGAGGCGATGGCCGACAAGATGGTGAAGCTGGTTGCCTTGCGCCGCGCCGCCAACCGGACACGCAAGCTCGCAGTCGTACTGTTCAACTTTCCGCCCAACGGCGGCGCCGCCGGCACGGCGCAGTTTCTGGCCGTGTTCGATTCGCTGCACCGCACGCTCGTCCGGCTGAAGGCTGAAGGTTATGACGTGGAGGTGCCCGCCAATTCGGACGAGGTGCGCCGCCGCGTGATTGGCGGCAACGCCATGCAATATGGCCAGGAAGCCAATGTTCACGCCTTTGTGCCGGCAGATCGCATAGTCGCCACCGAGCCGTATCTGGCCGAGATCGAGCAGGAGTGGGGCCCGGCGCCGGGCAAGTTCCAATCCGATGGCAAAAACGTGCTGATCACCGGCGCGCAGTTCGGCAACATGTTTGTCGGCATCCAGCCGGCCAACGGTTACGAAAGCGATCCGATGCGGCTGCTGTTCGATGGCCGTTTTGCCCCTACCCACGCGTTCATGGCGTTTTACCGCTGGATCCGGAATGATTTTGGCGCCCACGCCGTGATCCACTGGGGCACCCACGGCAGCCTGGAATTCATGCCCGGCAAGCAGACCGGCATGACCATGAGCTGCTGGCCGGAACGCATCATCCAGGATTTGCCCAACATCTATCTTTATGCCGCCAACAATCCATCCGAAGGTGTGCTGGCCAAGCGGCGTTCGGGCGCGACCCTGGTATCGTATCTCACCCCGGCATTGACCAATTCGGGCCTCTACAAAGGGCTGTCGGACATCAAGGCCAGCGTTGACCGCTGGCGTGCGACCGAGCCCGGCAGCTCGGACTTGCCGGGGCTGGAAGAGATCATCCGCGAGCAGGCCGAGGCCATCGATCTGGACAGCAGCGATATCTCGCAGCTTGCCGCCAAATTATATGAAATCGAACGCGAGTTGATCCCGCAGGGCCTGCACGTGTTTGGCGACGCCGAAAGCGAAGACGCCCGCATCGACATGCTGGCCGCCAGCGCCCAGGCGCGCACGTCTGGCTTGGGGGGCGCGGGCGAGGCCATCGACCGCGACACCATCGAGAAACTGATCAACGGCCGCATCGTGCCCAACACGCCGGTGCTGATCGAGCTCGCCAAGCTGAATGCCGCGCTGTCGGTCAATCACGAAATGAACGGGCTGATCCGCGCCCTTGATGGCCGCTATGTGCCGCCTGTGGCCGGCGGCGACATCTTGCGTGATCCGGAAATCCTGCCCACGGGGCGCAACATCCACGGCTTTGATCCGTTCCGCCTGCCTTCGGCTTATGCCTGCAGGGACGGTGCGGCGCAGGCGGAGCGCATTCTTGATCGCGCCCTTGAAGACGCCGGTAAGCTGCCGGAAACCGTCGCCATGGTGCTGTGGGGTACCGACAATCTGAAAAGTGAAGGCGCGCAGGTGGCGCAGGCGATGGCGCTGATGGGGGCCAAACCGCGATTTGACAGTTACAGCCGGCTGGCCGGGGCGGAACTGATTCCGCTCGAACAACTCGGCCGCCCGCGCGTGGACGTGCTGGTGACGCTGTCCGGCGTGTTCCGCGATCTGCTGCCGCTTCAAACCAGGATGCTGGCCGAAGCCGCGCTGCTCGCCTCCGAAGCCGATGAACCGCCGGAGGCGAACTTTGTCCGCAAGCACAGCCTTTCGTACAGCCAAGAACATGGCTGCGACATGGCGACGGCGGCCTTGCGTGTTTATTCCAACGCCGAGGGCAGTTACGGCGCCAACGTCAATTTGCTGATCGATAGCGGCGGCTGGACTGATCCCAATGAACTGGCCGACACGTACGAAAAGCAGAAAGGCTATGCCTACGGCGTTGACGGCAAGCCCAATCGCCAGCCCGGCTTGCTCGCCAGCGCGCTGAAAACTGTCGATTGCGCGTATCAAAATCTGGAATCGGTGGAACTGGGCATCACCACGATCGATCAATATGTCGATACGCTGGGCGGCATCAGCCGTGCCATCACCCGCGCCAAGGGCGGCGAGGCAGCGCCGGTGTATATCGGCGATCAGACGCAAGGCAGCGGCAAGGTGCGCAGCCTGCAGGAGCAGGTGGCACTGGAAACCCGCACCCGCACGCTCAATCCGGTGTGGATCGAAGCGCAGCTGAAATATGGCTATGAAGGCGTGCGCCAAGTCGAAGCGGCGGTGACCACCACCACCGGCTGGTCGGCCACCACCGGGCAGGTCGATCCGTGGGTGTATCAGCGCATCAGCGAAACCTATATGCTGGACGAAGCGATGCGCCAGCGCATTGCCGAAATGAACCCGCGCGCTGCTGCCAAAATCGCCAATCGCCTGATCGAAGCGGCGGAGCGGAATTTCTGGCAGCCCGATGCCGAGACGTTGGCCGCCCTGCAGGCTGCCACCGACGCAATTGAAGATCAACTTGAAGGTGTCGCGCCGCCCACGACCATGGCGGCTTGAGGAAGAGTGCAATGACCCTGATTATCGACAAGACCCGCAAAATTGGCCCCAATGGTCTTCCGGGCGACGGTGAAGGCAGCGTGCAGGTCGCGCTTGACCCGAGCCAGAGGATCACCGGTGCCAAGGTGTTTGCAGTGTACGGCAAGGGCGGCATCGGCAAATCCACCACCTCATCCAATCTGTCGGCGGCGTTCTCGCTGCTGGGCAAGCGGGTGTTGCAGATCGGCTGCGACCCCAAGCACGACAGCACGTTCACGCTCACCAAGAAATTGATGCCCACCGTGATCGACGTGCTGGAACAGCATGAGTTTCACCACGAGGAATTGCGCCCCGACGATTACATGTTCGAGGGTTTCAACGGCGTCATGTGTGTGGAAGCCGGCGGCCCGCCGGCAGGCACCGGCTGCGGCGGCTATGTTGTTGGCCAGACGGTGAAGCTGCTCAAGCAGCACCACTTGCTTGAAGATACCGACGTGGTGATTTTCGATGTGCTGGGCGACGTGGTGTGCGGCGGCTTTGCAGCGCCGCTGCAGCATGCCGATCGCGCCATCGTGGTGACGGCCAACGATTTCGACAGCATCTTCGCGATGAACAGGATCATGGCCGCCATTCAGGCCAAATCGAAAAACTACGAAGTGCGACTGGCAGGCTGCATCGCCAATCGTTCGGCCAACACCGACGAGATCGACCGTTTTGCCGCTGCCACTGGCATTGATCGGCTGGCGCAATTTCCCGATCTGGATGCCATCCGCCGCAGCCGGTTGAAAAAATGCACCATTTTTGAAATGGACGAATCGCCGGAAATTCTGGCCGTGCAGGTCGAATACAAGCGCCTCGCAGCGCTGTTGTGGGCCGGAGTGGAGCCCTGCATGGCCGCGCCGATGAAGGATCGCGAGATCTTCGATTTCCTTGGTTTCGAGTGAGCATTAATGCCCATGGTCCGAGGCAGGCCGCCGGTTGGGAAGCCAAGCGCGCCAAGCTGGAGACGTATTTCGATTCGACGGCGCTCGGCGCCTGGGCGGCGATGACCAGCGATGCGCCGGTCTCGAAAATCCGCGCCACGGTGCGCGCCGGCCGCACGGAAATGCGGGACACCCTGCTCAGCTGGCTGCCGCAGGATCTCACGGGCCGGCGCATCCTTGATGCCGGCTGCGGCACCGGCATGCTGGCCATCGAAGCCGCGCGCCGCGGCGCACACGTGGTGGGCATCGATGTGTCGCCGCAACTGATCCAGATCGGCCGCGAGCGGCTGCCTGACGACGTGAAGGGCAACATTTCTCTGCATGCCGGTGACATGCTCGATGCCGGATTTGGCGATTTCGATCACATCGTCTCGATGGACGTTTTGATCCATTACGAAAGCGATCAGATTGCAGCGGCCATCGCCCGGCTGGCCGAACGCGCGCGCAATTCGATGCTGTTCACCTTTGCACCCGGAACCCCCCTGCTGCGCACGGCACGGGCAATCGGCCAATTTTTCCCAAAAAACGACCGCTCGCCCAGCATCGTGCCGGTGGCGCATGATCTGTTGAAGGCGCGTTTGTCGCGCAGCGTGCCGCACGCCCGGCTGGGCCGTGACCAGCGCGTCAGCCGCGGATTTTACACCAGCCACGCCCAGGAAGTGCTGCTGGGATGATGATATTTGCCGCCGCTGATGGGGCAACATCGGGCGACATACAGCTGGGGTGTCGCCCGGATTTGACAAAGGCCAGCACGGCAACAGGAAAAAGCGGGCGAAATTGGCGCAAAAGATTGCAATCGCGTCACCTTCTGCTCTAAGCTGACGTGCTTGCATCGTGGTGTGGCAGCGGCATGTCGCCGCTGTTGGCCACACAAAGAGCCGCTCTGCCGTTCTCTGGCGCGAGGATTGCAGGGCTTGGGGATACGCGCTGGCCTGTCGCGGCACCGCTTGGCTGCATCCGGCAATTTCTTGAGGGGAGACGCCTCGCATGACGAACGTGCATCTGGTTGGTGGTTTGGATATCGCCGAACTTACTTTCTTTGCCTTCTTTCTGTTTTTCCTGGGACTGGTCTGGTACTTGCGCGGTGAAGATCGCCGTGAAGGCTATCCTGTGGAAGACGATCTGTCCGGCGCCCTTCATGGCGGCAGCGAACCCCTGTTTTTCAAGCCGCCCAAAACATTCGTGCTGCCGCACGGGCTGGGCGAGGTGATGATGCCGAACCCCAACGACCGCGATGAAATGCCGACCAATGTGCTGACGCGCATCTGGCCGGGTGAACCGCTGGATGTGGTGGGTGACAAGCTGACTTCGGGTGTGGGCCCAGCGTCGATCGCGCAGCGTGCCGATCGCCCGGATCTGGACATGCACGGCGAGCCGCGTATCGTGCCGCTTCGCCTCATAGGCCACCCGGTAACCGTGCACCCCAACGACGTCGATCCGCGCGGCCTGCCGGTTGTCGGCCTCGATGGCGGCAAGGCCGGCACGGTGAAGGAACTGTGGATGGACCGTGCTGAATCGGTCCTGCGTTATCTCGAAATCGATCTTGCCGGCGGCACCGGCACCGTGCTGATGCCGATGGCCATGGTTGAAGTGTCGCGCAGCGGCGTTGTGACTGATGCCATCACCGGGGCCCAGTTTGCCGGGGTGCCGCGCACCAAGTCGCTCGATCAGGTCACCCTGCTCGAAGAGGAAAAGATCACGGCCTATTTTGGCGCTGGCTATCTGTGGGCAACCCCCGCGCGGGCTGAACCGCTGATCTGATCCAGTCTCCGGCGAGGCCAGTTGCAAGACTGGCCGGCCACGGCTGGCAGTGGAACGGAATGACGGAGCCTTTTCGTGTCGATTGAATATGATGATGAGCCAATTCCGGGTCTGCCCGGACGGCTGCCGCCGGGGGAGGAAATCCTTTGGCAAGGCGCGCCCGATTGGCGCGGCGTGGCGCGCGGTGTTTTTCACACCCGCCTTGTCGCGGCCTGGTTCGTGGTTGTTGCCGGCATGGCCTTCGTGGCCGGCGGTACTGGCGTCGTCGGCGCATTGACCACGATGGCCGTTGCCTTGCTGGGCCTTGGCGTGCTGGCGGTGCTGGCACGGGCGCAGGCGAAATCCACCATTTATACTCTGACCAACAAGCGCGTGGTGCTGCGTTTCGGTGTGGCGCTGCCGAAATGCGTGAACGTGCCGCTGGCGCTGGTTGGCACCGCCGATGTCAAGCCGGCGGGCACTGGGTTCGTCGATGTCTCGCTCACCCCCACGGTGCGTTTTCCGTTGGCCTATCTGCAGATGTGGCCGCACGCGCGGCCGTGGAAATTCGGCTCGCCGCAGCCGATGCTGCGCGCTGTGCCGGAAGCGTTCGTGCCGCAGCTCGCCGATGCGCTGGCCAAGGCCGATCCGGCCCGCGTCGCGGCCACTCGCGATGCCGCCGCCGTGCCAGCCCCTGTGCCAGCACTTGTAGAGGCAGCGGCATGAGCGTTGAGTTCACCAACGAACGCTTCCCAAAATCAGCGCTTTATGCGGCCGGCGCCCTCATCACGCTGTCGATTGTCACTGTCGGCGGGATCCGTCTGGGTGTGTTGCCGGCAGCGGAAACCGCGCCGCAATCGCGGGAACGGCGGCAGGTGGCCATCGTTGTGTCGCGTGATTTCCGCTTCGAAGATCGCGCCGATGGCGCCCTGCTGGCGACTGATGTGGCGGCAGGCAAATTGGTGTTCGTGTTCCCGCCCGGCAGCAATACCGGCTTCATCCGCGGCGTGATGCGCGGCCTGATGCGCGAACGCCGCCTCAAGGAAGTGGACCGCGCCGGCTTGGTGAAAGTGGCACAATGGGCCGACGGCGCATTGACGCTCACCGACGTGTCCACCGGCCGCATCATCGAGCTGGGCAGTTTTGGTTCGACGAACCGCGCTGCCTTTGCGCAACTGCTGGAACCGTATCAGCCCGGCGGCCCCGGCGTGCCGGACCAGCCGATCACGCCGGCCGCGCCGGCGCCGTCGTCGATGCCGTTTCTTGCCGGGGGTGCCTGATGGGCCTGTTCACCCGCGAGCGTTTCGACACCCTGTGCACGATCGAGATCGAGCATAGCTTCGACAATCTGCACGCACATGTCGAACTGGATGGCGATGTCGAACTGGGGCCGGGTGACCAGGTGAAGGTGCACGGCGACGCGGTGAAACTGCCCTTTGGCGAACGCCTCACCCTGCGCCGCCCGGCGACCGTGTGGAAAGCCACCCCCTTCGGCCGGCTGTGGACTAGAATGAAGGCCCAGCTGGAACTGACCGAACTTTACGAAATCACCTTCAGCTCGGAGAAGCCGTGATGAACGCCGTCACTCCCATAGATGCCGGCACCGAAATCACGCAGGACGACGCTTTGGCCATCGCCCGGCAAGACACCGTACTCAGCCCGCGCTTTTACACCACCGATTACGACGCGATGGACAAGATCGACGTGTCGGGCGTGCGCGCGGAGTGGGACAGCCTGATTGCCGAAATGCAGGCCGATCCCAACAAGAAGCATTTCAAGCGCACGCCCGAATTTGACGGCGTGATCGCCGCCATGGATCCGGAATTGAGGCAGGAGTTCGTCGATTTCCTCGTGTCGTCGATGACGTCGGAATTTTCTGGCTGCATTCTTTACGCCGAAATCACCAAGCGCATGCAGAACCCGGATGCCAAGGCGCTGTTCCGGCTGATGGCACGCGACGAAAGCCGCCATGCCGGCTTCATCAACGACAGTCTGAAAGACGCCGGCATCGGCATCGATCTGGGCTTTCTGACCAAGACCAAGAAATACACCTATTTCCGGCCGAAGTTCATCTTCTATGCCACCTAGCTTTCCGAAAAGATCGGTTACGCTCGCTACATCACCATCCACCGCCACCTTGAAGCCCACCCGGAAAAGCGCTTTCACCCGATCTTCAAGTGGTTCCAGGAATGGTGCAACGACGAGTATCGGCACGGCGAGGCTTTTGCCCTGCTGATGCGGTCCGATCCCAAGCTGACCAGCGGCTTCAATGTGCTGTGGATCCGTTTCTTCCTGAACGCCGTATACGCCACGATGTATGTGCGCGATCACAAGCGGCCGGCGCTGTACAATGCCTTTGGTATCAACCCGACCGAATTTGGCTTCAAGGTGTTCCGCATCACCACGGATATCACGCAGCAGGTGTTCCCGATCGCGGTGCAATCCGATGCGCCAAGCTATCGGGCGCTGCTGGAATCCATACGCCAAACCAGCGACGGCATTGATGCGGCGGTGGCGCAAGGCGGTATGGTGGGCAAGATCAAGCGCATCGGACTGTCACTCAAAGCCGCTGCCACTTTCGTTCGCCTCTATCTGCACCCGGTGGACAAGATGGACGTGACCCCGAACGTGCGCATGGCACCGGTTTGGTAACCGGCCCAGGCGCATCGTGACGGAATTTGCCTTGCCTCTGCTGTTTGCGACGGTCCTCTGGTTCGTGGCCACCGGCTTTGTGCTGTGGTTGGACAAATTGCCCAGCCACACTTGGCCCGTAAGCATCACTCTGGCCACGATAGCATCTGGATTTGCCATGGGCGGCATCATCACCACCGCTGAAGAAACCAGCCCCTGGGCGGCGTATGTGGCCTTTGCCTGCGCACTGGTGCTGTGGGGCTGGCACGAACTGTCGTTTCTGATGGGCTTTGTCACTGGCCCGAACCGCAAATCCTGCCCGCCCGGTGCCCACGGCTGGCGGCGGTTTCGCTTGGCGGCAGCAACACTGATTTATCATGAAGTGGCCATGTTCGCCTGCCTGGCCGTGATCGCCGCCGCGACGTGGGGCAAGGCCAACCAGACCGCAACGCTCACCTTCCTGCTGCTTTTTGTCATGCGGCTTTCGGCCAAGTTCAATATTTTTGCCGGTGTGCCACATCTGTCGACTGAAATGATGCCGGATCACATGCGCTATCTTGCTAGTTATTTTCGCGTGGGTCAGCCGCGCTGGTTTTTCATACTGTCCGTCTCCGGCATCGCCGTGGTTGCGGCTTGGTTGGCTGATCTGGCCTTGAGTAGCCGCGGCGGCGTCGCCACCGGCTATGCGCTGGCATTTGCGCTGGTGGCGTTGGCCTTCCTCGAACACGGCTTTCTGGTGGTGCCGTGGCAGGACACGGCGATTTTCCGCTGGGCCGTGCCAGACCATGAACGGCGCAAGGCTGCAGCCTTGGTTCCGGAAGATGCCGGGATAACGGGCCAGATGTTGCCCCAGAATGAAACGAATCGACTTGCGATGGGAAAAAGCACTGTGCAATGCACACAGTGGGAGAAGTTGAATGAATTTTGAAGCTCACTTCCAGGCAGCGCTCGACGGGCTGAAGGAACGCGGGAATTACCGCGTCTTCGCCGAACTCCAGCGCCACCAGGGAAATTATCCGCACGCCACCCGCTACCGCGAGGATGGCACCACCCAGCATGTGACTGTGTGGTGCTCCAACGATTATCTCGGCATGGGCCAGCACCCTGACGTGCTGCATGCCATGCACGAGGAACTCGACAAGTCGGGCGCTGGTGCCGGCGGCACCCGCAACATCTCCGGCACCATGCATGTGCACCGCCAGCTCGAGCTGGAACTGGCCGATCTGCACGGCAAGGAAGACGCGCTGCTGTTCACCTCGGGCTATGTCTCGAACTGGGCGGCGCTGTCGACGTTGGCGTCCAAGATCCCGGGCTGTGTCGTGTTTTCCGACGCGCTCAACCATTCTTCCATGATCGAAGGCATCCGCCACAGCCGCGCCAAGTGCGAAGTGTTCAAGCACAACGACCCGGAGGATCTGGATCGGCTGCTGAGCCAGTATGAGGCCGACGTGCCCAAGCTGGTGGCGTTCGAAAGCGTGTATTCGATGGACGGCGACATCGCCCCCATAAAGGAAATTTGCGACGTAGCCAAAAAGCACGGCGCCATGACCTATATCGATGAGGTGCACGCGGTGGGCATGTATGGCCCGCGCGGCGGCGGCGTTGCCGAGCGTGAAGGCCTGATGGACGAACTGACGGTGATCGAAGGCACGTTGGCCAAGGCCTTTGGTGTGGTCGGCGGCTATATCGCGGGATCGACGGCGCTGTGCGATTTCGTGCGCAGCTTTGCCAGCGGTTTCATCTTCACAACCGCGCTGCCGCCGGCGATCGCTGCTGGTGCGCTGGCATCGGTGAGGCACCTGAAAAACAGCCCGTTCGAGCGCAAGCGCCAACAAGAGCGCGTGGCCAAGGTGCGTGCCGCGTTGCGCACGACCGGCATCCCGCAAATGGACAATCCCAGCCACATCATTCCGGTGATGGTGGGCGATGCCAAGAAAGCCAAGATGATCAGCGACTGGCTGATGGATAATCATGGCATCTATGTGCAGCCGATAAATTACCCCACTGTTCCGGTGGGCACCGAACGCCTGCGCATCACGCCCAGCCCGGTGCACAGCGACGACGACATCGACAAGCTGGTGATGGCGCTTTCCGACATCTGGAGCCAGTGTGCCCTGCACCGGGTAGAAGCCGCCGCCTGAACCGAGCCGGCTGACAGGCGATGAACACGGGCCCGGCGGCACCATCCGCCGGGCCTTTTCATTGCAGCACCCTGCAAGCGCTGGCCGGTGTGTTGCACTGCAGCAACGTCTTTGATCCGACATCGACAAGCAACACGAATGTCAACTTTCTGGCATGGCGCTGCAACATTGGCCTGTTAGGAGCCCGGGTGAACTCAACAACCGGGAAAATCAACATATGCGCATCTCACTTCTTCGTTTGTCGCTGCTGGCCAGCGCGGCCGTTGCAGCCCCGGTTCTGGCGCAGGCCCAGCCTGCCATCGTCACCGTTGATGCCGGCGCGGCCGAAGCCGCCGGTGCCGACGCCGGTGCCGACGCAGTGGCCGAAGATGCTGAAATCGTGGTGTACGGCAAAGGCGAAGTCCGCCAGGTGACCGAGCTCAAGGCCGAAGATCTTCGCCTGACCGTGGCCGGTGCCAGCCCGTTCATTGCGATCCAGAAACTGCCGGGCGTCAATTTTCAGTCGGCCGATCCTTTCGGTGTGTATGAATGGTCCACCCGCATCACGCTGCGCGGCTTCAACCAGAACCAGCTGGGCTTCACGCTTGATGGCGTCCCGCTGGGCGACATGAGCTATGGCAACACCAACGGCCTGCACATCAGCCGCGCCGTGATCGCCGACAATATCGGCCGCACCCGCGTGAGCCAGGGCGCCGGCGCCTTGGGCACGAACTCCACGTCCAACCTGGGCGGCACCATCGAATTCTTCAGCCGCGCGCCGCAAGATGAACTGGGCGTCGCCGGCAATGTCACGTACGGCGATAACAATACGCTGCGGGTGTATGGCACGCTCGACACCGGCGATCTGGGCGGCTTCAAGGCCTATATCAGCGCTGCACACCTGACCGCCGACAAGTGGAAGGGCTTTGGCGTACAACGCTCTACCCAGGTCAACGCCAAATTTGTCGCCGATCTCGGCAGCAAGACAACGCTCACGGCTTTTGCCAATTTCTCGGATCGCAAGGAAAACGATTACCAGGATTTCAGCCAGGAAATGCTGGGCCGGTTGGATTATTTCGCCGACAATATCTCGAACGATTTCCCGCTTGCTGTGCGCTTGGCGACCATCGGTGCCAATCGCGGCGACACCGGGGTGGTGGTTGGCCCGAATGCCTTTGGCACGGTATATCCGGCGCCTTACACGTCCGTTGATGATGCTTATTACGATGCCGGCGGTTTGCGCCGCGATTGGCTGACCGGTGCCCGCCTCGAAAGCGCCCTGTCGGATAACATCACGGCCGGCGTGCAGGTGTATTATCACAACAACAAGGGCCAGGGTTCGTGGATCACGCCCTACCGTGCCAGCCCGGGCGGCCCGCCGCTCAGCTTCCGCACCACGGAATATGGTGTGTACCGTGTGGGCGTGATCGGCGATCTTGTCGGCAAGTTCGATTCGCACACGGTGCGTCTCAATGTCTGGTACGAAAACAACGATTTCGAACAGGCCCGCCGGTTTTACACCATGGGTACCAGCCAGACGGTGCCAGGCACCAACGCGTTGACGTACCAGAGCAACCCGTTCTTCACCCAGTGGAACAACGACTACAACACCCGCACATTCCAGTTTGCGGTGCAGGACCAGTTTGACGTGAACG
>NZ_JBDNFM010000231.1:0-9385 GCF_041689835.1 Sandarakinorhabdus sp.
AGCCGGGGTGGTGATTGACGGGCTGGTGATCGGCTGCCACCGTTCCGGCCAATCAGAAATTTGTGGCATTCGCAATGAACAGGCATCGCTGGACGGGTGTGGGCGCAGCAGCGCTGATGGCGGCGGGCGTCGCGCAGGCGGCCAGTCCGGCTCGCCTGTTGCAATCGCCGGTGCTCAGCGCCAGCCATGTTGCCTTTGTTTCCGGCGGCGACATCTGGGCCGCTCCGCGGGGCGGCGGTAAAGCCTTGCGGCTTACCACCGGCATCGGCATCGAACAGTCGCCCAGCTTTTCCCCCGATGGCCAGACCATTGCGTTCACGGGCGAATATGATGGCAACACCGATGTGTTCACCGTGGCCGTTGCCGGCGGCGTGCCAAAACGGCTGACCTTCCACCCCGCCACCGATGCGGCTGTGGGCTGGAGCCCCGATGGCGAGCGCGTGCTGTTCCGGTCGGGCAGCGACGCGGCCAGCCGCTACACACGGCTGTGGCAGGTAAATGCGGGCGGCGGCGCGGCAACAGCATTGCCGCTCCCCATGGCATCGTCGGGCATGATGTCCCCCGATGGCAGGTCGATCGCCTATACCCCGATGGATCAGGGCTTCTCGTTCAACCACACGCGGTACACTGCCTGGGGCAATTATCGCGGCGGCCTCACCGGCGCTGTCTGGATCACAGCGCTTGATGGCCTCAAAACCCAGAAAGTGCCCACGGCCGGCGGCGCGGATTTCTCGCCCGTCTGGCTGGGCGGTCAGGTTTATTTCCTGTCGGGCCGCAAGGGGCCGATCAGCGTCTATCGCTTCGATCCGGCCAGCGGGCAGACGGCGCTGGTGTGGCAGAACCGCGGTTCCGATATCCGCAGCCTCGCAGCCGACGGCAAAGGCCTGGTGTTCGATCGGCTGGGCACCATTTTCACGCTCACCCCCGGCGAGGAACCAAGGGCGGTTGCCATCGATCTGGACGGCGATATGCCCGACGTGCGCCCGCGCGTTGCCAGTGTTGGCAGCGAAGTGCGCGCCGCCGCCATTTCACCCACCGGCCTGCGTGCCGCCGTCGAGGCTCACGGCGAAATCATCACGCTGCCGGTGAAAGACGGCATCATCCGCACCATCACCGCCACGCCCGGCACCATGGAACGCACGCCAGTATGGAGCCCCGATGGCCAGTCCATCGCCTATTTCAGCGATGAAAGCGGGCTGTATGCCCTGCATGTCGCGGCGCAGCAGGGTGCCGGCAAAGCGGTGAAGAAATACACCCTCAGCCCCGATCCGGCTTATTATTCCGATCCCCTGTGGGCGCCCGGCGGCAAGCATATTGCCTTCAAGGACAATCGCCTCAACAGCTGGATCCTCGATCTGGGGACAGGCAAGCTCACCGCCGCCGGCCCGCCCGACGATTTTGGCGGCTTTGCCCAATCAGGGCGCGGCATGACCTGGTCACCCGATGGCCAGTGGCTGGTTTATGCCCGCGTGACCGGCAATCATTTCCCGGTGTTGATGCTGCACGAAATTGCCACTGGCAAAGCCGTCCAGATCACCGACGCAATGGCGATGGCCGCCGATCCGGCCTTTGATCGGGACGGAAAATATCTCTATTTCCTCGCCAGCAACAATGCCGGCGGCGCCATCCTGCCGCTCGACATGTCGTCAAACGTGTACCAGCCCACCAGCAGCATCTATGCGCTGGCGCTGAACGCCGGCACCGCTTCGCCGTTTGCGCCGGAGCTGGGTGACGAGAAAATGCCCGCCCCGGCCGCTGCACCCGAGAAAAAGCCGGATGCCAAAAAACCGGCCCCTGCGCCCGCCATCCCGCCGGTGAAGATCGATCTCCCCAGCCTTTCGCTCGATCAGATCGCCCGGCGCATGACCGCACTGCCGCTGCCGCCGGCGAATTATCGCGGCCTGGTGGCGGGCAAGGCGGGCGTCCTGTGGCTGCTGCGCGCCAACGAAGCGATGGATCTTGATGCCGAAGAGGCGCCTGCCGCCACGCTGCTGCGCTGGCAGCTTGAAGGCAAGAAAACCGAAACGCTGTTCGACAAGGCCGCCGATTTCAGCCTGTCCGGCGACGGCACCAAATTGCTGGTCCGCACGCCTGCCAACCCGGCCGGGCAATCGACCTGGCTGGTCGCCGATGCCGCCAAACCCTTCAAGGCCAGCGATCCCGATGTGCGTATCAAAACCGATGCGCTGTCCGTCCGCGTCGATCCGGCGGCGGAATGGGCGCAGATGTACCGCGAAATGTGGCGGGTGCAGCGCGCCTATTTCTACGATCCGGGTTTCCACGGTTATGATGTGGCCGGCGCGGAAAAAGCGCTCGCCGCGTATTTGCCCGGCATCCAGTCACGCGGCGATCTGAACTATCTCTTCCACGAAGCGCTCACCGGCTTTTCCATCGGGCATTTGCGCGGCGGCGGCGGCGCCATCCCGGCGGCCAAGCGCGTGCCGGGCGGGTTGCTGGGCGCCGATTATGAACTGCAAGGCGGCCGCTGGTGCCTGGCGCGCATCCACGACGGCGGCACCTGGACGCCCGATATCAAGGCCCCGCTCGCCCGCCCCGGGCTGGACGTGAAGCCCGGCGATTGCATCACGGCCATCAACGGCGCCGATGTGCGCGGCGATGAAGATATTCAGCGCCATCTCGAAGGCACCGCCGATCAGGCCGTCACCCTCACCCTCACCCGCGCCGGCAGTGGCCCGCGCGACGTAACGGTGGTGCCGGTTGCCAGCGAAGCCCGCCTGCGCAATCTGACCTGGATCGAAGACAATCGCCGCCGCGTGGACAAATTGTCGGGCGGCAAGCTGGGGTATGTCTATCTGCCCAACACCGGCGGCGGCGGCTACACCAGCTTCAACCGTTATTATTTCGCCCAGACCGACCGTCAGGGCATGGTGATCGACGATCGCTTCAACGGCGGCGGCCAGGCAGCGGACTACATGATCGAGGTGATGAACCGCCGCCTGATCAATTGGTGGCAGCCGCGCTATGGCCGCATCGATCGCACTCCATCGGCCAGCGTGCTGGGGCCAAAGGTGATGCTGATCAACGAAGGCAGCGCCAGCGGCGGCGACATGCTGCCGTGGATGTTCCGCGATTTCAAACTGGGGCCATTGGTGGGCAAACGCACCTGGGGCGGCCTCGTTGGCATCGGCGGTATCCCGCCCTTGATGGACGGCGGCCAGCTCACCAGCCCCTCGGTGGGCTTCTTCTCCCCAGCCGGCGAATGGGCGGTCGAAAATATCGGCGTCCCGCCCGATGTGGAGGTTGATCAAGACCCCGCCGCCGTGATGGCCGGCGGCGATCCGCAACTCGAAAAAGCCGTCGCCTTGGCAATGGACGCCCTCGCCAAAAACCCCCCGCCAGGGCCCAGGCGCCCGCTGTTCCCCCTCTACGGCCCCGACGGCCCGATTCGTCGGTGATTGGCCGCCGCTGATGGACATCCCGGTTGAATATTTCGGCCTGATCGAAGGCGGCGTCACCCTGGTGGCGGTGCTCGGCTTTGCCGGCTGGCAGCTGTGGACGCTGCGGGAAAAGCCGGGGGAAAAGGACATTGGGGACGATATGGGCAAAGGCGGCTGACGGTTTGCCCCTGTGCCAGTGCCGCCGGCCTGCCGGGAGCCGAATTAATTGCCCTACTTCTTGAAGCCCAGCGTCACCCCGATGATTCGGGGATCGCTGGGCGTGCCAAGGATCAGCCCGGAATTTCCGGCCTGTGTTGTCAGGTTCTGAAGGTAGTTGCTGTCCAGCAGATTGCGGGCAAACACTGCCACGCTCCAGCCCGCCGCGCTGTGATAGCCGATCGACGCGTTGGTGAGGTTGTGCGCCTCGATGAACGTGAACCGCGACAGCGTGGGGTCACCGAAAGTGCCGCTGCGCCAGCTTGAATCGACGTGGATGAAACCTTCGCCCCCGCCTTTGCCTGCTATCGGCAGCGCATAATCGCCGCTGATCGTGGTCGACCAGCGCGGCAATCCCGCTAGCCGGCCCCCGGTCAGGTCGCACGCCGCTGTCGTACTGCCTTGCAGCTCGATCGGGCACGGTCCCTTGGGGTAACGAGCATATTTGCCGTCCGCAAAGGCAAGGCCAGCGCGCAGTTGCAGCCCGGCGAACGGCGCCGCAACGGCATCGATTTCGAAGCCCTTCACCGTCACCTTCGGGATGTTCGACAGATAGCCGCGCAGAGCGACCGTCTGGGTCGAATCAACAAGTGTGGCTTGGAAATCGCGCACTTGTGTGAAGAAGCCCGCGATGTTGAGGCGCAGCCGGTGATCAAACAAGTCGGTCTTCAGTCCGGCTTCGGTGGTCGTGTTGCGTTCCGGCGCGACCACAGCGGTTGAGAGGGCCGGCAGATTCTGTGCATCGAGCGCGAGGCCCGACATGTTGATGCCGCCCGATTTAAACCCGCGAGCGTAGCTTGCGTAGGCAAACACAGCGGGGCTGAAGCGATAGGAAATGTTGGCTCGGCCCGACAGATCGCCCGTGTTGTCGCGCGCGCTGTACGTCTGTGGCCGCAGCACCGACAGCCGGGCGCTGATCAATGCCGGCACCGATGTTGGCGGTCCGCCGAAAACGAAACTGCTGTAATCGCCGGCCTTGCGCTCGATGGTGTACCGCAGGCCGCCGGTGAGTGTCAGCCGCGCCGAGGCCCGCCAATTGATCTCGCCGAAGCCGGCGTAGCTGCCGGCGGCGAAGCGGGTGCGGCCATCCTGGCCATATCCGTCCAGCAGGTTGGCTGGAACCGGCGTCGCCGCAGCGCCGGTTACCGGGCCGATCAGCCAATAGGCCGCCGTTGGCCCATAAATCGAAATTGGCCGCCCGGTTATCACCTGCCGGAAATAATACAGGCCGACCACATAGCCGAGCGGGCCGCCACCGTTGGACGCCATGCGGATTTCCTGACTGATCTGGTCCTGCCGCGAGGGGATCCCCTGCTGCAACTGTATCCTGAGGCCCGTGTAGTCGCGGTCGTTGGCGGCATTCCAGTTCCACCGGCGCGAGGCGCTGACCGACGTGATGGTGGCAGCACCGAAATCCCAGTCCGTCACCAGTGACACGCCGCCTTCGCTGGTATCGACCGCGAGGCGGGCATCGATATCGGTTACGCGGTCATAGGGGTTGAGGCTGGGCGGCGCATAACCGAGGCCGGCGGCCAGCGCCGGAAACTGTCGGGCGGTGGGGCGCAGCGAGGTTGCAGTGCGCACATAGACCTGGGTGCAGCATTCGCTGCTGAAATTGCTCCAGTCCCCGGTCAGGCGAAAGCTCAGCGCGTCGCCGGCCTGCCACAGCAATTGCCCGCGCACCGACTGGTTGCCGAGCGTGTTCTGGTTTTTTCCCAACGAGACGTTGCGGATCACACCGCCGCGCCGCGTTGTCAGCCCCGAGAGCCGGAATGCCAGTTTGGCATCGGCGATAGGCCCGGAAACCGCGCCGCGTGCCTGGAAAAAACCAAGCGCGCCGTATGATGCCTCGCCCTGCGCCTGCCAATCAAAACTTGGGGCGCGAGTCAGGATGTGGATCGCACCGGCCGTGGTGTTCTTGCCGAACAGCGTGCCTTGCGGCCCGCGCAGCACTTCGACGCGGTTGATATCAACAAAGTCGAAGGCGGCAGTGGCGGGACGGGCGTGATAAACCTGATCGACGTAAAAGCCGACGCCCGGCTCCAGCCCGTCGTTGGCTTGGCTCACCGCAACGACGCTGCTGCCCAGCCCACGGATGGTGAATGCCGTGTTGCGCGGGTTGGGCGAATTGTAATTGAGCGCTGGAACCAGCAGGCTCAATTGCGCCGTGTTGGCAGTGAAACTGCGCTCAATTGCGCCGCCTTCCACAACCGATATGGCTGCGGGCACGTCCTGCGCATCCTCGGCGCGCCGCCGCGCCGTGACAAGAATTTGCGGCACCTGTGCCAAGCCCGCGCCTGCTTCTTCGGCAGCAATGGCGCTGTGCGGCCCCGCGATTGCCCAGTTCAGTGCCGCGGCAACCACCCACCTCGCGCGCGGCGCCCAATCTCCCACCTGTGCCGGCCTCACGCCGCTCTTCAGATTTTTCGCGGCATCCGCCACGGCAGCATCCACTGCACCGCCCCCGTCGCGAACCGGTTCATGTTGAGCGATTCGTGCACGGCCACCACATCCTCCCCCCACAGGCGGGTGGCGAGGGCGGTGCGGCTGTAGAAGGGGGTGTCTTCCCAGGTGGCGCGGATGCGGGCGGTGTAGCCGGCGTCGGCGCGGGTCATGCGGTCAAGGAGCCAGGCGGTTTTGGGCAGCACGACGCGCGCGGGCATTTCCATCACTTCGGCCTGGCCATCGGGCGTGATGCGCAGCGCCATGCCGAAATCGGCGCCGCCTTGCAGCTTGCCTTCGTACATGACGGCAGTGGAACCGTCCGCGAGGTGGGCGCGGCTCCACTGCCAATCGGCAAAGCCGTCCTCCAGCGATTCGGCGCCGTGGTTGGCATCAAGATAGCCGGTGCCGGCCCATTTCAGATCAGGGTCGGTGAAATTTGCCTCAACCCGCGCACATGGCCCCAGCGGTTCCCACACGTGGCGGCCCGATGGATCGAGGCGGAAACGCCGCTGGCCAAGCATCCTTGGCGTCACGCGCACCTGGCCGCGCACCTTCAATGGCAGCACCGCGCCGGCTTCTTCGATATCGATCACCAGCGTCTCGCCGTCCCAGCGCATCTGGCTCGGCCCGATGCGCAGTGTTTGCCGGTCGCGCCACAGCGCGCCCTTGCCGCGTTCGGTCATCGTCCAGCGGCGGCTGCGCGGGCCATAAAGCGCGACATTCAAGGATACATGGTCTTCCGGTGCGCCGCGCCCCGAAGCCTTGTAATAAGGGGAAAAAACCGATCCGATGAAGGCAATGATGGTCAGCCCGTAGAGCCCGCAGTCGCTTTCGGCGTCGACATACCACCAACGGTAGCCGCCGGGTGGAACGTCTTGATCAAAGCGCGGGCCTGAAGGATCGCTGCGCTCGCCAAGCGGCCGGACAAGGCCGCCATCGGCACTCCCGCGCCCGGGTGAGCCGAACCACTCGCGACCCAAAGCCCGGGCAGCTTCGTCTTGCTGCCAGGCCGGCGGAAGCTGGCCTGCCACCCGTGCGAGGCCCGACCATAAAGGGCCCCACCGCTCGAAGGGAAAAGCGCCTCGAACATCGCCGGTCCCACTGGCACCATTGCTGTTGGCTTCAGCGTCAGCCCGCACCGGGCCAGGACGGCCAGGGTTGCTGTCTGACATTGGGCCATCTCCTCAGGTGTGGGGGGGGTGCCGTCGCCATTTGGCGGGGCGTTGACGATGAGTTGCAGGCGTTCGGGGCCGGCCGGTGGTGAAGCGATGCCACGATCCTGCGCGCAGATATAGATGCTGGGTTCGGTGGGGAGGCGGTGGGCGCCGAAAATGTCCCGAAATTCGGCGGCATAATCGTTGGAAAAGAACACGTTGTGCCGGTCCAGCTCGAAACCGCTGGTGTGCGCCGTCATCATGGTGACGAGGGCCGAAAGCGAGCGTTCGTGCGGCTTCACGCCGGTGACGGCACCGGAGGCCGCCGGGCCAAAGCGGCCATCGGCAATGGCGGAAATATCGCCGTTGCACAGCACGTCGTCGCCTGCGATTTCTTCGCCGCTGGCCAGCTTGACCCCGGCCGCGCGGCCGCTGCGCACCACGATCTCGGCGACATGCGCGTTGTAATGAAATTTCGCGCCCAGCCGCTCCGCGAGCAGCGCCAGCTGGCGGGCAACTTCGTGCATGCCGCCATCAACCAGCCAGACGCCGCGCGCCTCCAGATGGGCGACCAGCATCAGGGTGGCAGTGGCCTGAAACGGATCGGCGCCGGTGTAGGTGGCATAACGGCCATAAAGCTGGTGCAGCCGCGGATCGCGGAAATAGCCGCCCAGCGTGTTCCACAACGTCGCGAACGGATTGATCGCGAACATTTCGTGCAGGTGGAACGGCGCGTATTTCAGCGTGAGCCCCAATGGCCCCATGGCCGGGCTTTCCATGAAGCGGGTTTCCAGCGCGTTCCAGATGCGCCCGGCCTCATGTTGAAACCGGGTCCAGCCTTCGGCTTCGCGAGGGCCGGCAAACTGGGCGACGGCATCGCGGCTGCGGGCATGATCGGCCCACAGATCAAGGCTGCTGCCATCCTGCCAGGCGTGGCGGGCGAGGCGTGTCGATTTCACCAGCGTGAGATGATCGTCGAGCCGCGTGCCGGCGTCGGCAAAGATGCGCTCGAAAACCGGGCGGTGGGTGAACACGGTTGGGCCGGCATCAATGGGCACATTGCCGACAGCAACCGTACGCAATTTGCCGCCGGGCGCGCCCATGCGCTCCACCACCGTCACCGAAACACCGCGCGCGGCCAGCAGCACGGCGGCGCAAAGCCCCCCCATACCGGCTCCGATGATGACAACGCCGCCCTGGCCTGCCAAACCGCTCTCCGAATCATCAGTCGTTAACGTCTGGCCGCTACACCTGCGCAAGGGGTTCATGATTGACCTTCGGGCGCCAACTGTCCAGACCATTTTGACACCAACACACGGAAGCCATGGCCGAAAAACCTGCCCACCCCGGATTGAAACTGCGCTGGCTGAACGCCCGCAACCGGGTGCTGGCGAACCCGGCTTTCCAGCGCTTTGCCATGCGTAACCCCTTGATGCGGCACACCGCACGCTACCACGCCAATGCCATGTTTGCCGTGATCACCGGCTTTGTGCAGACCAAGGCGCTGACGGCGACGGTGGATGCCGGGGTGATCCGCCGCCTGAGCGACGGGGCGGCGCGCACGGACGAACTGGCACAGGCCGCAGGGCTTTCGCTGGACGCGATGCAGCGGCTGCTGGGCGCGGCGCGGGCGGTCGATCTGGTGGAGCTGGCAGCGCCTGATCTGTGGGTGCTGGGCCAACGCGGCGCGGCGCTTTCGACCAATCAGGGCGCGCTCGCGATGATCGAGCACCACAAGATTTTCTATGACGATCTGGCCGACCCCATCGCCATGCTCAAGCGCGGGCGCGGGCAGGGCAAACTGGCGGCGTTCTGGACCTATGCCCCCGCCGCCGGGCGCGGCGATCCGGCGGCAGCGGACGCGGCGAGCTGGCAGGGCGGCGGCGACGGCGAGGTCGCGCCTTACTCGGCGCTGATGGCCGCCAGTCAGCCGATGGTGGCGCAGCAAGTGCTGGATGCGTACGACTTTGGCCGCCACCAGTGCCTGATGGATGTGGGCGGCGGCCACGGCGCTTTCCTTGCTGAAGTGGCGCAGCGCCATCCGCGGCTGTCGCTGAAACTATTCGATTTGCCGGCTGTGGTGGACGGCGCGAAGGCCAGGCTGGCGGCGCGCGGGATAAGCCATGCGGCGTTGCACGGCGGCAGTTTCCGCGACGATCCGCTGCCGCAGGG
>NZ_JBDNFM010000232.1:0-4289 GCF_041689835.1 Sandarakinorhabdus sp.
CAACCCCTCAGGCACCCTCTGATGAATAATCCGGGTTAGGATATGTCACTGGCGCGTCTGATATGCTGGCTGCCGCGCAAACGGTAGGCGGGGCGCGGCCCGTTATGTGCCAGCCCGATAACGTCAGCCGGAAACAGGTGGTGGATATCGTAGTAAGATATTTGCAAAACAATCCGAATGTCCGCCATTTCCTAGCTGGAAGCCTTGTGCGAATAGCACTGATGGACGCATTTCCCTGCAAGCCATAAACTGGCTAGCTAGGTATATAGTTCCCTTCGCGAGCATGACGGCAACTCCAAACGATAAAACGAACGGGTGCAGGGACTGCGTCCCTGCCCGCCGGAGGCCCCTCTTTCACTTCGCACACGAAAAGGGCCGCCGCTCCACCAAGCGACGGCCCTCAAATCGTCCAGCAATCGCTGATTACAGCTTGCCGGTCAGTTCCGGGATCAGGGTGAACAGGTCGCCGACCAGGCCGACGTCGGCCACCTGAAAGATCGGGGCTTCCTCGTCCTTGTTGATGGCGACGATGATCTTGCTGTCCTTCATGCCGGCCAGGTGCTGGATCGCGCCGGAGATGCCGACGGCGACATAGAGTTCCGGGGCGACGATCTTGCCGGTCTGGCCAACCTGATAATCGTTGGGGGCGTAGCCCGCGTCCACCGCAGCGCGGCTGGCGCCGACGGCAGCGCCCAGCTTGTCGGCCAGCGGATCGATGAATTCGTGGAACTTGTCCGACGAACCCAGCGCGCGGCCGCCGGACACGATGATCTTGGCGGCAGTGAGTTCCGGGCGGGCCGACTTGGTGAGTTCGGCGCCCACGAAGCTCGATGTGCCGGCGCTGCCTGCGCCGCTCACGGCTTCGATGCTGGCGCTGCCGCCGCTGGTCGCAGCCTTGGCAAAGGCGGTGCCGCGCACGGTGATTACCTTCTTGGCGTCGCTCGATTTCACGGTGGCAATCGCGTTGCCGGCGTAAATCGGGCGAGTGAAGGTATCCGGGCCTTCGACGGACAGGATTTCCGAAATCTGCGCCACATCCAGCGCCGCTGCCACGCGCGGCGCGATGTTCTTGCCGCGGCTGGTCGCCGGGGCGACGAACGCATCATAACCGGCCATCAGGCTGGCAATCAGCGGCGCGAGGTTTTCCGGCAGGGCGGCGCCGTAAGCAGCATCATCGGCCACCAGCACCTTGGCAACGCCAGCAATGGCGGCAGCCGACGTGGCCACTGTGCCGCAGCCGCTGCCGGCCACCAGCACATGCACATCACCGCCAAGTTGCCCGGCGGCGGTGATGGCGGCCAGCGTGGCATCCTTCACCACAGCGTTATCGTGTTCCACAAGAACCAGGACGCTCATGCCACCGCTCCCATTTCCTTCAGCTTCGCCACCAGTTCGTCCACCGATTTCACCTTGATGCCGGCCTGGCGCTTGGCCGGCTCGGTCACTTTCAGGGTGGTCAGCCGCGGTGTCATGTCCACACCGTAATCGGCCGGTGTCTTGGCGGCGATCGGCTTGGATTTCGCCTTCATGATGTTGGGCAGCGACGCATAGCGCGGCTCGTTCAAGCGCAGATCGGTCGTCACGATCGCGGGCATTTTCAGCGCCACGGTTTCAAGCCCGCCGTCGATTTCGCGCGTCACGTTCACCGTCTCGCCCTGCGGATCAAGCTTGGAGGCAAAGGTGCCCTGTGCCCAGCCGAGCAGCCCGGCCAGCATCTGGCCGGTCTGGTTGGCGTCGTCGTCGATCGCCTGCTTGCCGAGGATGACCAGGCCCGGTGCTTCTTCGGCAACGATTCCGGCCAACACCTTGGCAACGGCCAGCGATTCGGTGGTCACATCGGTCAACACCAGGATGCCGCGATCGGCGCCCATGGCCAGCGCCGTGCGCAGCGTTTCGGTGCACTGCTGCACACCGACGGACACGACCACAACCTCGGTGGCGATGCCCTTTTCCCTCAGGCGAATCGCTTCTTCGACGGCAATTTCGTCGAAGGGATTCATGCTCATCTTGACGTTGGCGAGCTCGACGCCGGTCTGATCCGACTTCACCCGAACCTTGACGTTGTAATCCACCACCCGTTTGACGGGGACGAGTACTTTCATATGCGTCGCTTTCCAAGATTGCGCTTGCTGGCCGTGCTTGCAACGCACAGCCGCGCCAGTCAACCTGCCTCTGTGCGCGCAGTGCCAAACGTCGCAAGGGCTGGCTCAGGGTTGAATTGCGCCGCCTTCATGCCGCCACAGGTGCACGGCAAATCGCGCGCGTTCATCAGTCCATTGCGCCTGCGGGCTCCACCCACTCGCGCAGGCCATCAGCCGACTTTCGGCCAAGGTCCATTTGTGGCTGTCCTCGGTGTGGATGGTTTCCCCCGCCGCAAGCGCGAAATTCTGCCCGGCCGCGCGGAATTGTGTGTCGATCCGCGCAACCAGATGCATTTCGATGCGCCCCCCACCCTCATTCCAGATGGCCCGGTGCGCGAAATCATCGGTGCGGACGGTGCCGGCCAATTCCCGGTTGATGCGGTGCAACAGATTGAAATTGAACGCTGCGGTGACGCCGGCGGCATCATCATAGGCCGCCTCCAGCATGGCCACCGATTTGCCCGCGCCGGGCGCCAAATCCAGGCCAATCACCAGCCAACTGCCTGGCCCCAGCACATCGGCAAAGCTGCGCAGCAGATCGATCGCGGCACTTGGCCCCAGGTTGCCCAGCGTGGAACCGGGGAAAAAGCCCAGCCGCGGCAACGCCGCCACCGGGTCCGGCAGCTGAAAACTCCGGGTGAAATCGGCAATCACCGGCAGGATCGGCAGGCCGGGAAACTGCACAGCCAGTGCAGCGGCCGATTGCGCCAGAAATTCACCGGAAATATCCACCGGCACATAGGCGGATGGTTGCAGCGGTTTCAGCAACAGCGGTGTTTTCGTGGACGATCCCGATCCATATTCCACCACCACCCTGCCCGGCCCCACGGCGGCCGCGATGGCACCGGCGTGTTCGGACAAAATCGCGGTTTCCGTGCGGGTGGGATAATATTCGGGCAACTGCGTGATCGCTTCGAACAACCGCGATCCGGTTTCGTCATAGAAAAATCGCGCCGGAATCACCTTTTGCGGTTGGGCCAGACCGGTGCGGACCGCGTTGGCGAAATCGGCGGCAAAATCGACGGCATAATCGGCGGCAAAATCATGCAGATCAACCGGCCCGGCAGCTTCGTACATCTCAGGCGTCCCTTGCAAGGCGCAGGCCGGTGAACTGCCAGCGCTGCGGCGGCGCAAAGAAGTTGCGCACGCTGATCCGCGAACTGCCGCGCGGCGTGGCACAACTGGCGCCCTTCAGCACCATCTGCCCATTCATGAACTTGCCGTTATACTCACCGACCGCGTCCGCGGTTGCACGAAAACCCGGGTAGGGCAGAAAAGCCGAAGCCGTCCATTGCCAGCAATCACCGAACAGGCCGGGGCTGGCGCCTGTGGGCTGCACGGCCGCCGCTTGGTCAAGCTGGGTGCCTGCGCGCGGATCATCGCCCTGCGCGGCATGTTCCCACTCGGCCTCGGTTGGCAGCCTGGCACCGGCCCAAGCTGCAAAGGCATCGGCTTCATAGAAACTGATGTGTGTCACCGGTGCGTGCGGGTCCAGCGGCCGGCGACCAGCGAGCGTCATGCTGGTCCAGCCGTCGCTGTCCTGCTGCCAGCGCAACGGCGCGGTGATCGCGCCCTGCTGCGCCCAGGCCCAGCCATCCGAAAGCCACAGCCGCGGTTCGCCATAGCCGCCATCAGCCATGAATGCCTGCCATTCGGCATTGGTCACCAAGGTGCCGGCCAGTTTGTACGGCCGCAGCAGCACCGCGTGCGCCGGGCCCTCGCAATCGAAGGCGAAACCGGTATCGGGGCCATCATGGCCGATGCGCACGATGCCGCCGGCATGGCCATGCCACTGGCGAGTGCGCGGCAGCGCCGCAATCGGCCCTGGATCCAGATAGGTCGGCGCCAGCGGATTGGCGGCAAACAGATCAAGGATATCGGTGAGCAGCAATTCCTGGTGTTGCTGCTCGTGATTGATGCCCAGTTTCACCAGCGCCGCCGACCTTGCATCCAACCCCGGCAGCGCCGCACCCAGCGCCGCATCGACATGCCCGCGCCAATCGAGCAGCTGCGCCAGCGAAGGCCTTGTCAGCAAGCCGCGGCGCGCGCGCGGGTGACGCGGGCCGGCGGCCTCGTAATAGCTGTTGAACAGATAGGCGAACCGCGCATCGAATGTCTGATACCCCGGAACATCGGCTAGCACGAACG
>NZ_JBDNFM010000233.1:0-3426 GCF_041689835.1 Sandarakinorhabdus sp.
GGCCGATTGATCCAAACTCTTTGCGTGTTTGATTTCCTGTTCCCCATCGGCCTTTTTCTTGGGCCACTTGCATTGGCAGTTCTGCTGAGAACAGAGGCTCGACGCAATACCCAAGGTCTGTGGCCACATATCGTGAGCATCCTGTTAATGCCGCCCGCTATGTGGGGCATTTTTAATTGGGTATTGATGCTTGCCGTATTGCTGTTCGGATCGAACATGCGTCCATCAGGGTTTGCTTTCACCGTGTGGGTTGTCGCAACAATAGCAGTCCTCATTGTCGTTGGAGGCTATCTGTGGATCGCGCTGCACCGTCGAAGGAACTATTCCGCGCACAACGCTCGCCCGTTGTTCGCCTCGGCTGCGCCTTAGCGTCGGCCAAGGGGTATTAAATTTCATGAGACTGAAGAATTTCAGGAGTCTTGCAGATGGTTGATACGGTCGACTGGGTCGGAGACGGTGATGATGATGCGTTCTTTCAGGCGATAGAGCAGATCTTCGACATTCGCCTGCGGCGTCATTTGCCATGGCTAAATTTTGGAGACGTGTTCCAACATCTTGTAACGCACGTGAAAGCCAGTGATCGAAGCGGCAATGCCTGTGCCACACAGATGACATTCTATCGCTTACGTCGCGCACTGAAATTTGGTCGGCACGTAAAGCCAGATGCCGCGCTTGCAGAATTGATCGGCGAAAATTTGCGCCACTCATTTGCTGATCTTGAGGGCGATACAGGGCTCAAGATGCCTGCAACCCGCGCAGGATGGTTAGGGATCAGCGGCAATATTTGCTTTGTCGTTGCGTTTGCCGTTCTGGCGTTGACAACACTGCCACCAGCCATTCGCATAGGTCTAGCCGGAATAAGCGGCTATGCCGGGCTGTGGCTACGCCATCTCGATCGGCGGCGATTGCCTGCAGGATGCGAAACGATCGGGGAGCTCGCCACGATGGTGACGGATCAGAACAGCGGAAGGCTGGCACGCGACGGCGCCCGGCTGACCGAAGCTGAAATCTGGAGGATCATCCAACAACTCGCATCGGCGGAGTCGGGCATCGACCCCAACCTGATTGGGCCGGAAACGACGTTCTTCCGGAGCACCGTTCGGGCGGCGTGACATCATCCCCACCCTTACCTCCCACATCATTGCGCGCCGGCGCCAACCTGCCATCATCCCCCCATGGCAACCCGTCCCGACATTTCCGATCCCGGCCCCTTCGGCACCGCGCTCAAGGCAGCGCGCAGCGGCAGGCGGGTCAGCCAGCTCATATTGTCGCTCGATGCCGGCGTGAGTGCGCGGCATTTGTCGTTCCTGGAATCCGGGCGGGCGATGCCGAGCCGGGAGATGGTGCTCACCCTGGCGGAGGCGCTGGCCTTGCCGCTGTCGGCGCGCAATCATCTGCTCAATGCGGCGGGGTTTGCTTCGGCCTATCCGGCATCGCCGTTGGCATCAGATGCGATTGCGCCGTTTCGGGCCATCCTCACCACGATGATGGCAAATCACGCGCCGTTTCCGGCCCTGCTGTGCGATCGGCACTGGAATGTGCTGGAGGCCAGCGCGTCGGCCGCCGCGATGCTCAGCCCGTTGCTGGAAGGGTGGCACGGCCCGCCGAACGTCTTCCGGCTCACCGCCTGCCATCCGCGCGCACCGGAGTTCATCGCCAATTTGCCCGAAGTGTTGCACGAAAGCCTGGAGCGCCTGGCGCTGGAGCAATCACTGGCCGGCGATGATCCGGTGCTGGCCGATCTGATCGCCATCACCCGCACCGCCGCCGCCCGGCACCCCTATCGCACGCGAACACGTTCGCCGGTGTTGCCGGTGGTGTATCGCGGGCCGGCGGGGTTACTGTCGTTCCTCTCCGTCGTGGCGCAGTGCGGCACGTCGGAAGATGTCACCGTGCGCGATTTGCGGCTGGAGCTACTGTTTCCGGCGGATGACGCGACACGGGCGGCGTTTGGGGGGTAACCGGATCAACCCCTCCGCCTCCCCTTGGAGGGGAGGATCAACAAAATCCTCCCCTCCAAGGGGAGGTGGCGGCCATTGGCCGACGGAGGGGTGACGCAAACTAGATCCGGATCACGCACTTCCCGTCAATCAACCCTGCCCCCATCGCCGCAAACGCCGCCCGCGCTTCGCTCAGCGGCAGTTCCAGCCCGATGTGCGGCCGCAGATGCGCCGCCCGCGCGTCGATCTCGCGCATGTGGCGCAGCCCGGCCGCCGGGTCTTGCCGGCCCTGCTCGCCCGCCCGCACGCCGATCAATTCAATCTCCCTCAGCAGCAGGCGGTTCAGCGGCACCGGATCACCGCGCCCGCCGACAAACCCGATGATCGCATAACGCCCGCCGCGGCGCAGGCACCGAACCAGCGGCAGCACCAGCGGGCCGGCAACGGGATCGAAAACCAGATCGATATCCTTCACCGGAATCTGCGGATGGTCGCGGTCCACCAATATGCCCTCGGCCGCGCCGGCGTCGCGCGCCAATTGCAGCCGCGATTCGCTTGATGCTACCGCCACCACATGCGCGCCCAGGTGCGCCGCCAACTGAACCGCCGCGCGCCCCATGCCGCCGCCAGCGCCCGTCACCAATACGCGTTCCCCCGCCTGCAAGCGCCCGCGTTCCGCCAGCCCAACCCAGGCCGTGAGTGCGCCAACGGTGTAGGCGGCAGCCTCTGCCATCGTCAGCCCCGCCGGCACCGGGCGCAGGCCGCGCGCCGACAACGTGATACGCTCCGCCATCAAACCGCTGCGCGCGCCCAGCATAACCGCCTGCCCCGCCAGCGCTTCCGCGCCTTCGCCCGCTGCAATCACCATACCAGTGCCTTCGGTGCCCGGAATGAACGGCAATTCGGGGCGAAACTGATAGCCGCCTTGCAGCATCAGATAATCGGGATAGTTCAGGCTGGCATGGCTCACCGCCACAGTCACCTCGCCCGGCCCCGGCGCGGGCGGTTCGGGCCAATCACCGTGGAAGGCCAGCCCGGCCAGATCGGGCGACAAAGCAGAACAAACAACAGCGCGCATGATTATCCCCGGAACTTCGGCACGCGCCGCGCGGCGAACGCAGCGGCACCTTCGGCAAAATCCTCGCCCGCAAACGCCGCCGCAAACACCGCCAATGTTTCGGCATCGTCCGCGCTCTGGCCATCCAGCACACGCTGAACCAAGCCCTTGATTGCCTTGGTGGAATTTCTTGATGCGGCAACGATCGCAGCCTGGATGCACGATGGCCCGCCGGCCAGCATTTCCACCAACCCGATGCGGTGGGCCTCGTCGGCATCCAGCAGCATGCCCGAAAACAGCATGCGTTTGGCCTGCCCCGGCCCGACCAGATCAACCAGCAGTTTCACATCATGCAGCGGATACACAATACCCAGCTTGGCCGGCGTGATGCCAAAGCGCGCCGAAGCTGTGGCGATGCGCATATCGCAC
>NZ_JBDNFM010000234.1:0-13690 GCF_041689835.1 Sandarakinorhabdus sp.
CCTTTCGGCGCCGCCCTCGCATGAGCGAGCATGATTTTCGGCTCGTCAACCGGGCGGCAGCAGCCCGTAAATCACACAGGCCTGACCAGCGAGCGCAAAAATCGGCGGCTGCATGGTCACCTGCACATCGCCGGCGAGCTTTTCGAGTCCGAGCGTTGGCGGCGATAGTGGCGGCGCGGGCGCTGGCGCGGCATCGGAATAGCGCGACATTGCCGACGGGGCCTGCACATCGGTTGCCGGGCTTTCGCCGGCATAACTGGGCCAGCCCGCCAGCACCTGGGTCTGGCAGACGCCGCCTGACGGATCGATGACCTTGACCATGCCAAGCCTGCTGCCGGCAGCGGCGGCGGCAAGCCGGGCGCGGCGGGCCGCATCCTTGATAGCGGCTTCATACAGCCAGGTTTTCAACTCATTTTCCGGCTCGAGGCTGAACTGGGGCGTGTCGATTGCCGAAGGCCGCGCTGCGACCGCCAGGCGATAAGCGCGTTCCAGCACGCCAGGTTCGCGCACCTCCACCACCAACACTGCGGTCACCTCATAGGCCTCGATCTGATCGGCGCGCTGGTTTTCGGCGATGGTGCCGTCTTTCTGGCGGTACTGGTCATAAAGTGGTCGGGTGCTGAGACTGGTGGTCAGCCGCACCCGGTCCTTGCCAAGCCCGGCCAGCGCCGCATCAAGCTCCCGCGCCTTGCCGGTGGCGGCGGTAGTGGCAGCAGCAGCGGTTTTTTCCACCGCCGAGAAGCGCACTGCAAAGCGTGCGCGGTTGGCGGGCACCTCGGTGCGGACATGGCCCATCGATGCGATCACCGGGTCTTTCATCCACCACGGCGCCGGGATGAACGGCTGGCCGATGCTGGCGGGCGGGGTTTGCGCCAGCACGGGCGCGGCGAGGAGAGCAAACAGCATAAACGGATGTTTCATGCTGCTTGCATGGGGCAGGGCGACTTGCGGTGAGGTGAACGGAAGGCGCGGTGCGCGGGGTTCAGGTGGGCGCTGTCCTACGCGGGACGGGCCTGTCATACGTCCTGGTGGGCCGTCTTGCGGGGCAGGCCGGCGCGTGAACTGGTCAAGGCGAAATTCCCTGATTCGATACGAAACGTAAAAACTGGCAGAACTGGATTGGCGGGCTTGTTGCCTGAAAATACGATGAAAAAGGGCGTTTGGGTCGCGGCCGGCGGCAAAGCCGCCGAGTCCGCTTGGGGTGCCAGGAAGACGGAAGTGAGGGCGTGGCAAAGCCACGCCGTCGGACGAGTCAAAAAGGGCGGGAATTACCCCGCCCTTTTTGACTCGCCGTCCGCTCTTGAGCGAGTCGGCAAATAGCTGAGCTATTTGCGCGCCGCTCAGCGAGGCGCCATCCGGATGCCGCCATCCAACCGCACATCCTCGCCGTTGAAATAGGAATTGCGGCACATTTCCACCGCCAGTGACGCATATTCCTCCGGTATGCCCAGACGCTTGGGGAACAATACGGTGGCGGCCAGCGCGGCTTTCACATTGTCGGGCGCGCCCTGCAGCAGCGGCGTGTTGAAGATGCCGGGCAGGATGGTGTTGATGCGGATGCCTTCGCCCGAAAGATCGCGGGCAATCGGCAGGGTCATGCCCACAACGCCGCCCTTGGACGCCGAATAGGCTGCCTGGCCGATCTGGCCGTCTTCAGCGGCCACGCTGGCCGTATTGACGATGGCGCCGCGTTCGCCGTTTTCCATTGCGGCCAAGCTCATCATGCCGGCGGCCGATTTGGCGATGCAGCGGAAGGTGCCGACCAGATTGATCTGGATGATCCGATCAAAGGCATCGATCGGGAAATGCTTGATGCTGCCGTCTTCCTTGGAACGGCTGGCGGTCTTGATGGCGTTACCGGTGCCGGCGCAATTGATCAGGATGCGTTCCTGTCCAACAGCGGCGCGCGCCTTGGCAAAACCGGCATCAACCGACGCATCGTCGGTGACGTTCACATGGCAGAACACGCCGCCGATTTCAGCCGCAACGGCTTCACCCTTTTCGGCGTTCATGTCGAAGATGGCGACCTTGACGCCGTGGCTGGCGAGCAGGCGCGCGGTGGCAGCCCCCAGGCCCGATGCGCCGCCAGTGACGACCGCCGACAAACCTTCCAGATTCATGTTTTTGCTCCCGAGGAATAACTGGAATGCTTATGGGCAGCACGGCCGCCCGCCGCAACCTTTCCAAACAATCAGTCCGACTTCGGCCGCAGCTGCGCCTCACGCCACGCCAGATAGATGGTGGACAGCAGGATAAGCGCGCCGCCGGCCAAGGTCAGCGCGTCATAACGTTCGCCAAACAGCAGCACGCCCGCTGCCGTTATCAGGCCGAAGCGGACGAAATCGAGCGGCAGCACCGCCGACGCTTCGGAAAAGGAAAAGGCGCGGGTGAGCGTGAGTTGGCCGATGGCCGCCGCGGCCCCGATGCCAGCCAGATAGGGCCACACGACTGGCGGCGGCGGTGTCCATACGAACAGGGCAACCGCGAGGCTGGGCACAGTGGTCAGGATGAAGGTCCAGGCCGCCACGGCGCGCGGATCGTCCACGCCCACCAGGCTGCGCATGGCGACAATGGAATAGCCGGTGGCAACAGCGGCAATCACACCGGCGGCAATGCCCGGCGTCAGCGGCATCTGGCCGGGGCGCAGGACCAGCAGCATGCCGACAAAGCCCACTGCCAGCGCGGCAATGCGGCGGGCGCGGATCCGTTCGCCCAGCATCAGCACGGCGCCCACCGTGCCGAACAGCGGCGCCGTGTAGTTGATCGCCAGAGTGGTGGCGAGCGGCGCGTTGGCCACCGCATAAAACGTGCCCATGGTGGCGATGAAGCCGGAGGCGGCACGGCCGAGATGAACCTTCAGCCGATCGCGCCGGATAAGGCCGGGATTGCCGATGATCATTGGTAACAGGAACAGCAAACCAATGAGATTGCGAAAGAAAACGATTTCAAAACTGTGCAGATGAAGGGCGGCATAACGGATCATCACCCACATCGACGCAAAAGCGAAGCAGGAAACGATAAACCAGAAGGGGCCGGAGCGGGCGAGGCGATGCACGCCGTCCCGGTTACGCGCAAGCAGCGGGGGTGGGAAGGCCGCCCATCTGCCCGATCAACCGTCCAGTCAGTTGCCCTCTTAGCCGTCCAGCAAGCGGGTAAGGGTCGCCACGTCGCTGTCGATCTCAGTATCGTCGGCGCGCAGCTGTTCCACGCGCTTTACCGCGTGCATTACCGTGGTGTGATCGCGCTTGCCGAAGCGGCGGCCGATTTCGGGCAACGAGCGCGGCGTCATTTTCTTGGCGAGATACATGGCAATCTGGCGCGGGCGGGCGACGTCGCGGGCGCGGCGTTCCGACAGGAGTTCAGCCACCTTGAGGCCGTAATAATCGGCCACTTTGCGCTGAATTTCGTCGATGGTGAGCTTTTTTTCGTGGGCGCGCAGCAGATCGGCCAGCGTTTCGCGTGTGAATTCAAGACTGATCGGCTTGCCCACCAGCAAGGCAAAAGCGGTAACGCGGTTGAGCGCGCCTTCGAGTTCACGCACGTTAGCGGTGATCTTGCGCGCCAGGAATTCGATCACATCGTCGGGCACGGCCACCCGGTTGCCCAGCCCGGCAACCTTGGCGTGCAGGATGTTCAATCGCAATTCGTAGTCGGCCGGGTTGATATCGGCGACGAGGCCCCATGCCATGCGCGACAGGATGCGATCCTGGATGCCTTCAAGATTTTGCGGCGAACGATCGGCGGTGATCACCAGGCGTTTTCCCGCACCGATGATCTCGTTCATGGTGTGGAAGAATTCTTCCTGGGTCGATTCCTTACCGGCGATGAACTGAACATCGTCGATCATCAGCAGATCGACGGAGCGCAGCCGCTGCTTGAAGCTGATCGTGTCCTTGGCGCGCATCGCGGCCATGAATTCGACCATGAACTTTTCGGCCGACAAATAGGCGACCCGGCCGCCGGGGTGATGCGCCAGATAGTCGTTGCCGATGGCGTGCCTAAGGTGGGTCTTGCCCAGCCCGGTGGTGCCATGCAGGAACAGCGGATTGAAGCCCGGCGTGCCCGGTTCGGCGATGGCAAGCGCAGCGTTGTAGGCCAGCTCGTTGGACTTGCCGACGATGAAGTTGCCAAAGCTGTAGCGTGCATCGACGGGCAGCGGCTGGCTGGCAGTAGCCGGCGTTACCGCCTTGCCGAGCGGCGGTGTCACCACGACGACCTGACCGACCTGCACTGCAACGCGGCGGATCGACGGCTGGTGCTGCGACCAGTGGCGGCGTAGCAGTTCGGCATAATGGCTGGTGACCCAATCGGCGGCAAACGCCGACGGCGCAGCCAAACGCAGCGTGTCGCCATCGCAGCCCGCCAGCACCAAAGGCGCCAGCCAGGCTTCGAAGCTGTGATCGCCAGCATCCACCTTCAGCGCGGCCCGAACGCGGCTCCACACGTCGCAGTCGCTGACGGCAAATTCGCCCGAACCATCGCGAGGGACTGGCTTGAATGCAGAGGGCAACACTGATGCGATAGCTATCGACACGCACCCCTTCCTTTCGCCGACGTTCGGCCATAATATTGGGACATCGCCCCCCGTCTGCGAAGAGCTATTCCATTCAATTGCGCGCGATGCCGTCAGGCTGTTTTCCAGCCTGACGCAGTTCTCCCACCGCGCCTGAAACAGTGCACAGCAAGCATCGCTTTTACGTGATTGACCCGCTTGGCATTCATAATGCCGGCCGGCTCAAACCCCACTTCAAATAAGCAGGGCGAGCCCATCGCTGCAAGCGACCAATTTCCATTAACATTCAAATAAACTGTTGACAGCCAATCCGTTGACCCACCGTGGAGGGCTAGGCAACTCTTTGGAATCACGCACCGAATCATTGCCGTTTGCGGCGATGATGCAAAGGCTGTGACGGCTAACTGCTTGGATTTTTGTGTCAAAGCAATGACGCTTTGATGACGACGCATTGCCTGCCGCAGGCAATTTTGCAGCGCATCAATTCGCTTGTGCACCGCACCAATTTACCGCACGTTCCTCTGTGGAAACTATGCGGGCAGCCAAGGGCGACGAATCGGCGATTCCGGCGCCGAATCACCTCCAGCAGCAGCAAACAAACGGCGAGACCGCCGCCAGCAGCGGTAAGGAGTTCGAGACAAAATAAAACGGGGCGCCGCCAAATGGCGGTGCCCCGTTTTAAAATTACATATCGGAGCGCGATGTGCGTCCGATTCAATCAGGGCTGCACGATCAGGCGATTGCCAAACCCTTCACACGGGCGGCAAGGCGGCTGATTTTGCGAGACACGGTGTTCTTGTGGAGCACGCCCTTGGCAACGCCGCGCATCATTTCCGGCTGGGCAGCCTTCAGGGCTACAGCTGCAGCGGTGGCATCGCCGGCGGCAAGACTGGATTCGACCTTCTTGACGAAAGTGCGAATGCGGCTGACGCGCGCTTTATTGATCGCGGCGCGGCGGTCGTTGCGGCGGATGCGCTTTTCAGCCTGGGGCGTGTTGGCCATGATTTCCTGCAAGTCTGTTCAATGGTTGTCAGGCAGCGGCCCTTGCAGGCCTCGCCAGAAGAAAAACAACTTAAGCGAGGGCAGCGCTGTGGTCAAGCCTTGTCGCGCGTCCGCAGGGGCGGCTGGCACGCCGGGCAGAAGAAGCTGGAGCGGCCGGACTGGATAATACGGGCCACCGGCGCGGCGCACGCCGGGCAGGCAGCGCCTTCGCGGCCATAGACGGCGAAATCCTTCTGGAAATAGCCCAATGTGCCGTCGGGCGCCGCATGATCGCGCAATGTCGAACCCCCGGCGGCAATGGCTTCAACCAGCACTTCGGGGATCGAAAGCACAAGCCGCTTGAATTGTGCCGCCGTCACCTGCCCACCCGGCGTTTGGGGGTGGATGCCGGCGCGGAACAGCGCCTCGCACACATAGATGTTGCCCAGACCCGCGATGAGTCGCTGATCGAGCAGGATGACCTTGGCCGGCGCCAAGCGGCCGGCAAAGATGCGTTTCAGCAGGGCAAGGTCATAGTCTGGCCCCAGCGGCTCCGGCCCGATGCCGGCCAGCAGCGGGTGGGCCGGCGCATCAGCGGTCACGGCAAGATCGAGGCTGCCAAAGCGGCGAGCATCGTTGAAAGCCACCACGCGGCCATTGCCGGTTTCGAAGACGACATGGTCGTGCTTTTCCAGCGGCCCCGGATCGACGCGCATTCGCCCCGACATGCCAAGGTGGATGATCAGCGTGTCGCCGCGATCGGTTTCGACAAGACCATATTTGGCGCGCCGGCCCAGCCGCACCACAGTTGCCCCTGTCAGCCGCTGGCCAAGCGCTTCGGGGAGCGGCCGGCGCAGATCCGGCCGGTTGGCAATGACGCGGGTGAAGCGCTGGCCTTCCCAGACGGGCGCCAGGCCGCGCATCACGGTTTCGACTTCGGGCAATTCAGGCATGCCGCGACATAGGCGGCGTTTGCATGGCCGCCAAGCCTCGGCTAAGCCGCAGGCCGAAAAGGACAGACGATGAGTGACACTGTCAACTTTGGTTATGCAGAGGTTTCGGCCGAGGAGAAAACGCGCCGCGTGGGCGATGTTTTTCGTTCGGTGGCAAAGCGTTACGACATCATGAATGATCTGATGTCGGCGGGTATGCACCGGGTGTGGAAGGATGATTTCGTGCGCCGGGTGAAGCCGCGCGCTGGCGAGGATATTCTTGATATGGCCGGCGGCACCGGCGACATCGCGTTTCGCATCGAAAAACACGGCGCCAACGTGACGGTGGCTGATATTAACCCGGCGATGCTGGAAGTGGGCATGGAGCGCGCTGCCGAACGCGGGTTGACCAGCCTCATCTGGCGCGAGGAAAACGCCGAGGTTTTGTCGTTCCCAAACAATAGCTTCGATGCCTACACCATCGCCTTTGGCATCCGCAATGTCACCGACATTCCGGCGGCGCTGAAGGAAGCCCACCGCGTGCTGCGTTATGGCGGGCGGTTTTTCTGCCTCGAATTTTCAACTACCACCTGGCCAGGTTTTGCCGATGTTTATGACGTTTATTCGGAAAAATTGGTGCCGCGCATAGGTGAATTGGTGGCCAAAGATGGCGAATCCTACCGCTATCTCATTGAATCGATAAGGCGCTTCCCCAAGATGACGGAATTTTCCGCCATGATCGGCGCGGCCGGCTTCACCCAGGTGAACTACACGCCGATCCTGGGCGGCGCAGTGGCTATCCATTCGGGATGGAAGGCCTGATTTGATTGCGCTGGTTCACTTGTGGCGGATGCTTGTCTGGGGCCGGCGCATGGCCCGGCACGGCGCCCTGCGCCCATTTGAGGACCGGCGGTTGCCGGCGGCTGTACGGCTGGTGGCAAAAATCGCGCGTTTCGGCAGCGGCGCGCCCAAAACGCCCGATTTTGCCGCTGGTCTCGCCGCTGTTGGCCCGGCTGCCATCAAATTGGGCCAGGCGCTCGCCACCCGGCCCGATCTGATCGGCATCGAGGCCGCCACCGATCTCGCCCGCCTGCAGGATCAACTGCCGCCAATACCGTTCAGCCAGATCGAACCAGCGCTGAACGCGGCATATGGTGACTGGAAAACCCGCTTTCAGTCGATCGAGCCGATCGCCGTGGCCGCAGCCTCCATCGCTCAGGTGCACAAGGCCGTGACCAGCGAGGGCCGCACGGTCGCCATCAAGCTGCTGCGTCCAGGCATCGAAGCTGATGTCACGTCGGCGCTCGCCACCTACGAATGGGGCGCGGGCCACATCGAAGCGCTTGGCGGCGAATTTGCCCGGCTGCGCCCGCGCGCCATCATCGCCACCTTCAAGAGCTGGATCGAAGCCGAGCTCGACCTACGCCGCGAAGCCGCCAACGCATCGGAACTGGCCGAGATACTGGCGGGCGAGGCGGATTTCGTCGTGCCCGGCATCGACTGGCAACGATCGACCCGCCGCATCCTGGTGATCGACTGGATCGACGGCGTCAAAGTGTCGGACCGCGCCGCCATGGCCGCTCTGGACGTTGACCGCGCTGCGCTGGCCCGCGTGCTGGTCGATGGCTTTCTGGCCCAGGCTATCGCCAAGGGTTTTTTCCATGCCGATCTGCACCAGGGCAATCTGTTCATCATTCCGCCCGGAAACGGAGCCGATCATGCCCGCATCGGCGTCATCGATTTCGGCATCATGGGCCGCATCAATCGCCGGGCGCGGCTGTATCTGGCCGAGATCCTGCACGGGCTGGTGACCGGTAATTATGCTCGCGTCGCGGAAATCCATTTCGAGGCCGGTTACGTGCCGCCGCATCACAATCCGGCCGCCTTTGCCACCGCCCTGCGCGCCGTGGGCGAACCGATCCGCGGCCGCCAGGCCAAGGACATCGCCATCACCGATCTGCTCGAAGGCCTGTTTTCCATCACCCGTAGTTTCGACATGCCGGTGCAGCCGCATCTGCTGCTGCTCCAAAAAACCATGGTGATGGTCGAAGGCGTAGCGCTGACCATCGATCCCCACGTCAACATGTGGGAATTCGCCGAACCCTATGTGCGTGACTGGGTGCGCGATGAAATGGGTCCGGAAGCGGTGATTGCAGACAATCTGGTGCTCAATTTCCGGGCGCTGCGCCAGTTGCCGCGCATGTTCCGCCAGTGGGTGGCCGAAAATCCCATGCCCGGCGCCGCGCCGCCGCAAGCCCCGTTGCCGCCACTGCCGCAAAAGGCGGTGGGCGGCTGGTCCACCCCGTGGCTGCTGCTGGCTGCGGGGCTAGGCGCAGCCGCGGCCGTACTGCTGGCGTGAACCGCCACCCTTGCACCTTCCGAGCGGTCGGCGTATGGCCGCGCCCATGAAAGTCACTGTCACCGTCACCCTAAAAAATGGCGTGCTCGACCCGCAGGGCCGGGCCATCGAATCGGCGCTGAAAGGCCTGGGTTTTGACGGGGTCGGCGAAGTCCGCGCCGGTAAGATCATCGAGCTGGAACTGGCCGACGGAACCAGCCGCGAGACGGTCGAAGCCATGGCCCGCCAGCTGCTCGCCAACACGGTGATCGAGAATTTCCGGATCGAGATGCCGTGAAGGCAGCCGTCATCGTCTTCCCCGGCTCCAACTGCGACCGCGATCTGGCCGACGCCATCACCAAGGTGACCGGCACCGCCCCCGCCATGGTGTGGCACGGCGACGCCAGCCTGCCCGATGGTCTGGATTTCATCGGCATCCCCGGCGGATTCTCGTACGGCGATTATCTGCGCTCCGGCGCGATGGCCGCCCGCTCCCATGTCATGCAGGCCGTGGTGCAAGCCGCCGGCGAAGGACGCGCCGTGCTCGGCATCTGCAACGGCTTCCAGGTGCTCACCGAAGCCGGGCTGCTGCCAGGTGCCCTAATGCGCAACGCCGGGCTGAACTTCGTCTGCCGCCACGTGAGCCTCGAAGTGGTCAACAGCCAGTCCATCTTCACCAGCCGCTATGCCGCCGGCGAAACCGTTACCATCCCGGTCGCCCACCACGACGGCAACTATTTCGCCGACGACGAGACTCTGGCGCGCCTCGAAGGCGAAGGCCGCGTCGCCTTCCGCTACGCCGAGGAGGTCAACGGCTCCGCCCGCAGCATCGCCGGCATCCTCAACGACGCCGGCAACGTGCTCGGCATGATGCCCCACCCCGAACGCCTGATCGAAGACGCCCAAGGCGGCACCGACGGCCGCCGGATGTTCGAAGCCGTGCAGGCAGCGTTGGGCTGAATTTCAAGAGGAAGTGATGCCTCCGGCGGGCAGGGCCTGAGGCCCTGCACCCACTTTCGTTTTCGGGGCGGTGCGTGGTAGCCGCATTGCGCCCCTATTTTGGTCGTTCGAGCCAGTTCCCTAATTGCCCGAAAGCGGACGGCGGATAGCTCTTATTTAAATGACCGATTTAGGGACGTTGCGGCCGTTCCCCGCGGCTGTCGTGAACGACAGCTTCCGACCTGATCGCAGACGTAATGCATTCCGATTGAGCTTCCTGTAAGCAGACGAAATCCAGCACGGCTCTGACATTTTGCAATGTGTGAGAACGTGTTGACCGATGCGCCTTGTGACAATCGACCAGTTATCCACAGGTTTTTTAGGGTCAGTCAGATGACGGACTTCACGGAAGCAAAACTCTACGTCACAATCACCTTATGAAAGTTGGTTAGAACAGCCAAAACTGTTTGATGCAAAAAATGAAGAGAAGACATGACCACGACCTGTTTTGATATTTTTGCGCAGTGCAGCGAAGCTGTTCACAAAGGCGAGCTGATCGAATCCGTAAGCTCGAAAGACAAGGAATTTCACTTCCAGAACTGGTTTGAAAAGCGCCTCAGTTGCCTTGCGCTAAACTTTGAGGGGTCCGGGCGCAATACCTATCCCGACTTCAGCCTTGTGAAATTCACTGAAGGCTATGAAGTCAAGGGCCTCGCCTGGCCCGGCCGTGAGCGCGACTATGATTCCAACAGCCAGGTTCCGACTGGTCAGCACAATGGCCGGCAGATTTTCTACGTATTCGGCCGATATACAGCCGATCTATTGCCCTATCCTGAAGCAGACAACGGCCGCAGGCAGTATCCTGTGGTCGATTTTGTTCTCTGCCACGGCGACTTCCTGAATGCCGATCATGAATACGTCCACAAAAACAAGAATGTGAAAGGTTTCGGCACTTACGGCGATATTATGATCCGCGACCGGAAGATGTATGTCGCACCGACCCCGTTTGCATTGACCGAAGGGACCACGGGAATGATGACGCTCATCGTTCCTGAAGGCTTCGGCGATGATGCGCGTTTTCAGGTCGTCGGCAGGCTGACGCGCATCGAGGCTGACAGCCTTGTTGTCGGCTACACCTTTGACCTGCGGACAAACGAGATCAAGGCCGAGAGGATTCCGAACCCCCGCGCGGGCACCGAACACCGGTTTGTTGCTTACCGGCTAAAGTCCCAGGCAGCTAAGCCCGTGGTGATGGCTGGACACCTGCCGCAGCCCCTCGACCTTGGCAACGGGGATGACGAATGAGCACCGCATCAGCCCGTGTTCATGCCTCCATCGACCAAGGTACCACCACTGCTCTTGAGGCGTCATTCCCTATCCTTGAGGTCAGTCAGGTCGCGGAGCAGGAGAGCTGGCGCAAGGAAATCAATCGACCACTATACCACATTCACAAATGGTGGGCGACGCGTCTCGGGTCGGTTTTTCGCGCCATTACGCTGGCCGCGCTCAGCCCGCCGGGTCAAGACCAATGGGCTGGTTTCTACCGGCATCACAGCTTCACCGGTAAAGTTGTGCTCGATCCCTTCATGGGCAGCGGCACGACCCTGGGCGAAGCCCTGAAGCTCGGCGCAAAGGCGGTAGGCTGTGATATCAACCCGGTCAGCAGCTTCCTTGTCCGCCAGGCGCTAACGCCCGTGCCGGAAGAAGCATTGCGCGCGGCCTTCGCCGCGCTTGAGGCAGAGGTCGCGCCGGAGATACGGCGCTATTACCAAACGCGTGACCCTGATACAGGATCACTCATCCCGATCATGTATGCCTTTTGGGTGAAGGTGGTAGACACGCCCTGCGGCGAGGAAGTGCCGTTGTTTGCCCGCTATATCTTCTCGCAGGACGCCTACCCAAAGAAGAAGCCGCGCGCGCAGATCGTCTGCCCGTCCTGTTGGAGCGTGTCCGAGGACCGCTACGACGCCCAAGCCATCACATGCGGCGGTTGCGGCTACCATTTCAATCCGCAGGAGGGTCCGGCCTCCGGCCAGACTCTAACGACAAGGCAGGGCCGTTCCTACAAAATCAAAGAGCTTTTGCCAAAGAAAGGCCCGCCTCGGCATCGTCTTTACGCCCTTATGGCGATGCGCCCGGATGGCGAGAAAATCTACCTCTCTGCTCGACCCGAAGACCGCGCTTTGTACGACGAAGCGGCTAGGCGTCTAGCCACTGAGGACATACCGTTACCGACCTTCGCCGTGCGGCCGGGTCACAACACTGACCAGGCGCGCGGCTATAACTACCACGCATGGCGGGATTTCTTTAACGCTCGCCAACTCCTCTGCTTCGGTCTTCTTCTGCGCGCCGTCACGCACATCGAGGATTGCGCTGTGCGCGAGCAGCTTCTCTGCCTATTTTCCAGCACGCTTGAGTTCAACAATCTCTTTTGCAGCTTCAAGGGCGAAGGTACAGGCGCTGTCCGGCATATGTTTTCGAACCATATTCTGAAACCCGAGCGGACCCCGCTGGAAAACTCCGTATGGGGGACGAGCCGCAGCAGCGGAACGTTCGCCTCGCTATTCGAATCTCGCCTGTTGCGGGCAAAACGATACCTTGATGAGCCATTCGAGCTGCGGCTTGAAGCTGATCTTCTTGGAGGTCGCGCACGCTCATCTAAAGTCGTCGCCAGTGCACCGATTGCACCGATCCTTACCCAAAACTGGGAAGAAACTGCCGCCAGCAGGACGAGCGCGGCCCTGATCCTAAACGGTAACAGCGCACAACTACCGCTGCCGAATGGTGTTGTAGATGCCATTATCACCGACCCGCCTTATTTCGATTTCGTACACTATAGCGAATTGAGTGACTTCTTCTTCGCCTGGCTCTCACCGGTCTTGAAGGAAAAATATCCATTCTTCGCCCGCGAAAATTCCTTCGCTAAAGGTGAAGTGCAGAACAAAGACCCTATTACATTTGCGCGCCATTTGGGGCTTGTCTTCTCTGAGTGCCGCCGTGTCCTGAAGGATGAAGGCGTACTCGCCTTCAGCTTCCACCATTCCCGCCCTGAAGGCTGGGCCGCCATTTACAGGGCGCTTGCCGACGCGGGGCTGACGGTCGTTGCGGCACACCCCGTTCACGCTGAGCTGCGAGCAGCCAGCCCAAAGGCGGCCGCAAAAGACCCTATCAGCCTTGACGCGATCCTCGTCTGCCGTAAGCAGGCAGTCGTTCATCCTAAGCCTTATTCAGTCCCCGCAATCCTTGCGGAGACGGCAGCTCATAGCCTCACGCTACGCGCCGGGGGCTTAAGCTTGTCGCGAAGCGATCAGTTCGTCATCGCGGCGGCACGCGCCTTGATTGCAGCAGGACATGAGAATCTCACCTTCGACGAAATGGCACGACGCCTAGAGACTATTCAGTCGATTTTGTTAGAGGGACAGCCGCTACCGCTACAGGCTGCCTAATGCACCCACTTGTTGCAATTCCGGGGACACAATACGAAATACACCTCCCCCAACCACGCCGCTGAGCCTCCTGCACCCACCTTCTATCTCGGGCGGTCCGCTCCCTAAAAAATCACCCGTCATGCTGAACTTGTTTCAGCAGCCATGGTGTTTGCGCCTCTCCATACGGTCCTGTTGGGGCCTTGGCTTGGGAATGAATAAGCGGGACCCCGGATCAAGTCCGGGGTGACTTGTGGCTTTGGGAAGGGCTGCCTTAAAACGAACGGGTGCAGGGTCTGCGACCCTGCCCGCCGGAGGCACACTAATTTCTTGCCTCCGTTTGCTCCCTCCCGCACCGTTCTTACCGGGAGGCTCCACCATGCACACACGCCGACAATTGCTCGCCATGGCATCCGCTGCCGCGCTGGTGCCGCGCCAACTCGCCGCCCAGGTCGTGTCCCAGGTGGTGGTGTAGGTCGCGGTTGGCCATCGGCGATCTTCGGTTAGGTTTGGGTTGCAACATCCAACCAACGGAGATCACCGATGACCGACGATACGATGA
>NZ_JBDNFM010000235.1:0-3254 GCF_041689835.1 Sandarakinorhabdus sp.
AAACACGCCGCGCACGCTGGTGGCCGTGCTGTCGGGCACGGTGAGGATATAACCCTCTTCGTCCATTTCCATCTGCCCGGCAAACAGGCCGGTTGCCGGTACGTGGCCGATGGCGACGAAAAGCCCGTCCACCTTCAGATGGCGGGTGCTGCCGTCGCGCGTGTCGGCCAGCGTGATGCCTTCCACCTTCAACGGCTTGTCCTGCCCCTGCACATCGGTCACTTCGGCGTGCCAGTGCATTTCCACCTTGGGATTGCTGTCCAGACGGGCTTGATTGGTCTTGTCGGCGCGCAGTTCACCGCGGCGGTGGATCAAATGCACCTTGGAGGCAAATTTGGTAAGGAACATCGCCTCCTCCACTGCGGTGTTGCCACCGCCCACAACGGCGACTTCCTTGCCGCGGAAGAAAAACCCATCACAGGTGGCGCAGGCCGAAACGCCAAAACCGCGATACCGGGTTTCGCTGGGCAGGCCCAGCCAGCGCGCCTGGGCGCCGGTGGCGATCACGATGGTGTCCGCCGTCCAGCCCTCGCCGCTGTCCGTTTCCAGCACGAACGGGCGGCTGGAAAGGTCAACCTTGGTCACGATATCGGTGATGATCTCGGTGCCGACATGGCGGGCCTGCGCCTCCATGCGGATCATCAGGTCGGGCCCCATCACCATGGTATCACCCGGCCAGTTTTCCACTTCGGTGGTGATGGTCAATTGGCCGCCGGGCTGCAAACCCTGGATCAGCACCGGGTCCAGCAGGGCACGCGCGGCATAAACGGCGGCGGTATATCCAGCCGGGCCGGAACCGATAATCAAGACCTTGGCGTGACGGGACATGAATGCGAATCTCCTGTGCGCCGGACGGCCCGGCTGTGTGGCGAGTGAATTAGGGCAATTGGCCGATATTTCCAGCCTGCACACCGCCTCGGCTCAGCAATGCGACAAGGCTTGCCGGAACTGGCCTTGGGCCAATCTGCATCTTGCGCGATATTGAAACAATGTTATCAAGAACGACGGGTTTGGGATGGGGAGTTGCCCAATGGTGCATCGTTCGCGGCTGCCGATCGACGATATCGATCGCGTTATCCTGCGCCACCTGCAGGCCGAAGGGCGCATCACCAACGTCGATCTCGCCACGCGCGCCGGCCTCACCGCCCCGCCCTGCCTGCGCCGCGTTCGCGCACTGGAGGAAAACGGCGTCATCAGGGGCTATCATGCCGATCTGGATTCGGTGGCGCTGGGCTATGGCATCACCGTGTTTGCCATGGTCAGCCTGAAAAGCCAGGCCGAAGCCGATCTGAAGGCCTTTGAAGAACATATCTCCGCCCTGCCCCAGGTCCGCGAATGTCACATGCTCAATGGTGAAATCGATTTCATCCTGAAGGTCGTCGCCCACGATCTGCAGGAATTTCAGCGCTTCCTGACCAGCGAATTGACGCCCGCGCCCAATGTCGAAAGCGTGAAAACCAGCTTCGTCATCCGTACCGCACTGTCACGGCCCGGCGTGCCGGTAGATTAACCGCGCTCTGCGCCGCGCCCCAGCGGCAGCGCCAACGCCAGCCCTGCGACAAACCCGCCGATGTGCGCCATGATGGCGATCCGCATATCCGGCCCGGCCAGCGCCGCGCCGGCCGCCACCTGAAGCACCACCCACGCCGTGCCCAGCCCAAGCGCCTGCTCCAGCGGGCTGCGCTGGCTGCGGCCGAACAGCATGGCCTGCGCCGCCACCAATCCAGAAATTGCGCCCGACGCGCCAACAGCGGGCACGGTGCTCATTGGAGACCAGGCCCATTCAGCAAGGCCGCCCGCCAGGCCCGACAACACATAAAGCGCGAGAAAACGCCGGCTGCCCAGCACGGGTTCAAGGATGCGGCCGATCGCGATCAGCATCACCATGTTCATGACCAGGTGGGCTGCGCCGCCATGGAGAAACATGTGGCCAAGCAAGGTGGCGGCGGCACTGAAGGCCGGCACGACACCGTCCATTGCCAGCGTCAGCCGCGCCGGCACCAACCCGCCCCAAAACAGCAGCATTTCGCGCGCGTTGCTGCCGGCCAGACCCATCAGGATGGCAACAATCGCGTTCATCACCACGAGCACGCGCATCACCGTGGCTGGGTGATCAGCCTCCGGCGCCGCAGCATCCGTCACTGGTTCAGATGAACTCAACGCGGTCGATCTGGTAATATTTGTCGCCCGACGGCGTGTTGACCTCGACTTCGTCACCCACCCGGCGCCCGATCAGCGCCTTGCCCAGCGGCGAGGAAAAGCTGATGCGTCCGCCCTTCACATCGGCTTCGTGCTGGCCGACGATCTGGTAGGTAACGGGCTTGTCGTCCTCGTCCTGCAGATGGACTGTGGCGCCAAACACCGCCTTGTCGCCCGACAGGGTTTTCGGATCGATCACGATGGCGCGCGCCAGCATGTCTTCCATCTCGATCAGCTGCGCTTCGATCTGGCCTTGGCGTTCCTTGGCAGCATGATATTCGGCGTTTTCGGACAAGTCGCCATGAGCACGCGCTTCCTCGATGGCCTGCACCACCGACGGCCGCTCAACCTCTTTCAGGTTGCGCAATTGGGCGATCAGGTAGGCTTGCCCCGACGGCAGCATCGGCACCTTTTCCATCGTCGACATGATCGCTCTACTATCCTGCAAGTCGTTTCAAAAAATTCCCCTGCCGGCGCGTGTTGGCGTCGTCAGGGGCCGCAGACGGCCGTGCTGCGGCCAATCAAGGTTGGTGATGATAGGATTGAAGCGGCCGAACTTCAAGCGGGCGTCGCCGCATCGCAGCAATAGCCGCCACTGCAGCGCGGCTCGCCGGCGCTGTCGTGTAATACGGCACCCGGCCATACAGCGCCGAAGCCCGGATCGACTGGCTGTCTTTCAATGATTGCAGGCCTTCGGTGGTGTTGAAGATCAGCGCGATGTCACCATCCTTGATCCGGTCGACAATATGCGGGCGGCCTTCTGCTACCTTGTTCACCGGCGTCACCGGGATATTGGCAGCTTTCAGCGCAGCTTGCGTGCCCGAGGTGGCAACCAGTTCAAAGCCCAACGACACCAAATCGCGCGCAGCTTCGATGATTTGCAGTTTGTCGCTGTCCTTCACGCTGATGAACACGCGGCCCGATTGCGGCAACACGGTAAATGCGGCGAGCTGGCTTTTGGCAAAGGCAGTGGCAAAATCGGCATCGATGCCCATCACTTCGCCGGTGGACTTCATTTCGGGGCCTAGCACCGGATCGACGCCGGGGAAGCGCGC
>NZ_JBDNFM010000236.1:0-4646 GCF_041689835.1 Sandarakinorhabdus sp.
CAGTTCCTTGCCGCGCAGCGCCTCGCCGAGGCTGCGCGGATCGTCCAACGGGGCCACGCGGTCGCGCAGGAACGTCAGCACCCGCCGGGCAATCTGCGGATCGAGTGTGCGAAGCTGCTTGGCGGCGCTGTCGGTCAGCTCAATCCGCCAGGCCATAATCCGCCAGCAGATCGTTCAGCGGCACGCGGCCTTCCGTTCCGGCTCGTACCCGCGCCAGGATTTCGGCGGACAGATGTGCGTCTTCAAGATCGTCGATATGCTCGACAATGGCTTCGACCGCATAAAAGCTCTTTGATCGCCCGGTCAGGGCAGACAGAGCCGCAAGTCGGCTTTCGACATCAGTTGGGAGGCGCAAGGAAATCGGCATCGTTGGTTCCATATCACTGCAATACATGTATCGCAACATCCCCTTGCCCTTGCATCCCGCGCCCTTATCCCCTTACGGTCGGGGGGTGACCTTTTTCTATCTGCTGCTGGCGCTTGGCCTGGCTGTTGGCCTCAACCACCCCGGCCGGCTGTGGCGCGTGCTGGCGCAGGTTGGCGCGGCGGCGGCGCTGGCGATGATGGCGTGGTCGATCTGGCTGGCCAATGGCGATGGCACATTTGCGCTGCGCGCGGCTGCTGATGTGCGGCCGCTGCTGCTCAATATCATGGCCGGCATCGCGCTGTTTGTTGTGCTGCTGCTGCTTGGCCTGCTGCCGGCGCAATGGCGGCGACAGGTGGAGGTGGTGCCGGACTGGAATCAGCGGCAGCGTTGGGGTCAGATCGCCCGCCTGCTGCACTGGACCAGCGCCGTGCTGATGCTCGCGGCGCTGCCGATCGGGTTGTTTGTCACCGTGCTCACTCCGTCGCCCGAACGCGGTGATTTCGCGGCGGTGCACAACGGCGTCGGGCTGGCGGCGTTCGGCCTGTTGTGGTTGCGGCTGCTGGTGCGGCGCGCCTCCCCCGGCCCGGCCAGCCCCAATTTTGCGGCGCGGCTCAACAAATTGGCGCTGTATCTGCTGATTGCGGCGCGGGCGGTTTCCGGCCTGGCGCTGGCCAGTGCGACCGGCGCGCCTGTGCTTGGGCTGCACCTGCCGCAAGGCGTGCCGTTGCCGCCCGCCCGCGCGCTGCACCAATGGTTGTCGGCGCTGTTTGCCGCGGCGTTTGCGGCCCATGCCGGCGCCGTGGTGTGGCATCATTTCGCGCTGCGTGATCGCCAGCTTATTCGCCGCATGCTGCGCTAACGAAGAAACGCCCTCCCCCCGGGTGGGGAGCGAGTTGACCCAGCCTCTAGAACAAATCACGCACACGCCGCATAGTGGCGGCCATGGCCATCCAGATTCGCACCAACCTTGCCGAAACGGAGCTGACGGATTTCACGCCGCACCGCCCGGCGCGCCCAGAAAAATCCGAAGGCGGGCGGCCGTTCACGCTCGTCACCGAATATACCCCGGCCGGCGATCAGCCCGGCGCCATCGCCGAACTGGTGGGCGAGACAAACGCCGGCAACCGCGATCAGGTGCTGTTGGGCGTGACGGGTTCGGGCAAAACCTTCACCATGGCCAAGGTGATCGAGGCGGTGCAGCGCCCGGCCCTGATCCTGGCGCCCAACAAGGTGCTGGCAGCGCAATTATACGGCGAATTCAAAAGTTTCTTTCCGCACAATGCTGTGGAATATTTCGTATCCTATTATGATTATTACCAGCCCGAAGCCTATGTGCCGCGCAGCGATACCTATATCGAAAAGGAATCGAGCGTAAACGAAGCCATCGACCGGATGCGCCATTCCGCCACAAGGTCACTGCTCGAACGTGATGATGTGATCATCGTGGCGTCGGTATCGTGCCTGTATGGCATCGGTTCGGTTGAAACCTATTCGGCGATGACGTTCGCTTTGAAAAAGGGTGGCAGCGCCGATCTGAAGGAGACCGTGCGCAAGCTGGTGGCGATGCAATACAAGCGCGGCGACCTCAGCTTTGCGCGCGGCAATTTCCGGGTGCGCGGCGACAGCCTCGAAATCTTCCCGTCGCATTATGAAGACAGTGCCTGGCGCATCAGTTTCTTCGGCGACGAGATCGAAGCCATCAGCGAGTTCGATCCGCTCACCGGCGAAACCGTGGCCAAGCTCGAACACATCAAGATTTACGCCAACAGCCATTATGTAACGCCCGGCCCGACGCTGAAGCAAGCTTCCCAGGCCATTCGCCACGAATTGACCGAGCGGTTGAAGGAATTGACCATCGAGGGCAAGTTGCTGGAATTGCAGCGGCTGGAACAGCGCACCAATTTCGATCTGGAGATGATCGCCGCCACCGGCAGCTGCGCCGGGATCGAAAATTACAGCCGCTTCCTCACCGGCCGCCTGCCCGGTGAACCGCCGCCCACATTGTTCGAATATCTGCCCGAAAACGCGCTGCTGTTCATCGACGAAAGCCATGTGACCGTGCCGCAGATCGGCGCCATGTCCAAAGGCGATCACCGCCGCAAGGTGACGCTGGCCGAATATGGTTTCCGCCTGCCCAGTTGCATCGACAATCGCCCGCTGCGCTTTGCCGAGTGGGAGGCCATGCGGCCGCAGACGATGTTTGTTTCGGCGACGCCCGGCCCGTGGGAGATGGACAAGACCGGCGGCGTTTTCGTCGAACAGGTGATCCGCCCCACCGGGCTGATCGATCCGCCGGTGGAAATTCGCCCCGTCGAAGATCAGGTGGAAGATCTGATCCAGGAAGCCCGCAAAGTGGCAGCGCAGGGCTTTCGCACGTTGGTGACCACCCTCACCAAGCGCATGGCCGAGGATTTGACCGAGTTTCTGCACGAAGCCGGCCTGCGCGTCCGATATATGCACAGCGATGTGGAAACGCTGGAACGCATCGAACTGATCCGCGATCTGCGGCTGGGCGTGTATGACGTGCTGGTTGGCATCAACCTGCTGCGCGAAGGGCTGGATATCCCGGAATGCGGGCTGGTGGCGATCCTGGACGCGGACAAGGAAGGTTTTTTGCGCTCCGAAACCAGCCTGGTGCAAACCATCGGGCGCGCGGCGCGCAACATCGAAGGCCGTGTGATCCTGTATGCCGATCGCATCACCGGCAGCATGCAGCGCGCCATGGCCGAAACCGATCGCCGCCGCTCGCGCCAATCGGCCTATAATCTGGAACACGGCATCACGCCCACCACCATCAAGCGCAACATCAGCGATCTGCTGGCCGATGTGTCGATGAAGGATGGCCTGGTGGTCGACACCGGCGACAGTGACACGCCGCACCTCGTGGGACACAATCTCAAGGCCTATATTGCCGACCTTGAGGAACAGATGAAAAAGGCCGCTTCCAATCTGGAATTCGAAACGGCGGCGGCCATCCGCGACCAGATCCGCCGGCTGGAAATGGACGAACTCGGCATCCCGGTGGATGAACGCACCGCGCCCGTGAAAGGCCGCAGCATGGGCGGCGCCCCCGGCACCCGCACGACGCGTTTTGAAAAGATGAAGAAAAAAGGCTTCAGCGCCAAACGGGGCGGGGCGGGGCGGTAGGCGCGATCAGATCAGCCGCCGCGGCAGGCCATCGCAACGTCAACAAACCGGGATTGGCTGTCGGGCGAACGAAAGGTTGCGCGCGCGATTTCGCGGTAGGCCATTGGCTCTGCCATCCTGCTGGCCCGGATCACATAACTCCTGATCTTGTCCATCTTGGCGGTATCAAGCTCGCCGGCATCCTCGTCGGCTTCATCAAGCTCGGCGCCGTCGCCCAGCGTCCTGACGATGCATTGCGCCCGCTGATCCGGCACGCCCAGCCGCCGCAGCAAATCCGGCGTGACCTGCACCGCCGAGGCGGCCGAACTGGTGCAAAGCAACAAGAGAAAGAGTGCGCGAATCTTGTTCATGAACCGCCCCGCATGCTGACTGACGAGATGCGCCGAACAAAGCCCAAGCGCACCCACCGTGTCAACCGGCGCCGGTCAGATCAGGCAACCCACCCCGGCACGCAGGAATTCCGCGACCAACCCGGGATCGCGGTCGTCGTTCAGGCGGCCGGCGATTTCGCGGATGCTCATGCGTCCAAAGCGTTCGGAACGCAGGCCTGTAAGCTGTTGCAGGCGGCGCAATTGGCCCAGCGACAGGCGTTCACCCAGCCGGTTGCCCATACACTGGGCCTGGCCCGGGTTCACGCCCAGATCAACAAGATTGGTGGTGATGCGCTGCGCCGGGGTGGCGCAGGCGGCCAGCAACAGCGCGGCCAGCAGCGCAGCAGATTTAGGCAGGGAGAGTTTTGCGGGCATCGGGCAATCGCCACCATGGGGTTTGCGGAAACAAGTGATGTTCGTGATGATAGCCGCCGAAATGAAAACAGGAGATTAATGAAATCAGGCCGCCAGCGCCAACACTGCGCGCCCGGTGCTGATCGGCAAACGGACTGGCTGAATGGCGGTGCGGCAGAAACGTGCCGAAGAAAAACAGCTGCCCCAGCGCCAGCAGCGCCGGCACCGCCCAGAACACCGCAAAATTGATCAGGCTGGCTCCCAGCACCATGTAAATGCAGGCAACCACGGTGATCCGCACCAATTGCATGTGGGTGTAATAATTGCCGAAAAAGCGCAGGAACCAGCGGCCGGGCATATTTGGCGCATCAGCGTTGAAATCGGGATCGTCATGGGTGCCAACATGG
>NZ_JBDNFM010000237.1:0-8164 GCF_041689835.1 Sandarakinorhabdus sp.
TAACGCCGAAGTAGCGATCGGCTTCACGCGGAATCAGGTAACGGAAGCTGCCGCCCGGGCCACCATTGGTGATCTGCGCCGGGAAGCTGGTGTCGAACAGGTTGCGGACCAGGAACGTCAGGCGGAACTTGTCGTTCTTGCCAACGATACCGACCTGCATGTCTACCAGGCTGTAGGGCTTGATCGTGCCGGCGGCGCGCACTGCAGGGTTGGCATCGAACAGGCTCAGCTGGCTCGACTGAGTCGAAAAATTGCCGGACAAGGTGAAATCGACTGGCAAACCAGTGCGATAGCGATAGTCGAGGCCAAAGCTGCCCTTCCACTTCGGCGCAAAGCCCAGCGGCGTGCCAGCCGGGATCACCGCCGCACCTGGCGGGGCGCGGAAGGCATCAACCTTGGCATCAGTGTACGCCAGGCCGCCAACCAGGTTGAGATCCTTGGCCGGGCGCCACACGAAGTCCATTTCGGCACCGCGGGTCGAAACGTCACCGGCGTTGGTGAAGCGCGTCACGACCACGCCCGCCACCAGATCGGGATTATTGGCCTGGAAATTCTTGAACTGGGAATAGAAGGCCGCAAAGTTCAAGGTCAACGAGCCGCCAAACAAGGTGTTTTTCAGGCCGAGTTCGTAGCTGTCGTTGGTCTCTGCCTCGATCACGTTGGTACCGGTCGGGTTAAGGTTGAAGAAGACGTTGTAGGCCGGCCCTTTGTAGCCCCGAGAATAGGTACCATAACCCATGACATCTTCGCTGACGTTATATTGCAGGCCAAGCTTGCCTGACAGATTTGCGGCGCTGGTCTTGGTGCGGAACGGCACGCCGGTGCCGGCAGCCGCATTCCCGTTGTTCTGGCCAAAGGTCGACGTATCGTAGACGCCCTGATCAAAATTGCGAGCGATGCCGGGCAGGCCGGCGATGTTTGGCGAGGCAACGCGGCTGTGGAACACCGACAGATCGTCGGCGGTGAGGCGCAGACCAATGATGGCCCGCAGACGATCATTAATGTTGTACGTGCCCTGACCAAACAGCGCATAGTTGTCGAACGCCGAACCGAAGGTGGCCGTACCCGACACGGTTTCCGACGGGAAACCCGGCGAGCCGCAAGTGACTAGTGCGATCGGATCGGGGGCGTTGCCGCAACGGGTGACGACGCGGGTGAAGGTGCGTTCGGTAACGGCGCGGCTGAAGAAGCCACCCAGCACGTAGCTGAAGGTCTGATCGGCCGCTGAGGTCAGGCGCAGTTCCTGGCTCAGGGTGGTGCCGGTCTGCGGGCCATCATCGTGCAGCTGGGCCAGGCCAGCATAGGCAGCGCCCGTCCAGTCACCTTCGCGGATTTCGCGGTTGTTATATTTCCGCCACGCGGTGATCGAGGTCAGTGTGTGGGTGCCGATCTCAAAATCGAGCTGGGCAGACACGCCATAGCTTTCTTCCTCGGTGCGGGTGACGAGATTCTGGCGCACGGTGCGGGTGCGATCCCCATCAAACGTGATGCCGGCCAAGGCGAGGGCACCAACGCCCGTCGGCTGCGTGCCGATCAATTCGGCGCAGCAATCGTCGTTAGCTTTGCGCCAGTCACCAATAACCGTCAGCTTAATCTTCTCGCTCAGATCGGCTTCGATAATGCCGCGCAGGCCATAACGCTCATAGCCATTTACGCGGCGGTTTACGCTGGGCGCATCGTTGAAAATATTGCCGTCGTAGGTGCCATAAAAGGCGGTCCAGCGGCTGCGCACACCATCGGCCAATGGCAGATCGAGCCCGCCGCGCATGCGATATTCGCTGCCGTTACCGAAGAATCAGCCGCCTTCAGCATAGCCGCCGAGCACGTCGCCGGGGCGTTTGGACACGATATTCACCACGCCAGCAGACGCGTTCTTGCCGAACAGCGTGCCCTGCGGGCCGCGCAGCACTTCGATGCGTTCGATGTCGACGAGATCAGAGAAGGCTTCGCCGGCGCGGGCCAGCACGACGCCGTCGAGCACGGTCGAGATCGATGGTTCGCCCGCAAGGGAGAAGGTCGCCGTGCCGACGCCGCGGATGTACAGCGACTGGTTGATGCTGGTGCCCGATTTGCGGAAGTTCAAGGACGGCACCAGATACTGGGCGTTTTCAAGGTTGAGCGAGCCCTGGCGGGCCAGCGCTTCGCCGCTGACCACAGACACGGCGAGCGGAATATCCTGCAGCTTTTCACTGCGCTTTTGCGCGGTGACGACAATTTCGACCGATTCATTGTCCTCGGCGATGGTCTGCGCGAGCGCCGGCGCGGCGGCGACGGCCAAAATGGCGGCAGAGCCCATCAGAAAGCTGCGGATCATATCACTCCCCCTTGAAATTCTCCGGGTATGGCCCGGCTCACACTGGCCATTATTGGCCGCGCGCACGACGCTGCCAAAACAGCGTTTCTTGATGCAGGTCAATCCAGGCTTGTGCGGTTCCGGCCACGCTGTGGCGGCGGAGTCACACTCTTGTCATCAACTCACAGGCCTAGTTCGGCCATCGCCACGGCCCGGTGTTCCTTAGCCGAAATTTCCGCCGCCAGGCCCATGGCAACAGCGCGCAGGCCGTCGTCTGCTGTCACGATCACCGGGCCTTGCCCGCGCACGGCGGCCGCAAAATGGCGATGCTGGAAGAAGGTGGAACCGTGGTGCTGCCCCGCTGCCAGTGCATCAGCTGGCGTTTCGACATGCCAGCGGGCAGGCTGCTTGGGGTTCATGAAGCCGACACGCGGCGAATGGATGATATCCCCCGCCGGGATCAGCACATCCAGCCGCGCCTGATCGCCGGTGGCAAGGATTTCCTCCTGCTGCTCGGCCCCATCGGCAAACATGCACAGATCCAGCATGGCGCGCACGCCATTGGCGAAATCAACCACCGTATAACTGTTGTCGATAATGTCGGGCGTCTTGCCATCGTAGCGCTCGCCCTTGTGGTTCACGTCGTTTCCGCCTGAACAATAGACGCGTACCGGCTCGGCTTGCACGATGTGGCGCATCAGATCGAAGAAATGGCAGCATTTCTCCACCATGGTGCCGCCGCTACCCGCCGAAAACCGATTCCAGTCGCCCACTTTTACCAAAAACGGGAAGCGATGTTCGCGGATCGACAGCATCTGCAAACGGCCGATCTTGCCGGCGTGCACATGGCCGACGAATTCCTGAACCGGCGGCATGAAGCGATACTCCATCGCGGTCCAGAATGTCTTGTCATAACCCTTCACAGCGGCCGCCACGGCCCTCGCATCCACCAGCGTGGTCGCCAGCGGCTTTTCGCACAGGATGTGCAGGCCAGCGTCCATCAATGGCCCCAGCACGTCATGATGCGTGAAATTGGGTGAGGCGACGACCACTGCATCGCACAGGCCTGATGCCGCCAGCGTTGCCGCATCGGGGAAGCGCGCCACGCCGTGCCCGATCGCCCGTTCGGCGCGGTCCAGGCAGGCCGGCACCGGATCGGCAATGGCAGTGATGGTGCCGCCGCCCAGCAACCGGATGTTGGCGACATGCTCCAGTGCCATCATTCCGGTGCCCACGATGCCCCAGCGGATCGTATCGGTGCTTCCCATCTGCCTATCCTTAAGTCTATCACGCCGTCATGTCGCAGATCGTCCTAAGCCCCAATCGCCGCCCGCTGGGCAAGTCCGAATTTCAGGTCAGCCCGCTGGCGTGGGGGATGTGGCGCTTTGCCGGGGACGACGTGGCGGCGGCCCAGGCCCGCTGCGAGGCCGCCTTGGCCGCGGGTATCAATTTCTTCGATACCGCCGATATTTACGGGCCGGACAACGACGAACCGTTCGGCGCGTCGGAGGCGTTGCTCGGCCGCGTGTTCAAGGCGGCGCCGGGATTGCGCAGCCAGATCGTGCTCGCTTCCAAGGGCGGCATCAGCATGGGCGTGCCCTATGATTCGTCGCCCGCCTATCTGGTGGCCGCCATCGACGCCTCGCTCAGCCGGCTTGGTGTTGACCGCATCGATCTGTGGCAGATCCACCGGCCCGACATGCTCACGCACCCGGCCGATGTCGCCGCCACGCTGGATGCCCAGGTGCGGGCGGGCAAGATCGGCGCGGTTGGCGTGTCCAATTTCACCGTGGCGCAAACCAGCGCGCTCAAAAAACACCTGAAATCGCCGCTGGTGTCCACTCAGCCGGAATTTTCGGTGCTGGCGTTGCAGCCATTGCTCGATGGCACGCTCGATTGGGCGATGAAGCATGGCCTGGCCGTGCTTGGCTGGTCGCCGCTGGGGCAGGGGCGGCTGGGTGACGGTGATCCGCGGCCGGGCCGCAAACAGGCCGAGGATGACCGCGTGGTCCGCGTCAAGGCAGCGCTCGGTGCTCATGGCCAAAGTTTCGGGGTGAGCATTGCAGCGACGGCTTATGCGTGGGTGCTGGCGCATCCGGCAGGGATCACGCCCATCGTCGGCAGCCAAAACCCGGCACGCATTGCCGAGGCCGCCGATGCGTTCAAGGTGACGTTCACGCGGGCACAATAGTACGCCATACTGACCGCATCGCTTGGGGAAAATCTGCCGTGACCACTGCAAAATGCGGCCCTGAAATCAGCTGGTTTTCCGCCCTGTGCGATGATGACTATGAATTTCTGGGCGTGCCCGATCCCGGCTTGCGATCAAGCTGGGAACATTGCCGCGACATCGTGCTCGCGGCCGAAAAGGGCGGGTTCGACAATATATTGCTGCCGTCGGGCTATCAGCTTGGCATCGACACCCAGATGTTCGCTGGCGCCATCGCCGCGCTCACCCACCGCATTCGGCTGCTGATGGCTATAAGGGTTGGCGAAACCTGGCCGCCCCAACTCGCCCGCCAGATTGCGACGCTTGACCAGATTTTGGGTGGCCGCCTCACGGTGAACATCATCTCGTCCGACATGCCGGGCGAAGTTCTTGCCTCCAAGCCGCGCTATGAGCGCACGGTCGAGGTGATGAAAATCCTCAAGACCCTGCTGAATGGCGACGCGCTTGATCACCAGGGCGAGCATTACAAGCTGCAACTGCCGCCGCCGAACGTGAAGACCGTTTCCGGCAAGTGCCCAGCGCTGTATTTTGGCGGCCTGTCCGAAGACGCACGCGAAGCCGCTGCGCAAGCCGCCGACGTGTATCTGATGTGGCCCGACACCATGGACAAGGTGAAGGACATCGTGTCCGACATGACCGCCCGCGCTGCCCGGCGGGGCCGCACGCTCAAGTTCGGCTACCGCGTCCACGTCATCGTGCGCGAGACGGAAAGCCAGGCGCGCCAAGCCGCAGATCACCTGCTCTCCAAGCTGGATGCGGCCACCGGCGATGCCATCCGAGCCAAGTCGCTCGACAGCCAGTCGGTCGGCGTTCAGCGCCAGGCCGAACTGCGCGACATGGCAGGCAAGGGGGCATCGGATGGCTATGTCGAGGACAATTTGTGGACCGGCATCGGCCGCGCCCGCTCCGGCTGCGGCGCCGCGCTGGTTGGCGATCCCGATCAGATCGTTGCCAAACTGCAAGCGTATCAGGCCGTCGGCATGGAAGCCTTCATCCTGTCCGGCTACCCCCACGCCCGCGAAGCCGATCTGTTCAGCCGCCACGTGCTGCCCAAGCTGGAGCACGGCCCGCTGGTGATGTGAGATCAAAGGAGCAAGGAAAATTGCCTCCGGCGGCAAGGGCCTGAGGCCCTTGACCCCCTTTCCTTTTGCGTCAGCCCACACCCGCCAAACATCGCCCTGGGCTTGCGTGGCTGGGATGTTGTAGGCGGTATGGGCTGGCGACGATGATACTGCCCTGATGGTTGGGGTGCAGGAACCGCGTGTCGTCGCAGGTCAATGCGCCGCCTTCGTCCTGGATGATCGGCTCGTCCGCCCGCCCCGATTCCCTTTGGCCCCAGAAATAGCGCAGCAGCATGGTTCCAGACCAATCATACTCCGCCGAGACGTGATCACCTTCGTAGACGAACGACGTTGTACCCGTTTGCTGGCTCCAGATCTTCCACAATCTGCCCAGCGGGTCATAGCTCAGCGCCGTCCCACCGCTGGCGCTCGAGCTCACCAGGCGGTTCTCGGCATCATAGACATAGGCGCTGGTGCCATCCGACGTGAGGCGGCTATCGCCCGGTGTAGCGCGGCGGCCGCTTTTCGCGATAACTGCTGAAGGCCTCGCGGAAATCCTCGGTGCCGGTTGCCTTGTCCTGCTCCAGATCGGCGGCGGCAAAGGCGGTGGTGTAATCCTCGTCCAGCGCGGTCCACACTTGCGCCTTCATCGCGGCAAGACTGCGCGGGGCGCTGTAAGCGGCGATGTGCCTCGCGTATTCCATCACGTGCGGCAGCAGTGCCTCGTCATCGAACACATCGTTGACCAGCCCCAGTGCCTTGGCCTCGGCACCGTCAAAGCGGCGGGCGGTGTAGAGCAGGTCCATGGCGCGGGCCTGGCCGATGTGGCGGGTGAGCAGCCACGCCGAGCCTTTTTCGCCGGGCACACCGATGCGGGCGAAGGTGGCGTTGAACAGGGCCGACACGCCGGCAAAACGGATGTCGCAGTGCAGTGCCAGGATGAAGCCCCAGCCAAAGGCCGCGCCGTTCACCGCCGCGATGGTTGGCTTGCGGCAGGTGATCAACGTGGGCCAGCCGCCGCTGTAATAAGGCTGCAGGGCGGGGCCGATATCATCGCCCCACTGCGGGGCTTCATCCGGATGCGTCTGCACCCGGTCGCCGCCGCCCGTGCCGATGATCGACAGATCGAGCCCCGCCGAAAAGCCGCGGCCCGCGCCGGTCACCACGATGACCTTGGCGTCAGGGTCGGCACCCGCGCGTGCCACGGCGACGAAGAAATCGCTGAGCATTTGCGGGGTGAGCGCGTTCAACTTGTCGGGCCGGTTGAGGGTGATCGTCGCCACCCCATCGGCCAGATCGTAAAGGATATCGTTCATGCTGCGAACCGGGCCAGCCGCTGGCTGAGGATGCGTTCGGCATCGGCCATGATGGTGTTGATCAACTGCTGCACGGTCGGGATGTCGTGGATGAGGCCGACGACCATGCCGCAGCTCCAGCCGCCGGCATCCATGTCGCCGTTCTTCATGATGCGCGGATAAACGCCGGCCACTTCCTCGATGATGTCTTCAAATTTCAGCGTGTCACCCAGCGTGCGCTCTTTCTCGAGCAGGCGTTGCACCGCGGCGTTGTTGAGCACGCGTTCGGTGTTGCGCAGCGAGCGCATGATCAGACGGGTATCAAGCTCGGTGGCGGCGACCAGCGCATCCTTCACATTCTGGTGCACTGGCGCTTCGACAGTGGCGATGAAACGGGTCCCCATGTTCACGCCTTCGGCACCCAGTGCCAGTGCCGCGACCAACTGGCTGCCGGTGGCGCAACCGCCGCTGGCGACGAACGGGATTTCAAGCTCCTCGGCGGCGCGCGGCAGCAGCACCCAGTTGCCCACATCATCTTCACCGGGGTGCCCGCCGCATTCAAAGCCGTCCACCGATACCGCATCGCAGCCGATGCTCTGCGCCTTCAGGCTGTGGCGCACGCTGGTGCATTTGTGGATGACCTTGATGCCGGCCTCTTTCAGCGCGGGCAGATATTTTGCCGGGTTGTTGCCGGCGGTTTCCACCACCTTCACGCCGCCATCGATGATCACCTTGATCAGGCCGGGATAATCCGGCGGTGTCAGGCTGGGCAGGAAGGTGAGGTTCACCCCGAATGGCTTGTCGGTCATCGTCCGGCAGCGGGCGATTTCGGCGGCAAGTTTTTCGGGCGTGCCCAGCGTGAGCGCAGTGATGATGCCCAGCCCGCCCGCGTTGGAAACGGCAGCCGCCATCTCCGCAAAGCCGACATAATGCATACCGCCCTGCATGATCGGATGCTGGATGCCGAACAATTCCGTGATGCGCGTCTTCATGGTGATGATCCCCAACGTTTTTATGCTGGCCAATTGCTAACCCGCGCCCTGTCTGGCGGCAATGCCTTGAATATGGGGCCGCGATTGTGGGAGGGTTGGGCGGCGAGCTTTGTGTCGCTGGGCCTGTATGGCCGCCTGGCCTGGCGCTGCTGGGCCGATTATCGCCGTTGGCTGGCTGAAAATGTGACGGATGCGGTGGATTTCGATCCCGGCCGCAATTATTTCGATCAGTTCTGGCTTTATGTGATCTTTTCCGGATTGGTGATTTACTTGGGCGTCGAAGGCTGGCGCCA
>NZ_JBDNFM010000238.1:0-4923 GCF_041689835.1 Sandarakinorhabdus sp.
CGCCGTGATGGTCGCCGCCGTTGCGGACTGGCGGGCGCAGGCTAACCCCCAGAAACTGAAGAAGGATGGCAGCGCCCCGCCGCCGCTACTGCTGACCGAAAACCCCGACATTCTGGCCGGCATCGGCCACCACGCCCAGCGCCCGGCGCTGGTGGTGGGCTTTGCGGCGGAAACGCAGGATTTGATCGCTCATGCAAGCGCCAAGCGGGTGAAGAAGGGTGCGGACTGGATAGTGGCGAACGACGTGCGTGAAGGCGTGTTCGGCAGTGATTCAAACCATGTTCATCTGGTTACCGCCACAGGCAGCGAGGATTGGGGCCATCAGGCCAAAACCGCAGTGGCCACAACGCTGGCGGCTCGCATCGAAGCGCATTTTTCGGAACGATCATGATTGCCATTCCGCTGACCATCCTGCCACACGGCAAAGGCCTGCCCCTGCCCTCCTACGCCACTGCGGGCGCTGCCGGCATGGACGCAGTGGCCGCTGTCATGAATACCATGACGCTGGCACCCGGCGAGCGATTTCCGGTGCCGCTGGGTTTCTGCATGGCGATCCCTGAAGGTTATGAAGTGCAGGTGCGCCCCCGTTCGGGCCTGGCGCTGAAGCACGGCATCAGCGTGCCCAACAGCCCCGGCACCATCGACAGCGACTATCGCGGGGAAGTTCACGCGCTGCTGATCAATCTGGGCACCGAGCCGTTTGTCATCGAACGCGGCATGCGCATCTGCCAGTTGGTGCCCGCCGCCGTGATCCGCGCCAGCCTCACCGTGGTTGACGCGCTCGATGCCACCGAGCGCGGCGCCAGCGGCTTTGGCTCCACCGGAACAAGCAGTTGAGATTTCTGGCGTGAACTTTTCCGACGACGAGCTGGAGCGGTACGCGCGCCATCTGGTGCTGCCGGAATTCGGCGGGCGCGGCCAGGCGGCGCTGGCCCGGGCGCGCGTAGCAGTGGTGGGTGCCGGCGGGCTGGGCAGCCCGTGCCTGCTGTATCTGGCGGCGGCCGGGGTGGGCCGGCTGACGATCATCGACGATGACGCGGTGGCGCTGTCCAACCTGCAGCGCCAGGTACTGTTTGCCACCGCCGACGCCGGGGAAATGAAGGCCGAGCGTGCCGCGACGCGCCTCCACGCGCTCAATCCGCATGTCGAAACCGTCGCGGTGGCGCTGCGGCTGGAAGCAGACAATGTCGATGCGCTGCTGGCCGGCCACGATCTGATCATCGACGGCTGCGACAGTTTCGCGACGCGGCTGCTGGTCGCCGATGCTGCTTTGGCAGCCCGGGTGCCGATGGTATCGGGCGCAGTCGGGCCATTCGATGGGCAAGTGGCAGTGTTCAAAGGATATGAAGGGGGCCACGATCCGGCGCTGCCTTGCTATCGCTGCTTCGTCGGCAACCCGCAGGATCAACCCGACCGCACTTGCGCGGCGGTGGGCGTTCTGGGCGCGCTGACCGGCGTGATCGGCAGCCTGATGGCGATGGAGGCGATCCGCGAATTGTCGGGCTTTGCCCCGTCCAGCGCCGGGCAGTTGACCCTGTTTGATGCCCTCTCCGGCCGCTTCCGCAGCATCGCCTTGCCCAAAGACCCTGCCTGCCCATCCTGCGCCGCCCAATAGCTGCCGTATTTGTTGGATAACACACCCCAGTGCCACCAAAAACCTCGCGCCCCATTCGCCCCCGGTCGGGAAAATCCAGCTGGTTCGGGTCGATCCTGAAATTTGTGCTGGTGGCCGGGCTCGCCGGCGTCATTGCCTTGAGTGTCGCGGTGGCGCTGGCTTACCGTGATCTGCCTGATTTCGACGCGATGAAGCGCAGCCCCAACGGCCAGCCAGTGGAGATCCGCGGCGACGATGGCACCGTGCTGGCCAGTTTCGGCCCTGGCTACGGCGAATGGCTGAGCTATGCCGAAATTCCGGCCCCCATGAAAAATGCCATGATCGCCGTGGAAGACCGGCGTTTCTGGTATCACCCGGGCATCGATCCAATCGGCATCGCGCGCTCGTTCGCGGTCAACACGCTGCGCGGGAACAAAGCGCAGGGTGCCTCCACCATCACCCAGCAGCTGGCGCGCAACCTGTTCCTTACGGCATCAAAGGATTACACCCGCAAATTGCGCGAGGTGGTGCTGGCGCTGGCCATTGAACGCAAATACGCCAAGGATGTCATTCTCGAGCTGTATCTTAATCGCGTGTATTTCGGCGGCGGCGCCTATGGCATCGATGCTGCAAGCCGCAAATTTTATGGCCACAGCGCCCGCCGGCTCAGCCTGGAAGAAGCCGCCATCATCGCCGGGCTGGTAAAGGCACCATCGCGCTTTGCGCCGTCGGCCGATGCCGAAGCCGCGCGCAAACGCGCCGCCACGGTGATTGCAGTGATGGTGGAGCAAGGCGGCATTTCGGCCGAGGAAGCCACCGCCGCCGATCCGCGGCTGGTGCAGTTCGCACCGCAGGCCCGTACCGCCGGGGTGCGTTATTTCACCGATTGGGTGCTGACCGAGCTCGAAAATTTCACCGACGAAGCTGGCGAGCCGCTGCTGGTGGAAACCACGCTCAACGCCCAGATGCAGCGTATGGCCGAAGCCGCGATCCGTGCCGAAGCGCCAGGTGGCGCTCAAGGCGCGCTGGTGGCGCTGGCCCGCGATGGCGGCGTGAAGGCGATGGTGGGCGGCACCGATTACGTGCGTTCCAACTACAACCGCGCGATTGTTGCGCGGCGCCAGCCCGGATCGGCGTTCAAGTTCTTCGTTTACGCTGCCGCGCTCGAATCGGGTGTCACGCTCGAGGATATCTACGAAGACAAGCCAATCAGCATCGGCGGCTGGAGCCCGAAAAACAACAATGGCCAGTTTGCCGGGCCGGTAAGCGTGCGCCAAGCCTTTGCCCAATCTGTCAACACGGTAGCGGTGCAACTGGCCGAGCAGGTGGGTTTCGACACGGTGGCCGAAATGGCCCGCCGCTTTGGGATCACAACGCCGGTCAGCCGCCAGCCGGCGATGGCGCTGGGCGCAAGCGACGTCACCCTGTTTGAAATGACCAACGCCTTTGCCACGGTTGCCAGCGGCGGGCTTGAGCACACGACCTTTGCCATCACCCGCATCACCACCGGAACCGGCCGCGTGCTGTATAACCGCAGCGAAGGTGAAACCCGCCAGGTCGTCGCACCGGTGGTCGCTGCACAAATGACCCAGCTGATGCAGGCCGCCGTGGAACAAGGCACCGCCCGCGCCGCCCAGATCGGCCGCCCGCTGGCCGGCAAGACCGGCACCACCAGCAGCAACAAGGATGGCTGGTTCATCGGATTTTCCAGCGGCATCACCACCGGCGTCTGGATGGGCCGCGATGATGCCAAGGCGGTGCGCGGCCTCGCCGGCGGCCGCGCTCCGGCGCGGGCATTCGCGCAGTTCATGGCGCGCGCCGTTGGCGGCACCCCGCCCGAAGCACTGGTAACCGACATCACCGAAGAAGGCTTTGGCCCCGAACCGGATGCCCAAAGCTATGGCATCACCGTGGACGAGGCGCCGCCGATGGAAGGCGAGGAACCGCTTCCCGACGAAGCGCCGCGGCTGGACGATGATTGGCTGGACAAGGCGCTGAACGAGCCGCCCCAGTCACAGCCGCAGTCACAGTCACAGTCACAGCCACAGCGCTAGCGCAGCACGCAAAACGCCGGGGCGTGGTCGCTGGCTTTTTCCATGCCGCGCACGTCCTTCATTACCCCGGCATCCTGCAACCGGTCGGCCGCCGCCGGTGAGAGCAGCAGGTGATCGATGCGAAAGCCGTGGTCGCGCGGCCAGGCACCGGCCTGATAATCCCAGAAGCTCCAGATACCGCCGATCGGATGCAACTGGCGCACGGCATCGGTCCACCCCTGCCACAATAGCTGGCGCCAGGCGGCGCGCGAACCGGGCTGCATCAGCGCATCACCCGCCAGCGCGCCGGGGTCCCAGATGTCGTCATCGTTCGGCACCACGTTGTAATCGCCGGCCAGCACCACCGGCAGCCCGGTTTGCAGCAGGCCCAGCGCGTGGACACGCAGGCGTTCCATCCACGCCAGCTTGTAATCAAACTTTGGCCCGGGCTGCGGATTGCCGTTGGGCAGGTAAATGCTGGCCACCCGCACGCCCATCACATCGGCTTCCAGATAGCGCGATTGTTCATCCGTTTCGTCACCGGGCAAGCCGCGCTGCACTTCGGTGGCCGGCTCGCGGGACAGGATGGCGACGCCGTTGAAGCCCTTTTGGCCTTGAACGAGGCAATGATACCCCGCCTCGCGCAGCACCTCGACGGGGAAATTTTCTGTCATCATCTTGATTTCCTGCAAGCAGGCAATGTCGGGCTTGGCGGCCTCCAGCCATTCCACCAGGCGCGGCAGGCGGGCATTGGTGCCATTGATATTGAAGGTGGCGATGAGGAGGGGCTTTGGCAGCATGGCGCAGGCTTACGCCCTCACGTCGCCAGCTTCAACAGTGCCGCCACCGTATCGGCTTCGGCTGCCGGCTTGTCGGTGCGAATGCGCGAAATGCGCGGGAATCGCATGGCCAGGCCTGATTTGTGGCGGGTGGAGGCGTGGATGCTGTCGAACGCCACTTCCAGCACCAGCGCCCGTTCCACTTCGCGCACCGGGCCAAACCGGTTCAACGTGTGGCTGCGCACCCATTTATCCAGCATGGCCAGTTCGGCATCGGTAAAGCCCGAATACGCCTTGCCGACAGGGAGCAACTGGCCGTCGTCCGTCCAGCAGCAAAAGGTGAAATCGCTGTACAGGCTCGATCGTTTGCCGTGGCCGCGCTGGGCATACATCATCACGCAATCGGCGGTGAGCGCGCTGCGTTTCCACTTGAACCACTGGCCTTGGCGGCGCCCCGCAACATAGGGCGCATCGCGGCGTTTGAGCATCAGCCCTTCGATGGCGGCATCGCGGGCGC
>NZ_JBDNFM010000239.1:0-4483 GCF_041689835.1 Sandarakinorhabdus sp.
ATCTGGGCCGATGGATGTACGAAAGCGCTAGGGTGAATATCGATCCGGCTCGTCACTTCGCCCCCGTGCGTTCCTGTGTATTCACCGCCAAACTCTTGGCATTGGCGCTTTTCATGAACGTCACCAATGCATCAAAGCCGTTTCGATTGATATAGCTGGCAAAATCCGCCTCCTGAGTGAGCGACAGGTTCACACCGGCGACCACCAGATTGTTTACCAGCTGCTTGCCGCCGGCAGATTTGACCTGCCAGATCGTGTCGATCGGCTGGGCGCTTGGGCGGGTGACGCGGGTGTAGACCTCGGTGAACGGCCCGCGCGCGGTCGTGCGCTGCACCTGCACCCGCGCATCGGCATAGTCGTACAGCCGATCGGCGTAGGCATTCAGCACGAATTCGGGAAAGGCGGCGCGGTAGGCGTCAAGCTGGACCGGTGTCAGGCTGGCGCGCTGGCGGCGGATCAGGCGCATGCCGATATCATCCAGCGCGACATTTTCCGTCAGGATCGCGCGAAACCTCGCCCGGGCTGCCGGCCGTGACAGCGATTTGTCGCGCAGCACGGCAAAACCCTTGCCGACCATCCCTTCGATGAACGGACGGGCCGCCGGATCACCTGGATTGGCGGCCGTAGCAGCGCCAACCTGGGCAATCGCCGGCAGGGCGGGGAGGGCGGCGGCCAAAGTGGCCGAAATGAGCAGGGCGTTTTTCATAGCCGGCAGTCATGGCACGGTGAAGCTGAACCAGGCATGGGCGGCGAGCTTTTCAAAGACTGGTCAACCGTCGGCCGAGCGCGCCCAGGCTGCGTTTTTCGGCCGCGCTGGTCGGGAACAGCAGGGCCAGCGCCACGCCGGCCGCGATCCCGGCCAAAATCGCCACCACCGGATTGTCCTTCACCAGCGCACGGGCATCCTGCACCGCAGTGCCGTCGCTGGCGGCGGCGGTCAGCGCGCTGTCGTCATAATCGCTGTAATCATCCAAACCATCGCCCAAATCGAGCTCGGCATTGCTGATGCGTTTGCCGGCATAAAGCGCCAGCCCAATGGCGGCAACCGCCGCGCCGGTTGCCACCGGATGGGCCTTCACCACATTGCCGGCGTCGCGGGCCAGATCGGCGCCGCGCGTCTTCACCACGTCCAGCGCATCATCGATCAGGCGGCGCGGCGTTAGGCGATCGGCAAGGCCATTGAGGTCGTCGGCCAGCAAGGCGCCGGCATCATCGGCAGCGCGGGCCAGATCCTCGATGGTGGCGGTTTCGGTCATGGCCGGGGCTCCTTGGCTTTGGGCGCATTTTTCTGGGCGGCAAAACGATCAATCTGTCCCTGCAATGTGGCTATGGAACGGCGCGGCGCAAGATCCACCGCAGCAATGCGCGACAGGCCGTGCCGGGCCAGCGCCCATCCCGTGATCGCTGCCGCCAGCGCCACGATTCCACAAGCGGCCACCGGGCCAACGATTTTCGCCAACGCCAGCACGCCTGCGATCAACAGCAGGGTGAGTGCGGTGAACAGCAGCGCGCCTGCCGCCAACAGCATCAGCAGGGGCGCGCGCAAGGCGCCGGCATTGGCGCGCAATTCTGCTGCTGTCAGCCGCGACAGCGTTTGCATCAGCAGCAGGAAGCCGCCAACCATATGCCGAGCCTGGGCTGCCAGGCCGCCGCCGAACGCCATCAGTCCTGCGCTGCCTTGAGCATGCGGCCGGCCAGGAAACCGATGGCGATGGCGATGCCCACCGCCGCCGCCGGTTGAGCACGGATCAGTTCACGGCCGTCTTCCACCAGCTCCTCCACCGATTTTTCGGCCAATGCATCGGCGATGGCATCGATGGTGCCCGCGGCTTCGCCCACCAGGCGTGAAACGGGGGCTGCCGGGCCGCCGGTTGGCAGGCCCAGATTGTCAGTCACAAGGTCGGCCAGCGATTTCAGCCCGCGCACCTGGCCCACCAGGCTGTCGCGGGCCTCTTCGACCATGGCGATCAGACGGCCGCGCGCAAAATCAGTCAGGCTATCCATCCCGCCGCTGCCCAATCCACGTTTGATCTGCGCGGCGCCATCGCTGGCATCGTCACCATTCCAGTCGCTGGCATCGATCGGCAGGTTATCGGTCATGGCGCCATCCACATCAGGTCATGCTTGCCCGCACGGGCACACACCTCTATCTGGCGTGACCGACGCCGCTGCGCAAGCAGGCAGGTTCACCTATAGCGTACGGAAGGCTTCCCGCATGACCGCGATCATCGATATTCACGCCCGCGAGATCCTCGACAGCCGCGGCAATCCCACCGTCGAGGTCGACGTGGTGCTGGAAGATGGCAGCACCGGCCGCGCTGCCGTGCCCTCGGGTGCATCCACCGGCGCTCACGAAGCCGTGGAACTGCGCGATGGCGACAAGGCGCGTTATCTGGGCAAGGGCGTGCTGAAGGCGGTCGCTGCCGTGAACGGCGAGATTTTCGATGCGCTTGCCGGCATGGAAGCCGAGGAACAAGGCGCCGTTGATGCGGCCATGATTGAATTGGACGGCACGCCAAACAAAGCCCGGCTTGGTGCCAATGCCATCCTTGGCGTGTCGTTGGCTGTTGCCAAGGCGGCTGCGGATTCGCGCGGTTTGCCGCTGCACCGTTACATTGGCGGCGTATCTGCTCGGTTGCTCCCCGTGCCGATGATGAACATCATCAACGGCGGTGCCCATGCCGACAATCCCATCGACGTGCAGGAATTCATGGTGATGCCGGTGGGTGCCAGCAGCATCGCCGAAGCCGTGCGCTGGGGCGCGGAGATATTCCACACGCTCAAATCCGAACTGAAGGCGCAAGGCCACAACACTTCGGTAGGCGACGAAGGCGGCTTTGCCCCCAACTTGAATGGCACGCGCGCCGCGCTCGATTTCATCATGGCGGCGGTGGAAAAGGCCGGCTTCAAGCCTGGCGGTGACGTGATGCTGGCGCTGGACGCTGCGGCCACCGAATTTTTCAAGGATGGTGCCTATCATCTGCACGGCGAAGGCCTCACCCTCACGCCCGCACAAATGGCCGATTACTGGGCCAAGCTCGCCGGCGATTATCCCATCCTGTCGATCGAAGACGGCATGAGCGAAGACGACATGGCGGGCTGGAAAATCCACACCGACACGCTGGGCAGCCGCGTGCAACTGGTAGGCGACGATCTGTTCGTTACCAATCCGGCGCGGCTGGGGCAGGGCATCAAGGACGGCCTGGCCAATGCCCTGCTGGTCAAGGTCAACCAGATCGGCACGCTCACCGAAACCCTGGCCGCAGTCGAGATGGCGCACCGCAACCGTTATCGCACCGTGATGTCGCACCGATCGGGCGAGACCGAAGATGCCACCATCGCCGATCTGGCGGTGGCCTGCGGCTGCGGCCAGATCAAGACCGGCAGCCTGGCCCGGTCGGATCGGCTCGCCAAATACAACCAGTTGATCCGCATCGAGGAAGAGCTGGGCTCGGACGGCGTTTACGCCGGCCGATCCGTGCTGCGCTGAGGTTGCCTGCCTGCGCATCGCCCACTATCGAAAAGGGCGTGCGCCGCATCCTGTTGATCCTGTGCCTGTTGTGGGCTGCACCTGGGTGGGCGGCGCGGATCATTGCGCTGGACAGCCAGCCGGGCCGGGTGATCGTCACGGCCGATGGGCCATTACCGGCGGCAAAGGCGTTTGCGCTGTCCGATCCGTTCCGGCTGGTGGTGGATTTTGTCGGCATTGTCGGGTCCGGGCTGTCGGCGCCGGGCACCAACAGCGTGGCCTCGCTGCGCGCTGCCATGTTCGCGCCTGGCACTGCCCGGCTCGTGATCGATCTGCGAGCCCCGGTGATCATCCGCGAGGCGCGGGCGCAGGGCAATCAGGTCACCCTGTTTCTGGAACGGGTCCCGCCCGATCTGTTTGTTGCTCAGGTCGCCCGCGGTCGCCGGCCGCTGCCGCTGCTCAGAAGCCAAGGGCCGCCGCCGCCGCCCACCTTGGCCACAGGCAGTTTCAGCCTGCCGCCCGAATTCGGTCGCCCGCGTGAGGACGCCGCCCAACCCATTGAAAAACCAGCCGAACAGCTGGCACCGGACAAAGCCGTTGCAGCGCCGCCCAAACCGCCTGTGGAACCGCCCGCCGTCCTGCCGCCCGCCGTCTTGCCAACTGCCGCGCCTAGCGGCACCAAATCCCGAACCGGGGGAAAGCCGCTGGTGGTGATCGATGCCGGGCACGGCGGCAGGGATGTCGGGGCGATTTCAGTGCTGGGCGGGTATGAAAAGACCATCACTCTGTCCATCGCCCGCGAGACGGCGCGGATCTTGCGTGATCGCGGCCGCGTGCGGGTCAAGCTGACCCGCGATGATGATCGTTTCATTCCGCTTGGCGGCCGGGTGCGAATCGCCCGCGATGCCCGCGCCGATCTGTTCATTTCCATCCACGCCGATAGCGCGCCCAACGATCAGGCGCGCGGGGCTTCGGTTTATACCCTTTCGGCCGTGGCCAGCGATGCCATCGCCG
>NZ_JBDNFM010000240.1:0-14999 GCF_041689835.1 Sandarakinorhabdus sp.
CCGCAAATCCTCGAAGCAAAGACCGGTCTTGATGCCAGCGGCGTCGGGCAGTTGTTCGCGGCCGGCGGTGTTGCCGGCGTTGTCGTGCTGCTTGGCCTTGGCTGGCGTTCCGATGTTCGGCAGGAACGTTTCTGGCACATCATCGTGCCGTGGCTGATTGTTCTTGCCGCCTTTACTGCCATGGCCTTCAGCGTGTCGCCAGCAATCGTGATCATCGCCTCGCTGCTGGTTGCAGCGGCAAATCTGCCGTCGCAGCCGGTATTCTTCGCGGCGCTGGCCGAAACGCTGCACGAACGCCACCGCGCGGCCGGCATCGCCGCGGTCAACACCCTTGGGCAGTTCGGTTCGTTCATCGGCACCAGCGCTTTGGGTTTTGCCCGCGACGCGGCCGGCAGCTATGATACCGGGCTGGCGGCCTTCGCGGTGTGCGTGCTGATCGGGATCGCGCTCCTCAACCATTTGCGATTGCAATCGAGGCGGTTGCAAGCGCCCGCCGGTTCAGCTTAGATGCGTTCAGGGTCAGTCACATGTTGCAGGTGAGCAATGGCGGCCGACCATCAAGATTTTGCTATTTCTCCCATCATGTTCGTCGCCGGCACCCGCCCGGAGGCGATCAAGCTGGCGCCGCTCATCCTTGATTTGCAGGTGCGCGGCGCGCAGCCGCTCGTGGTCGCGACCGGGCAGCACCGCGACATGTTCGATGAAACGCTGGCCGGTTTCGGCTTGCAGGCGGACCGTGATCTGGGCGTGATGGCGCCGTCGCCCGGTGGGCAGGTGGGGCAATTGTTGCCAGTGCTGGCCGATGTGATCCGCTGCGAACGGCCAGCCTGGGTGGTGGTGCAGGGCGACACCAGTTCGGCAGTGGCCGGCGCATTGGCCGCGCGTTATGCCGGCGCCGCGCTGGCGCATGTCGAAGCCGGGCTGCGCACCGGCACGCACGATCCCCACCCCGAAGAAATGCACCGCAAGCTGGTGGCGCAAATGGCCGATCTGCATTTCGCGCCCACGGCGGCGGCGGCGGCGGCGCTGCGAGCCGAAGGCATAACCGGCGGCATCCACATCACCGGCAACAGCGGCATCGATGCGCTGCTGCTGATGCAGGCCCGGCTGGCCGGCGATGCCGCGCTGGCGCAGACGGCGGCAGCGGCGCTGGCCGGCATCCCGCGCGGCCGGCCGTGGGTGCTGGCCACCATTCACCGCCGCGAAAACCGTGGCCGGGCGCTGGCGGGCATTCTCGACGCGCTGGCCGAACTGGCAACCGAAGCCGAAATCATCCTGCCCGTGCACCCCGGCCCGGCCATCAGAGGCCCTGTGCTGGCGCGGCTGGGCGGGCGGGCCGGCGTGCACCTGCTGCCGCCGCTGCCGTATGCCAGCTTTGTCGCGCTGATGCTGCAATCGGCGCTGGTGCTTACCGATTCGGGCGGTGTGCAGGAGGAATCTCCGGCGATCGGCCTGCCCTGCCTGGTGCTGCGGGACGGCACCGAGCGGCCAGAGGGCGTGGCCAGCGGCAACGCGCAGTTGGTTGGCTGTGAGACGGCGGCCGTCGTGGCAGCGGCGCGGGCGGTGCTGCGGGATGGCGCCTTGTGGGCGCGGATGGCGCGGCCGGCGCTGCCCTATGGCAACGGCAGCGCAGCCGCAGCAATCAATCGCGAACTGTTGCGCCCAACTGGCAAATCATCGGCACAAAGCCCGGAAAACTGGTTGAGATCGGCCGTGCATCATCGATGATCACCGGCCGGGCTGCATTGAGCCCCAGCACGGCAAAACTCATGGCGATGCGGTGATCAAGGCAGGCGGCCACGGTTGCTCCGCCAGCAACCGGATCACCGCCGCGGCCGTCAACGATCAGGCCGTCGGGCAATTCTTCGCAGGCGACGCCGCACGCAACCAGCCCTTGCGACATCACCGCGATCCGATCCGATTCCTTCACGCGCAGTTCGTCGATGCCGCGCATGATCGTGCGCCCCTGCGCAAAAGCCGCCGCGACGAACAGCACCGGATATTCGTCGATCATGCTGGGCGCGCCGCCGGGCGGCACCTCGATGCCGGTCAGGCTGCTGTGGCGCACATGCAGATCGGCCACCGGTTCGCCGCCCACCGTGCGTTCGTTGCGCAGATCGATGCGCCCGCCCATCGCCTGCAACACCCGCACCAGCCCAGCGCGCGTGGGGTTCATGCCGACATTGCGGATGATGATGTCGCTGCCCGGCACGATCAGCGCCGCCACCATCGGAAAGGCCGCCGACGACGGATCGCCGGGCACGATGATGTCCTGCGGTTTCAGCTCTGCCTCGCCGCGGATGGTGATGATGCGGCCTTCCGGTGTTTCCGCCACAGCCAGATTGGCGCCGAAACCGGCCAGCATCCGCTCGCTGTGGTCGCGGGTGGCAATCGGTTCGATCACCACGGTTTCGCCCGGCGTATTGAGGCCGGCCAGCAGGATCGCCGACTTCACCTGTGCCGATGCGACCGGCAACCTGTAACGCAGCGCAATCGCCGGGCAGGCACCGGTGATGGTCAGCGGCAATGTTTGCCGGCCTGCACCGGGCGTTGCCGCAATCGCGGCGCCCATCATCTGCAGCGGCGTGATCACCCGCCCCATCGGCCGGCCCGAAAGGCTGGCATCGCCAACAAATGTCGCGGTGATGGGATGGCTGGCAATCAGGCCCATCAGCAGCCGCGTTGAGGTGCCGCTGTTGCCCATGTCAAGCGCGCCGGCCGGTTGCAGCAGCCCGCCGACACCAACCCCGTGCACGCGCCAGCTGCCGTCGGCCAGGCGTTCGATGCCGGCACCCATGGCACGCATCGCGCCAGCGGTGGCCAGCACATCCTCGCCTTCCAGCAGGCCGGTGATGCGGGTTTCGCCCACCGCCAGCGCTCCCAGCATGATGGCGCGGTGGCTGATCGACTTGTCACCGGGCACCGTCACATCGCCGGTGAGCGGGCCGGTGGCGGCCAGACACAGCGGTTGGGGGGAGCCATTGTCAGTTGTCATGTGGATGTTCATGATGGCGCGCTTTGACAGGGCTGGCCGGCTGTGGCAATGCGCCAGCCTTTCCCGGCAGGCCTGTGGGCAGCCGGTTTTGTCTTGCGCCGGGTCATGCCGCCGCACGCACGGAGACGATATGGTCAAGGCTGAATGGGGCACCAAGCGTGCCTGTCCCAAGTGCAACACCCGATTTTACGATCTGGGCAAAGCTGATCCGATAACCTGCATTTCGTGCGGTTTCGCCTTTGTTGCCGATATCGTCCTGAAATCGAAGCAAACGACTCCGTTCGAAGCGAGCAAGCCATCGGCCGAGGTTGATGTGGACGTCGTGGTCGCGGCCGAGGAAGATATCGATCTGGATACCGACGTGGAAGCCGGCCAGGCCGACGCCGATGTCGATCTGGGCGATGATGATGATCTGGGCGTGGTGTCGGGCGGCGGCCAGGACGAGAATTGATCAGATCGGCCGGTCGGCGGCATTTGGGGCTTGCAAGCCCTGAACGCTTCGCCTATCCGGCCGCTCCCGGCTTTGCGCGCAATCGCGATGTCGGCGGGAAGTTGGTGCGGGGCCTTAGCTCAGCTGGGAGAGCGCTACGATGGCATTGTAGAGGTCAACGGTTCGATCCCGTTAGGCTCCACCAACCCACAAGAACCCCGGCCCGTAACGGCCGGGGTTTTTTGTTGCCCGCAACACGCCTTTGCCTTCAAGCTCGATTGCTGGCACATCCCGCCACAATGACCACGCCAATATCCGCCCGCTCCGATTATCGTGCCCCGCGACTGATCCCCACCCGCTGGATGGACAATGATGCTTATGGCCACGTCAACAACGTGGTTTATTATAGCTGGTTCGATACTGCGGTGAATGCTTGGCTGGTCGAACAGGGACTGCTCGATATCCACCATGGCAATCCCATCGGGCTGGTGGTGGAAACCGGCTGCCGTTACCATCGTTCGGTGGCGTTTCCCGAAACGGTGGAAGCCGGCATCCGCATCGCCGCGCTGGGCACCAGCAGCGTGCGCTGGGAAGTGGGCCTGTTCACCGCCGGGCACGGCGGCCCGGCGGCTGAAGGCCACTTCGTCCACGTCTATGTCGATCGCACCACACGCCGCCCGGTGCCGTTGCCAGACGCCTGGCGGCAGGTCTTGTTACCGCTGGTGGTTGCGCCCGCAATCGCTGCGCCTTAAGCGCCCGTGATGCACACACCCGGCGATTCGATCCTCATCCTCGATTTCGGCAGCCAAGTGACGCAGCTCATCGCGCGCCGCGTCCGCGAAGTCGGGGTTTATTGCGAGATCGTGCCGTTTGCCAAAGGCGGTGAAGCTTATGATCGGCTGCGCCCGGGCGGTGTCATCCTGTCTGGCAGCCCTGCCAATGTCAGCGATCAAAACGGCCCGCGTATCCCCGACCCGGTGCTGGCCGCTGCCGTGCCGCTGCTCGGCATCTGTTACGGCGAACAGGCGATGTGTTATCAGCTCGGCGGCGCCGTTGTGGCCTCCGATCACCGCGAATTCGGCCGTGCCGAGATCGCCATTGTCGATGATTGCGCCTTCTTTGCCGGCGTCTGGGCGCGCGGAGACACGCCCACCGTGTGGATGAGCCACGGCGACCGCATCGAGGCGATTCCCCCCGGTTTTCGCGCGGTCGCCACCAGCGCCGGCGCGCCCTATGCCGCCATCGCCAACGACGACGCCCGCCGTTACGGTGTTCAGTTCCACCCGGAAGTCGTGCACACCCCCGATGGCGCGGCGCTGCTAAAGAATTTCGTCGTCAATGTTTGCGGCATCACGCCGAATTGGTCGATGGCCGGCTTTCGTGCTGCCAAGGTTGCTGAAATCCGCAAACAGGTGGGCGACGGCAAGGTGATCTGCGGGCTTTCCGGCGGGGTCGATTCGGCGGTGGCCGCAGTCCTCATCCACGAAGCCATTGGCGATCAGCTCACTTGCGTGTTCGTCGATCACGGCCTGATGCGGCTGGGCGAAGCCGAACAGGTTGTTACCTTGTTCCGCGAACATTATCACATCCCGCTGGTGCACGTCGAAGCCGAAGCCATGTTCCTTGGCGGCCTCGCCGGCGTCACCGATCCCGAAGCCAAGCGCAAATTCATCGGCAAGACCTTCATCGAAGTGTTCGAAGCCGAAGCCGAAAAGATCGGTGGCGCCGATTTCCTGGCGCAGGGCACGCTGTATCCCGACGTCATCGAAAGCGTATCGTTCACCGGCGGCCCCAGCGTGACGATCAAAAGCCACCACAATGTCGGCGGGTTGCCTGAGCGCATGAACATGAAGCTGGTCGAGCCGCTGCGCGAATTGTTCAAGGACGAAGTGCGCCGCCTGGGTGTCGAACTTGGCCTGCCGCCGGCCTTTGTGGGCCGCCACCCGTTCCCTGGCCCCGGCCTCGCCATCCGAATTCCCGGCGAAGTGACCAGGGAATCGTGCGACACGCTGCGTAAGGCCGATGCCGTTTACCTGGATGAAATCCGCAAGGCCGGGCTGTATGATGAAATCTGGCAGGCCTTTGCCGTGCTGCTGCCGGTGCGCACCGTGGGCGTGATGGGCGATAGCCGCACCTATGACCGGGTGTGCGGACTGCGCGCCGTGACCTCGGTGGATGGCATGACCGCCGATGTCTATCCGTTCGATGCCGCCTTCCTCACCCGCGCCGCCACCCGTATCGTCAACGAGGTGAAGGGCATCAACCGCGTGGTGTATGATTACACCTCCAAGCCGCCCGGCACCATCGAGTGGGAATAAGCATCAAGGGGGCGGAAATGAGCCAAGCGGAAACCACGCCGGCATTGGCACGCACGCTCAAGCGCCGGCATGTTACCATGATCACGCTGGGCGGTGTCATCGGCGCCGGGCTGTTTGTCGGCAGCAGCGCCGCCATCGCCAGCATCGGCCCGGCGGTGGTCATCAGCTATGCGCTCGCCGGCGCCATCGTGCTGGTGGTGATGCGGGTGATTGCGGCGCTGGCAATTGCGCTGCCGCACGCTGGCACCTTCACCGAATATGCCCGCGCCGGGCTGGGCCGCTGGGCCGGCTTTACTGCCGGCTGGCTGTATTGGTATTTTTGGGCCGTCGTCATCGGCATCGAAGCCATCGCCGGAGCGGCCATCGTCGCGCAGTGGGTCGATCTGCCGGTGTGGGTGATCGGCACCGGATTGATGCTGTTGATGACTGGCTCCAACCTGCTTTCAGCGCGCAGTTTCGGCGAATTCGAATTCTGGTTTTCCACCATCAAGGTGGTGGCCATTGCCTTGTTCATCATTATCTGCGCCGCCTTCCTGTTCGGCTCCCCGGCATCAACTGGCGTGGCCAATCTCACCAATGATGGCGGGCTGGCACCGATGGGCTGGGGCGCCGTGATCGCCGGGGTGACCACGGTGATCTTTGCGTTGGTCGGTGCTGAAATCGTCACCGTGGCCGCCGCCGAGGCCGAGGATTCGGCGCAACTGGTTGCCAAAATGGCCAGCACGCTCATCCTGCGCATCAGCATATTTTATATTGGTGCGATCAGCCTGATCGTCTGCATCGTGCCGTGGCGCAGCATCGTGGCCGGCCAATCACCGTTTGCCGCCGCGCTCGACGTGGTGGGCGTGCCGGGCACGGCGCTGATGATGAATCTGCTGGTGCTGGTGGCCGTTTTGTCGTGTCTCAACTCGGCCATTTATGTCGCCAGCCGCGCGCTGTTCACGCTGGCCGCCAATGGCGACGCTCCGCGCTGGAGCGTGGCGCTGAACCAGCGCGGCGTGCCGGCGCGGGCGATCATGGCGTGCATGGCGGTGGGCTTTGCCTGCGTGCTGGCTTCGGTCGTGTCACCATCGGTGGTGTTTGCCTTCCTGGTCAATGCGTCGGGCGCCACCATGGTGTTCGTCTACTCGCTGGTGGTGATTGCTGCGATCCGGCTAGGCGTCGGCGGCGGCATGCTGCGCTGGGGGCGTTATGTGGCCGTTGCGGCCATGCTGGGCGTGCTGGCGGCGATGGCGCTCACGCCTGATCTGGCGCCGCAGTTCTGGGCCAGCCTTGGCTTCCTCGGCCTCGTGCTCATCGCAGCGGCGGCCACACGCAAGCGCTCGCAGCCCGACTGATCCAGCAGCACGTCCTGACTCCTCTTGATCCGGCCGTGTTCACTTTGTGGCTTGAAATTGCACCTTGCTCGCGTTGTCAATGACGTGGCGGTTATCAGCCGTGCGCCAGTATCATTTCTGGAAACGCAACTGGATGACATACGCTTCTGCATAATGGCACCGGCCCTCTAAAAACAAAACAGAAATTATGTAATTCATGATAACATAATATGAAAAATCTCAAAAAACGAAAAGCGGCAATGTTTGGATGTAAGCATTCGACTAAGAGCTAAAATATAGCTCTATCTAATTGATTTCTGCCGCCACTATTGGTTACCGTCGCGATGGCTGGTTGGGCTCTGCCTCTAAACCCGGCAACTGTTGCCGGGGCATAGGTGCGAAGAGCCTTGGCGTGGTCTGGGCTTCCTGCATCGCAGCCTGCCTGTGATATGCTTGCTGGCGGTGTACGCTAATTCGACGTCGTGACGAGTTCACGGCGCGCCGGCATCCCCTTAGACGTGCTGCGGCAGCGCCGGGGTCTTGTTGAAACGAGCAGGGGCCATGCTAACGGCCAATCAGTTCCCGTTGCGGCCGTGGCCCAGCCCGTGTTCAGCAATGACAGGCAGAACAGAAAATATCGGTGGCGCAGGCGCAGGGCGAGCTGGGCGCCCTGCCAGAGTTGACTGGTATCAACGCGCTCGCGCTCGGCGATACGCCGAAATGCCAACCCATGCTTCATCGTCTCCCGAAGGAGGCGACAATTACAAAGCGAAGTTTTGTAAACCAGTTGCATTTCACTGCCCCGCGCTGGCGGCAGTGGCGCGGTGAGCAGCTGTTGACCAGTGGTGTTATAGATACTGAGGTTGGGCAAATCGATGTGCAGAATTGATATCCTCGGTCAGGAGCTCGCAAGGTTGACTATGGGAGCGTCTTGGTTCCTTCAAATCTGATTCCGTAATTGCTTCACCCAACAGACACGCCAACTTTCCCATGACAGATATTATGTTGCAGTATATATCCAATTTAATTTTATCCTGGGCTGAATATTTCAGGGCATTTACTGCCATAAAGTTTGCCGACGGAAGCCATCGTTGTAATTAATATTTAAGTGATGACAAAGTAATTTCGTCATAACTATCATAAATTATTATGCTATGGCCATTGTGATGTTTTACAAGCTCCAAATCCTCAATACGTGATACTGACTCGACTGCGTAGCCTATAAGGAGAATTCGATGAATAATGGCCTGTGAAAATTGTTTATGCGGATGTATTATTAAAACTTTAATAAAACACATTTACTTTTCCTACTGATTATTAAGCATAGAAGTAGAAACGTTCCTACATCAAAAATAGTTGCATAACAGCTATTAAATTACAATTTTGTAATATATAATTTTTGGATCCGAGTCTGGCACGTCAATCAATTGCTCACCTTCGTCTCGGCAGATGAAGCATTTTTTGGTTGGCAAGCAGGTCGAACGGCTGGCTGTGGCCCCGCAATTTGCCTCGCCGCGCAGCAAGAAATTGCTGATGATCTTTCGCCAGGCCGCGCCGCAATCTTTGCTGGCTCCCGTCGCCGTTTCGGGTTTGAACCCTACGTTTGTGATGAATATATCCAACATCGGTCGCAACGGTCGTTGCTTCCGTAGGCCCTGCAGCCCTTGGTCATGGTGCTCCGGAGGGAGAGTTGGCGGGCAGCAAGGCTTTGCTTGAAGGTATCTGCGCAAGCACCCCTGCGCAGATATCGGCGACCCGACAAACGAGACGTCACGGTTGGGGCAGGCGACGCATATCCTTTTTGGTACGCTGAAGCCTGGGGTCGCGGCCGTGGCGTCTCACAAATTCCCCGGCTAACCCCGTGCAACGAAACAGCCAGAAAATTGCGGCTCGCCTTTCCGATTCAGCGATCGGCATCCTATAAGATAAAAATATACATCCGGAATTGCATCCATTTTCTGTTTTCCAACGTCAGGTTCTTGGATAAAATTTGGGTATGCTTGTAAATCTGTAAAGAATCATTCCAAAACATGAATTGATGTAAATTTAAGTAAGCTATACTAAAATTTATTGTACAATTTTTTATGATGCATGAACTAAAATCAGTACTCCTTGTAGACAGGGACAGGGCATGGAGCGATTTTTGCTCCAGGTATCTTAGTGAGTTAAATTTTAATGTCATTTGTGCGCACAGCATAGAGCGAGGCGTAGATAAAATTACTGACCCTGAAATTTCAATGGTGATCGTCGATTACGGTTTGCGCGGTGTCGATGGTATCAACCAGATCAGCAGTGCGCGCGAGCCATGCAGACTGGCGGGTCCTCGTCCGAGTTACATTCTGACGACGGCAGTTTCCACGCTTGATATCGCGATCGCAGCCATCCGGGCGTCGGTTGTGGATCTGTTGATCAAGCCATTTACGGTGCATGAGCTTGGCGTCACGCTCAATCGGGTCCGGGCAATGCACGTTGACCAGGCCCACGAACGGGCTGCCAATGATAAACTGCTTGCACTCACCGAGGTGTTCCGCCGGCTTGGCGATGTCGTGGAGGAATGGACCGGCAACGAGGGCGCCAAAGGCGATCTGGCCCAGCGCAAGAACATCAGTCCTGACGCCGCCATGGTCAGGAAACTGATCCGCGCCGAAGCTACCCGAGCAGTGGCAATCGGCGGAAAAACGGTTGGCGACCCAACGTGGAATATCTTGTTCGACTTGCTTCTTGCCTCGTTGGAAAACCGGCAAATTGCAATTTCAAGTGCTTGCATCGTCGCTGGGATGCCGACCACCACGGCGTTGCGGTTAATAACTCGGATGGTGGACGACAATGTGCTGATCCGCGTTCCAGACGGCAAGGATGGCCGGCGCCATTTTTTGGCTATCGAGCCTACTGTTGAAGTGGCGCTCAAGCGCTATATCCGCGACCTCGCAAACCTCTAGACAAGAGGTTAATCTCCAATCTAAATTCTGGATTAGCTTCCAAACGATTGAACATTTATTCCTGGGGTTTTTTATCAACCGGCTGTCGTGCCTGCGTCGGCAGGCTGATCCGGCAACCTCCAGCGTAAACCGCGATTGCGGGACGACTGCACTCGTGTTGCGGACCATGTGCTGAGCCCACTGCAAAGCGTTGCCGGTTCAACTGCAACACTGCCATGCGCCGTCGATGCAACTGGCAGGGCTTCTGCTGGCGCACTTGCTACCATAGGCCGCGCCGTGTGAATGGACGGGGGGGCGCTTTTGGCGCGCGATCTTGGCGGTTTTGCGCCGCGCATGCCGCTCGCAGCCACGCGCCAATTCGAGCCGCCAAGGATTGCTGCCGCAGATACATCCGTTCGTGGATGCTTATCAGAATGCGTTTGTGCAGTCGCAGTGCCAACCTCACCAAGAGGTTGGGGTAGTTTCACGATGGCACTTTGGGTTCAAGTGGTCCCGCGCGGTGCGCGGCGTGCGGTGTTGTTTGTTTGCGCAATCTGTGGCCTGCACCCGCCCGCCAATTTGGCGGCTTCCGAGACGCAGCCAGCCGCCGTGATATTGCAAGGCCTGAACGGCGAACAATGTGCGCCTGGCGACCGTGCCGACCGCGGCACCGCTGGCGTTGTTACGATGCTTCGTTGCGACGGTATCGAGGCCGGCAAGCTCGTGCGCTTTGCCTTGCCGCTGCCGGCGGCCGGAATGCGCGCAAGCTCGGATCGCCTTGCAAGCACATTGGCGGCTTATCGCCCGAGAATTGCTCAATTGGCTACAATGTCATGCCGGCCGGCTATGGCCTTGTCCCTCGCCGATTGGTCTGATCCTACCATTCTGGTGCAGGCGTGCCGCAGTATTGCCGATGGCTGGCCCCGGCTGGTTGTCGCGTCAATAAAGGCGGGTGAGCTGCGGATTGCGATTGGTGTCGCGACTGCTGCGCCAGCGCTGCTTGCGATGGCAAGCAATCAGCAACCGCCGGACGGCCTGGTGTCGCAGTTTGCGCAATGGTGGCCTGATCAGCCGGTGATTGGCACCATTGCTGATCAGGAACAGGTCAGGCAATTGTGGTCCCGAGCCCGTATCGACATGGCGCGTTCTGCGCCCCAGCCGGCAGAAGCTGCGCTTCGGCAAGCGCTGGCCATTCGCCAACGCGTGTTGCCCAACGACACGTCAGGCAACGCCGGGTTGATCATGGATTTAGCCCTGGCTGTCGCGCTCGGTGGCCGGGCCGAAGAGGCTGAAGCACTGATCCGGAAAGCGGAAACCTCGACAGCAGCGCTGGCCGACGCGGCTCAAAGGCCGCGCCTGGCCGCCTACCGCAGCCAATTGGCCACCCTGCGAGGCGATGCCGACCGGGCCGCGCAAGAAGCTGCCGCAGCGGTGGTGCAATGGCGCCAGCTGGCCGAGGGCGACGGCGCCGCCGCCTCTTCGCCAGAGCGGGCCGTTGCCGGTGCCGAACTGGCGATGGCGCTCAACCTGGAAGCCATGGCGCTGCTGCGGACGGGCGATGTGACCAGCGCGTCCGTGCGGGCCAGTGAAGCGCTGGTGGCCATCGACGCAGCGTCGGTTGCCCCGGCATGGTGGCGGGGCGAGATCCTTGCCACCCTGGGCGAGGCAACCGCTGGGTTAGGGCGCATTTCGGCGGCGGAGAAATATTTTCAGGCTGCCTTGCGCGTGCGTTCTGGTTTGTTTGGCGACTCCGCCGCCACCATGCGGCTGTGGGTATCGCTCGCGCGCAGCTACGAGGCCGCCCAGTTGCCCGCAAATGCCATTGCCGCCTATCGGCGCGCCATTGCGCTGGCTTCGGGCCTGCCGCGCGGCAGAAATGCACTTTCTGATGCAGATTTGATCCCCTTCGCGCAGGCCGTTGACGCCATGTTGCCGACCTTGCCTGACCCGCGCGACCGGCAAGGCCTGTTGGCGGAACTCTTTGCCGCCTTCCAGATGTCCCGCTCGCCTGATCTTGAGCACAGCAACAACCAAGTGGCCTCGCGGCTGGCCGAGCAGACACCTGAGCTTGGGGTCCTGCTGCGCCGTCAGGCTGAAACGGCGCAGCAGGTCGCCGAAACTCGCGTCGCCCTTGCTGGCGAACAGGCCAAGAGCGACGATGCCGACGACCGCCTGCCCCCGTCCGCCCTTGCGGCACTGGCCTCCGGATTCGCCAATAGTCAGCAGCTACAGGCATCGCTTGATGCGCAGATTGCCAATCAGTTCCCGCAATTTGTGGCACTTACCCGGCCCCGACAGCAACTGCTGGACGACGTACGCGCAGCCCTTGAGGTTGACGAGTTGCTTGTTCAGTTTCTGATTGGGCGCGACAGAACCTATGTGTTGCTGGCTCGCCGGACGGGGTTGCAACTCATCTCCGTTTCCCTTGGCGATGCCGCCCTTGCCGACATGGTGCGCCGACTTCGGCGCGGCCTCGAAATCGAAGGAGGCATGGTGGGTGAGTTTGATCTGGCCACGGCACATGATCTTTACCGCAAGCTGCTGGGCCCGGCCAACTTTGACGGCGTCAACCGTATGACCGTCATCCCGGCGGGCAATCTTTCGGGATTGCCGTTTGGGATGTTGGTCACGGCGCCGGCGCAACCCGGCCGCTATGCCGAGGCCGACTGGCTGGTACGCCGGATGGCCATTTCCCACGCGCCCAGCCTTACCAGCTTCATGGCACTGCGTTCCACGCAGGTGGTGCGCCATGCGCCCAAGATGATGCTGGCCGTGGCCAATCCATCGCTTACCGGACAGCAAAGCGCCGGTTTCGTGATGGCGCGGGCCTTTGCAGGGTGTCGGGGGCCAGGGCCGGTGGATGCGCAGATGCTGCGCAGTTTGGTGGCACTGCCCGAAACGGGAAATGAGGTGCGCGATGTCGCAGCGGCCATTGGCGCAGGTGATGCAACAATCCTCACCGGCGACGCCGCTTCAGAACCCGGCTTGCGTAATGCCGTGCCCGGCGATTACCGCATCCTCTATTTTGCCACGCATGGTTTGATCCCTGGCGAACTGCAATGCCAGAATGAGCCAGGGCTGGTGCTGACGCCGCCCACCGTCGCAGCAGAAACCCAGGCCAGTGACGGGCTGCTGGCCGCCAGTGAGATCGTTGGGCTTGATCTGCGGGCGGATCTGGTTGTCCTGTCGGCCTGCAACACTGCCACGCCGGGTGCCGCTCGGACTGGTTCGGGCGCGCTGGCCGGCTTGGCTGAAGCGTTTTTCCGGGCCGGCGCCCGATCAGTTCTGGCCAGCCATTGGCAAGTGCCCTCGGCCGCGACGGGCGAGCTCATGCGCGGCCTGTTCGGATCAATGGGTGCGGTGCGCACCCGTCCGGTTGATGAGGCCCTGCGTGAGGCGCAACTGGCCAGCTTGCGCCAGCCGCCCACCGCCCACCCGTTTTTTTGGGCGGCCTTCGTGGTGATCGGTGACGGCAAGACGGCGCCGTTGGCAGACGGAGGCCAGCCATGAACCGCACAGCACGCTTGATGGCGACGGCTCTGGTTGCTGCGACTGCCGCTTCCGCCGTGGCCTTTCCGCTGGTGGTGGTGGAGGCGCGTGGTGGCCAGCTTCGGCCCGGTGCCCGCGTCGACAGCGCCAGTAGCCTGATTTTGAAGGTCGGCGAGCGGGTCGTTCTGGTTGCTCCCGATGGCCGCGTCACCAACGTGCAGGGCCCCCATAATGGCCCGCCCACGGTAGCCGCTGGCGCGGTGCAGAACCCGCGCCTGGCGCTTGCTGCGCTGATCGCGACCCGCAACGACCGGGCCAACACCGTGGGGGCCGTGCGTTCCGGCGCTCTGGCCGCACCCTTGCCCTCGCCTTGGCTAATCGACGTGTCGCGGCCTGGTGAGCGCTGCATCCGTGATGATGCCCCCCCAGTGTGGTGGCGTCCGGCGGCCGGCGATGCGGCGGCGTTCGTCATCTATCCGGTTGATCGGTCCTGGCGAGCGGACTTCCTTTGGGACGCCGGGCAAACCAAAATCACCGCCCCCGCATTGCTGAAGCTGGACGGAGCCAAGATGATTGTCATCAAGACCGGCACTCAGGAGCGTGCAGTCCGGCTGAACATCATTCCTGCAGATATCCAGGATCCGGCGGTGCTTGTGGCATGGATGCTTGAAAAGGCGTGTGTGCAACAGGCCGATGCCCTGTTGCGGCAAATCGAGGCCGGCCTTGCGGCTGAGCCGGCGCTGCCACCGTCATGACAGTACGGCGTTTGGCGCCTTTCCTGACCGCCGGGGTCGTTGGCCTTCTGGCGCCTGCGGCGGTGCTGCTGATCGCGCCGCTCAAGCATCTGGAAACCCGTCTTCAGGACATCCGGGTGGCGGCCATGCAAGCGCCGCTACCGCCGTCGCGCGATCTGGCCGTGATTGCTATCGATGAGGCGACGCTGGCTCGATTTGCATACCGATCGCCGATCGATCGCGGGTTCCTTGCCGATGTGATCACCGCGCTGGAGGCCAAGGGCGTACGCGCCATCGGGGTTGACGTGCTGATTGACCAGCCGACCGAACCCGCCAAGGACGCACGGCTGAAGGCCGTCATCGCGTCGGCAAAGGTGCCGCTGCGCTTCAGCTTTACTGCCTCGACCCAGATCATGACGCCGGAACAGCGTGCTTATCAACAGTCGTTCGTGCCGCCCGTCAACCGGATGGAGGCGCGACTGCTGACCGATGCGTTCGACGGCACGGTGCGGCGCATCAATCCGGGCGGGGAACTGGTCAATGGCCAACGGCGATTTTCCGCTGCCACGCCCCGGGGCTTTGTGCCAACCATGGTGGCCGTTTCAGGCGGCACGCCCTCTCTTTCGGCCAAGGAAATCGCGTGGCGGCCCCGGCCTGATGCCGAAAACCAGGCGATCCCGACGTTTTCGGCCCTTTATCTGCCGTTCTTGCCTGACCAACTGCTGCGTGGACGTACCGTTCTGGTGGGTGCGGTGCTGTCAATTACCGATCGCCACCTGACGCCGCTGTCTATCGTCGA
>NZ_JBDNFM010000241.1:0-2478 GCF_041689835.1 Sandarakinorhabdus sp.
ATAACACGTTCAAGCAGGCGATATTGCGGTCGGAAATCATGCCCCCAATCCGATATGCAATGTGCTTCATCGACTACAATCAGCGATATATCGTTGGCAATCTGGGCGAGCACTGTTGTCTGAAAGCGCTCATTGGCCAGTCGCTCAGGCGAAATGAGCAGAATGTCCACGTCGCCGTCGCGGACCTGCTGTTCGACAAGCTGCCAGTCACCCGCATTGTCACTGTTGATGGTGGCCGCGCGGACCCCCATGCGCTTAGCTGCCGCGATCTGGTTGCGCATCAGCGACAGCAATGGCGAAATTAGCAATGCCGGGCCTAACCCTCCTTCGCGCAGTAGCTTGGTGGCAATGAAGTAAACAAAGCTTTTTCCCCAGCCAGTCTTCTGCACGACCAGCAGTCGACCTTGCCCTTCCACTACATGCCGGATGGCGTCTTCCTGGCCGTCTCGGAATTTGGCGGCGGCCTGTCCGGACCCAAACCGGAGCAGTTGAAGGGCGCGGATATGATCATAATTCACAGTTGTTAATCTCTTTAAAAATCAATTCTATAATTAAGCACATTTAAAAACTAAATATATACCGTTTAGCAGTTGATTTGGCGATTATTTGTTGAGCTAAAGTCGCATTTTTTGCACCGAGAAATCAATGATAGCCCCTGCGACCCCGCACCCCTTGACGCCGCTCGCTCCACCCCGCCACCCTCGCGCGTACACGTGAGGACCATATGCAGCTAGTCATCGTTGAATCGCCGGCCAAGGCAAAGACCATCAATAAATATCTCGGCAGCAGCTATGAGGTGCTGGCGAGTTTTGGGCATGTGCGGGATTTGCCGCCGCGCGACGGGTCGGTGAATCCCGAAGCCGATTTCGCCATGGAGTGGGAGGTTTCGGCGGACCGGGCCAAGCAGCTTGCGGCGATCCGCGAAGCCGCCAAGCGCGCCGACAGCGTGATCCTGGCGACCGATCCTGATCGCGAGGGTGAGGCGATCAGCTGGCATTTGCTGGAATGGTTGAAAGACAAGCGCGCGCTGCCCAAGGGTGGTGCCAGCCGGGTGACGTTCAACGAGATCACCAAGTCCGCCGTGACCAAGGCCATGCAGGCGCCGCGAGAGCTTGATCAGCCACTGATCGATGCGTACCGCGCGCGGCGGGCGCTGGATTATCTGGTGGGGTTCACGCTTTCACCGGTGTTGTGGCGCAAGCTGCCGGGGGCGAAATCGGCGGGCCGCGTGCAATCGGTAACGCTGCGCCTGGTGGTGGAGCGCGAGCGCGAGATCGAAGCGCATGTGGCGCGCGAATATTGGCGCGTCGAGGCCGAGATGATTGCCCCCAACGGCGCCACCTTCAAGGCGCGGCTGGCGGTGCTGGATGGCAAGAAACTGGGCCAATTCGATCTGGACAATGTTGCAGCCAATGCTGCGCGGGAAGCCATTGAGAAAAATGGCTTTACCGTGCGGACGGTGGAGACCAAACCCGTCAGCCGCAATCCGGCGCCGCCGTTCACCACATCGACCCTGCAACAGGAAGCGTCGCGCCGGCTGGGCTTCAATGCCAGCCACACCATGCGCGTGGCGCAGAACCTGTATGAGGATGGCCACATCACCTACATGCGCACCGACGGCGTGCAGATTGCCGGCGAAGCCATGGCCGCCGTGCGCGACATGATTGCGCGCGATTACGGCGACAAGCCCGATGTGCTGCCCGAAAAGCCGCGTTTCTATGCGACCAAGGCCAAGAACGCCCAGGAAGCCCACGAAGCCATTCGGCCCAGCGATTTTTCGCGCCGGCCCGGCAAGGGCGATTCGGATGCAGAGCGGCTGTATGCGCTGATCTGGAAGCGGACGGTGGCGAGCCAGATGGCCAGCGCCCGGCTGGAGCGCACCACCGTCGATCTTTATGACGATGATGGCCGCCACGGCTTGAAGGCGAGCGGCCAGGTGGTGATCTCGCCGGGGTTTTTGACGCTGTATACCGAAGCGCGTGATGAACCCGCCGAGGATGACGACGACGGCGCGCGGCTGCCGCGGCTGGCTGGTGGCGATCGCTGTGCATCCAGGACGGCGGCGGCGGTGCAAAGCTTTACCGAGCCGCCAGCGCGGTTTTCCGAAGCAACGTTGGTGAAGAAGATGGAGGAGCTCGGCATCGGGCGGCCGTCGACTTATGCCAACATCCTGCAGACGCTGCGCGACCGGGCGTATGTGCGGGTGGAGAAAAACCGGTTTTTCGCGGAGGAAAAGGGCCGCCTGGTCACGGCATTCCTGGAGCGGTTTTTTGCGCGTTATGTGGAATATGATTTCACGGCGGGGCTGGAAACCGAGCTGGATGAAGTGTCGGCTGGCGGGCGCAATTATGTGGAGTTGCTGCGGGCGTTCTGGGCGGATTTCCAGCCGAAAACCGCCGAGATCATGGAGCAGCGGCCATCGGATGTGACCGCCGCGCTGGATGAATATCTGGCGCCGTTCCTTTTTCCCGACAAGGG
>NZ_JBDNFM010000242.1:0-12432 GCF_041689835.1 Sandarakinorhabdus sp.
GCCGCCGCGCTGGGCCAGCGCGTTGCTGCGCTGAAAGACTCTGGGCGCGATAGCGGCCGCGATGCCCGGCTGATCTGTCTGGAATGCAGCGATGATGTGCTGATCCGGCGCTTTTCCGAAACCCGCCGCCGTCATCCGCTGGCGCTTGATCGCCCCGCCATCGACGGCATCCGCGCCGAACGCGAATTGCTCAGCCCACTGCAGCGCTGGGCCGATCTGGTGATCGACACCACCGAATTGTCGGTCACCGATCTGCGCGCCCGCATCGCCGAACGTTTTGGCGGCGGTTATTCGCCCGGCCTCACCGTCACCATCCTCAGCTTCGGTTTTTCGGCTGGCCTGCCGCGCGATGCCGATCTGGTGTTTGACATGCGCTTCCTCACCAATCCGCATTGGGATGCGGCCTTGCGCCCCCTCACCGGGGAGGATCCGGGAGTCGCCGCGTTTGTGGCTGCCGATCCGCTTTATGCTGCCACCTTGGACAAGATCGACGATCTCATCCGCACGCTGCTCCCCGGCTATGCGCGGGAGGGCAAGGCGTATCTCACCATCGCCATCGGCTGCACCGGCGGCCGCCACCGCAGCGTTGCAGTGGCGCGGGCGCTGGCGGCGCGGCTGGCGGCGGCTGGTCAGAATGTGGCGCTGGTGCACCGTGACATCACAAAACAGGCGGGCGATGCCGCCGTGGTCGCAGGCCCCCCATTGACAGAATCGCCAAAAAGGCGTGACGGCGGCGAGCAATGATCGGATTAGTACTGGTAACGCATGGCCGCCTGGCCGCCGAATTCGTGGCCGCGATGGAACATGTCGTGGGCGCGCAATCGTGCGTGGAGCCGATCTGCATCGCAGCCGACGACGACATGGAGCTGCGCCGCGCCGATATCGCTGCCGCGGTGGCGCGCTGCAACAACGGCCAGGGTGTCATCATCCTCACCGACATGTTCGGGGGCACCCCGTCCAACCTTGCCATCTCGCTGCTTGCTGCCCAGGTGGAGGTGATCGCAGGCGTGAACCTGCCGATGCTGATCAAACTGGCCAGCGTGCGCAAGAATTGCACTGTCGAAGCCGCCGTGCAGGCCGCGCAGGATGCCGGGCGCAAATATATTGCCGTTGCCAGCCGCATGCTCGGCGAGGCCGCTTGAGCCAACGTGCCGGCCCCGTAACGGTGCCGATCACCAACCGGCGCGGACTGCATGCGCGCGCCAGTGCGAAATTCGTCACCGTGGCGTCCAGTTTTGATGCCGAAGTGACGGTGAGCCACGAAGGCTCGTCGGTCACGGGTACCTCGATCATGGGCCTGATGATGCTCGCGGCCGCCATGGGTGACAGTATCGAGATCAGCGCCGCTGGCCCGGATGCCGAAGCTGCGCTGGCCAAGCTGGCAGGCCTGGTGCTGGACAAGTTCGGCGAGGATTGAGCGGGGGCGGGGTTTCGCGCGCGCCCATCGGCGCCAGCGCGCATTGCCCCACGCGTTCGCAATCGCCATGCTGCTGCCATGCGCCATCTCATTTCGCTTCTCGCCATTCTCGCCGGTCCGGCGCTTGCCAAACCCGATGCCGATACCAAGGCGTGGCTGGCCCACACCGCGCAGCTCAGCAGCGATGCGATGGAGGGGCGTGATGCTGGCAGCCCCGGCCATGCCCGCGCCATTGATCTGGTCGAACGCTGGTTCAAGGCGGCACGGCTGCAACCAGCCGGCGAGGGCGGCACGTTCCGGCAGACGGTGCCGCTGCACGAAGTGGCGGTAACCGCGGCGGACATGCGGGTGGTTGCGCCCGATGGCAGTGCCGCGCCGCTCAAGTTCCTGCACGATATCACCCCGCGCCCGGCCACCGATTTGCCGGCGACGCTGGCGGGCGCGATGCGGTTTGCCGGCTATTGCAGCAAGCTTGAGGCCGGCCCGGAATTGAAGGGCAAGATCGCCGTTTGCTATGGCAGCCGCCGCGCTGGCCGGGCGCAGGCCGCCGAACGGCTGGCCGCCGTCTCCGCCGCCGGCGCCGCCGCGCTGCTCACCATTGATGACGCCGGTTTTGCGATGGAGCCGCCGCGCTGGCCCGATGCCTATGCCCGCGCCGTGGCGCACGCTGGCGCGGCGCTACCAGCCGGCCTGCCGCAATTCCGGGTGAACGGCGCGGCGCTGGCGCGGCTGATTGCCGGCTCGCAGCGATTGGCTGCGGCGATCCTCACCGACGCCAGCCTGCACCGCGATCTCGAAAGTTTCGATTTGCCTGGCCGTTTCGAAGCCAGGCTGACCACGGCGCAGCGCAGCTTCACCAGCCAGCAATTGATCGGCCTGCTGCCCGGCACCGACAAGGCAAAGGCAGCCGAATTTTTGCTGCTCGGCACGCATATCGATGGTTATGGTTTTGGCGAACCGGTGAACGTCGACGGGCTGTACAACGGCACTCTGGATGATGCCGGCTATGTCGCGCTGCTCGCCCGGCTGGCGGAACGCCGCAAGGGCAAGGGTTTTGCGCGGCCCGTGCTGTTTGCGGCGTGGACGGCGGAGGAAAAGGGCCTGCTCGGTGCGCGCTGGTGGCTCGCGCATCCGACGGTGCCCAAGGCGCAAGTGGTGGGCGTGATCAACCTCGATCAGTTGCGCCCGCTGTTTCCGCTGAAGGCGCTCACGCTGCACGGCCTTGGCCAGAATACGCTGGCGGATACGGCAAAGGCGGTCGCGGAAGGGCTGAAAATCGAAATCCGCCCAGACCGTGAGCCCGAACGCAACCTGATCCGCCGCGTCGATAGCTGGCCGTTCATGGAAGCCGGCATCCCGGCGGTGAACTTCGTTTTCGCTTACAACCCGCGCACCGAGGAAGAGCGAATCTACCGCGACTGGTACAACCGCCGTTACCACCGCCCGCAGGACGATATTTCGACACCGATGGACCTCGATGCGGCGCGGGATTTCAACCGGTTTTTCTATGCGCTGGTGGAAACGGCGGCGAATGGCGCGGCAAAGCCGGTGGTGAAAAGCGTACCGCCTTCCCCTTGAAGCCTTCGTCATGCTGAAACAAGTTCGGCATGACGAGGGGGGGGGAGGTGATAGTGCACCCGCCCCTTCACTCCCCCGGTCGGTACGTCTTCTCCACATGTCCCTGCAATTGCGCATTGGTGAAGTACACACTGCGGAAATCATGCGCCCGGTACCGTTCGGCCTGGTCGCGGAAGTGCGGGCTGGCGGGGTTCGCGTTCAGGCCGCCGGCGTGGACGGCGCGGGCTTCGGGGCCGTCCTTGCCGAAGCGCACCACGGCGACGAAGCTGTTGCCATAGCTGCCGTACCAGCGTTTCGTGCCCACATCCGGCCGCGCGCCAAAGCTGGCGAGGCTGCCCCAGTTGCCGCTGGCGAAACCGATCGGGGTTGAAGGCAATTTGTCGTCATAACTGGCGGTGATGTTGCCGGTGAGGCGCTGGAAGCGGTTGATGTCGCCCCACGGCACATCCCAGCTGCCGAAATCGCCGGCCAATTTGGCAACGGCTGCATCGAGTGCGGCCAGGCGATCGGCATCCTGCACCTTGGCGCCGGCGAGATAGGCCACGATGGCTTCTTCATCGAGCTTGGCGATGGGGCCAAAGCGCTTGACCATCTCGTCCCCCCAGAACATGGCGAGGCTGGTCGGCACCGAGGCTTCACCGCTGCGGAAATCCCAGGCCTTCAGCGCGGCGACGGGCGCTGCCAGACGGGCTTTTTGCGCATCGGCGGCAGGCAGTGCCTCCCACGCTTTCACCACGCCGGGGATCGTATCGGCAAAGCCCTGCAGGTAGGGATCATAAGCGGCGGTGAGCAGGCTGGTGAGATCGAATTTCTTGTCACCGCTCAGCAGGCGCAGCGCGTTGGGGCCGCGCGGGTTTTCGCCGGCGCTGTCCATATAGCGCGCAAACGCCGCCTGTTTCGGGCTGTCCGGCCCCGCCGCGGTCCACGGCCAGTTGTTGACGTTGAAGGCAAAACCGCTGCCGGGGTTCATCACGCTGGGCAGTTGATCAAGGCTGTGTTCGCCCTGCCAATCGGTGGCGGGATCGCTGCCGTCGACGGGTTTGCGCCAGTCGAACCTGGTGTCGCGGACGGGAACGAATTGCGGGTGGAGATAGGCGATCTCGCCCTTGCTGCTGGCAAACAACGTGGCGTTGGACGAGTTGGCGCGGCGCGACGCGACCTTCAGATAGCTGGCCAGATCGGTGGTCTTGGTGCGCAGAAAGCTTTGTTCGAGCGCCGCCACCGGCCGATGCATGAGGGCCACCGCGATCCATTTGCCGTTGTCGGCGCGGATCACCGGGCCGTGGTGCGAACGCCAGGTCGTGAAGCTGCGGCTGCTCATTTTGCCATCGGCGGCCTTGAAGGGGACGCTGATGCGCTTTTCAGCCAGCGGCCGCCATGTGGTGCCGTGCAGATAGTGATATTTGCCGCCGCGCCGTTCGACGGTGAGCGCAAATTCGTCGATATTGTCGACGCCCGACGATGTGTGCATCCAGCCGGTGTTGCGGTTGAAGCCCTGATAGACGAAGAATTGCCCCCAGGTGCTGGCGCCGTAGGCATCGAGGCCCTGGCCGCTTTCGACCTTGGCTTCGGAGCGGAAATAAAAGCTGGTGTGCGGGTTGATCAGCAGCAGGGCATCGCCGCTCGTGCTGCGGCCGGGGGCGAGCGCGAAGCCGTTGGAGCCGAGCGGTTCGGCGAGTTCGCTGCCCAGATCGATGGCGGACAGTTTCACCGCCTCGCCGGTATAAAAGCTTTCGAGACGCGCGAGGTTGATGCTTTCGATGTCGCCGCCGATGCTGCCCTCGGAGAAGCTGAGCGCCATCCACGGTTCAAAAAGGGTGATGACGCGGGGTTTCACGGCCGGGTGGCTGGCGAGATAATAGTTGAGCGCATCGGCCCACGCGGTGCTCAGCGATTTGAGCCAGCCGGGGGCGGCGGCATATTGCGCCTTCAGTTCGGCGGGATCGATGAACAATTTCATGCGCAGATCGCGCCAGATGGCGGCTTCGCCTTCGGTTTCGGCGAGGCGGCCCTGGGCGTTGATGAAGTTGGTTTCGACGCGGCCCCAATCGTCTTCGGCCTGGGCGTAAATCATGCCGAACACGGCGTCCGCGTCGGTTTTACCCTTGATGTGGGGGATGCCGAAATCATCGCGGGTGATGGTGACGGCGGATTTTTGCTTTGCCCAGCGGGCGCTGTCAGGTGCGGCGAGCGCCGGCGTAACGAGGAGGGCGGTGAGGAGAAGGGTGCGCAGGATCATGCCGCAACGCTAGTCACCGCATCTCCCTTCGGCAAGAGCGCAAGGCCGGCGGCGCTGACGATGGCTGCGCCCGAAAGATACCAGCCAACCGCGCCGATGCCATATGTGCTGGCCAGCGCCTGCCCGATCACGGGCGTAAGGCCGCCGCCGATGATGCCGCCCATGTTGAAGGCCACGCTGGCCCCGGTGTAACGCACCCGCGCCGGGAACAGCCCGGGCAGGAACGCCCCCAAAGGCCCATAGACAAAGCCCATGACAAACAGGCTGAGCGCCAGAAACGCGAACACCCCGCCGGTGCCGGCCTGCATCATCGGGCCCATGGCCGCGCCCACGCCGATGCTGGCGATGCTGCCCAGCATCAGCACGCGCGCCGGGCTGGTGCGATCCGAAAGCCAGCCGGCGATCAAGATGCCGGCGGCGAGGAACAGGATGGCGCCCAGTTGCAGTTGCAGGAAGGCAGCGCGGCTGTAGCCAAGCTGCGTGGTGCCGTATCCCAGCGCAAACGCGGTTGCGATGTAGAAGATGGCAAAGCAGGTGACGGCGGCAGCGATCCCGCACAGTGTGGCCCGGCCGTGGCGGCGCACCAGTTCGGCCAGCGGCACGGCGGGCGGCTTTTCGTGGGCGAGCATGGCGGCGAAGGCTGGGGTTTCAAGGATGGTGAGCCGCACCCACAGGCCGATGCCGACCAGCAAAATCGACCCCGCAAACGGCAACCGCCAACCCCAGTTGAGAAATTCGCCATCATCCAGCCACAGGCCGAGCATCAGGAACAGGCCATTGGCAGCGATGAAGCCTACCGGCGCGCCCAGCTGCGGGAACATGCCGTACCGCCCGCGCCAACCCGGCGGTGCGTTTTCCACCGCCAGCAGCGCCGCGCCGCCCCATTCGCCGCCCAGCCCAAAGCCCTGGCCGAAGCGTAGGGCGCACAGGATGATCGGCGCGGCCACACCGATGGCGGCATAGGTGGGCAGGAAGGTGATGGCAAAGGTGGAGCCGCCCATCAGCAGCAACGACGCCACCAGCGTGGATTTGCGGCCCAGCCGGTCGCCGTAATGGCCGAACACCAGCGCGCCGATGGGGCGTGCAACGAAGGCGACGGCAAAGCTGGCAAAGCTGAGCAGCAGCTGTAGATCGGTGTTGTCCGACGGGAAGAACAGCGGCCCGAACACCAGCGCGGCGGCAGTGGCGTAGATATAGAAATCATAGAATTCAACCGCCGTGCCGACGAGGCTGGCGGCGAGGATGCGGCTGGCGGGGGCTGGCTTTACAGCCACGCTGTCAAAGCCATGGAGCCTTCGCATCCAGCGCCAGCATTGCGGCGGGCTGGTTGCGCTGCGAAACGATGGCCCACTGGTCGCCCTTCACCATCACTTCGGGCACCAGCGGCCGCGAGTTGTAGGTGCTGGCCATGGTTGCGCCGTAAGCACCAGCGGTCATGAAGGCGACGAGATCGCCGGCCTGCACATCTTCCATCTCGCGGTCTTCGGCAAAAGTGTCGCCGGTCTCGCAAATCGGGCCGACAACGGTGGCGGTGGTGCGCGCTGGCCCCTGCCGCACCGCCAATATGTCGTGCCAGGCACCATAAAGCTACGGGCGCAGCAGATCGTTCATGGCGGCGTCGACCACGATGAAATGCTTGGACGCGCCGGCCTTGGTCAGGATCACTTCGGATACCAGCACGCCGGCATTGCCAACGATCATGCGGCCCGGTTCGAACATCAGCTGCCACGGCCAGCCAGCGGTGGCGCGGGCCACCATGGCGGCATAATCGGCTGGGCTGGGCGGGGCCGGCTGGTCGCGGCGATAGGGCACGCCCAGTCCGCCGCCAACATCGACGCGGCGGATAGTGTGCCCGGCGGCTTCAAGCTCGCGTGCCAGTTCGCCCAGTTTGCGGATCGCATCTTCCACCGGACCAAGATCCGTGAGCTGGCTGCCGATGTGGGCAGCCAGGCCCACCGGGCGCAAGCTGGCGTGCGCAGCGGCTTGGGCAAAGGCGGCGGGCAGGCGTTCCCACGGGATACCAAACTTGGCGTCGGCACCGCCGGTGGAAATCTTGGCCATCGTTTTGGGATCGACCGCTGGGTTGATGCGGATGGCGATTTCGACCACGGCGCCTTTCGCGGCAGCAACGGCCGCCAGCATGTCGATTTCGGCTTCGGATTCGACATTGAATTGCAGGATGCCGGCATCGACGCCCGCGGCCAGTTCGGCGCGGGTCTTGCCAACGCCGGAAAACACGATGCGTGTTGCCGGGACGCCGGCCGCCAGCGCGCGCGCCAGTTCGCCGCCGGACACCACGTCGGCACCGGCACCCAGCCGCGCCAGCGTCGCCAGCACCGCCAGATTGGGATTGGCCTTGACCGCGAACGCCACCAGCGGATTGCCGTCACCCAGCCCGCTCACGGCAGCCTGAAACACGGTGAAATGGCGTTCCATCGTGGCGCTGGAATAGCAGTAGAACGGCGTGCCGACTTCGCGCGCCAGCGTTTCCAGGCTGATGCCTTCGGCGTGCATGACGCCATCCTGAAACTGAAAATGGTCCATGGCGGGGCGTTATGGCCGGCGCGGCGGCAGGTTGAACGGATCGTTGCCGCGCTCGTTCAGCGGGCCCTGATTGTCGTCCACGCGCTGCGGCACGGCCTGCGGATCAAGCTTGAGCATTTCCTGCGGCGTGGCGGCGCGGATTTGCGTTTCGGCGCGTTGCGGCGCAGCGCGCCCCGCCAAGGGTTCCAGCGCGCCCTGCTTGCCGCAGGCCGCAAGCAGCAACAAAGCTGCGACGGCGATTCCCCGTGCCATCACAGCTTTGCCCTTGCCGCCGCGATGGCGCTGCGCACGTTGGCCGGCGCGGTGCCGCCAAAGCTGGTGCGGCTGGCCACGCTGGCTTCCACGCTCAGCACATCACGCACCGCCTTGGTGATGCGCGGATCGATGGCGCTCAATTCGGCGTCGGACAGGCCGTTCAGGTCCGTGCCCCGGCCTTCCGCGGCCTTCACGCATTTTCCAGTTATTTCATGGGCTTCTCGGAACGGCACACCGCCCACCCGCACCAGCCAATCGGCCAGATCGGTGGCGGTGGAAAAACCGCTGCCGGCAGCGGCGCGCATCCTTGCCTTGTTGAACGTCACCGTCTGCACCATCCCCGTCATGCTCGCGAGGCACAGGCCCAGATCGTCGTGCGCGGCAAACACCGTCACCTTGTCGTCCTGCATGTCCTTGGAATAAGCCAAGGGCAGCCCCTTCATCACAACCGAAAGCCGGGTGAATGCGGCCAGGAAGTGGCCCGCCTTGGCGCGGACTAATTCTGCGGCATCAGGGTTGCGCTTTTGCGGCATGATGCTGCTGCCGGTGGACCAGGCGTCGGGCAGGGTGATGAAGCCAAAGGGCTGGCTGGCCCAGATGATCATTTCCTCGGCCAGCCGCGACAGGTGCAGGCCGGTCATGTGGGTGGCGGCCAGATATTCGAGCGCGAAATCGCGATCAGACACGCTGTCGAGGCTGTTGCGCGTCGGCCCGGCAAAGCCCAGCGCCTTTGCGGTCATCGCGCGGTCGATGGGGAAACTGGTGCCGGCCAGTGCGGCGGCGCCCAGCGGGCATTCGTCCATGCGGCGCAGCGCATCGGCAAAGCGGCCGCGGTCGCGGCCCAGCATTTCGGCATAGGCCATCAGATGGTGGCCAAGCGTCACCGGCTGCGCCACCTGCAAATGGGTGAAACCGGGCAGGATCGTATCGGCATGTTCTTCGGCGCGGGCCAGCAGCGCAGCCGTAAGGCCCTTCAACGCCGCATCGGCTTCAAGGCAGGCGGCTTTCACCCACAGGCGGAAATCCACCGCCACCTGATCGTTGCGGCTGCGGGCGGTGTGCAGGCGGCCGGCGGCCGGCCCGATGATTTCACGCAGGCGGGTTTCGACATGCAGATGGATATCCTCCAGCGCCAGGTTCTCCACCAGCTTGCCGGCTTCATATTCGGCGGCGATCTGCTGGAGGCCCTTGTCGATCGCGGCGACATCGGCGGCCGAAACAATGCCCTGCTTGCCCAACATCGCCACATGCGCGCGGCTGCCGGCGATATCCTGCCGCCACAGGCGTTTATCGACGCCGATGGAGGCGTTGATTTCCTGCATGATCGCCGATGGGCCGGCGCCAAAGCGGCCGCCCCACAGGCTGTTGGCCGCATCTGCCGGCTTGGGAGTCTCGCTGCTCATGGCCGCCGCCGATAAGCCATTGGCGCTTGCCCCGCAACCAGCAGCCACTGCGCCCGCCCCTGCTGCCAGTTTGATCGCATCGCGCCGCGTGACCGTCATTGCTGTGTCCCCTTTATTGGCGTTCGTGCCACAGTGGCTTGGCAGTCGCCACTGCGCTGTTTATCGGGGCGGCAACGGATGAAGGATCAAGATATGCGCAAGACGTTGCTGCTGCTTACCGCTCTCACGCTCGCCGGGTGCAACCAGGCCGCGCCGACTGCGCCCGAAAAGCCGGCCGCCGCCCCTGCAAAAGCCGGCGAAGTGCCGATCAACACCATCGACCGCAGCCACGCCGGCGAACCCGGCCCGGCGGTGGTGTGGGAAATGAAGGGCGGCACCAAGCAGAAGCTGGCCGATCATCAGGGCATGCGGATGCTGGTCAATCTGTGGGCAACCTGGTGCGCGCCGTGCATTGCGGAAATGCCGGCGCTCGACACGCTAGCCGGCGACGTGCCGGTGATGGTGCTGCCGATTTCGCAGGACATGGAAGGCTGGCAGGCGGTCGACAAATTCTGGGGCAAGGACAAGTTCAAGAATATCGAAACCGGGCTCGATCAGCCGGGGAGTTTTGCGGAGGCGGTAAAGGCCAAGGGGCTGCCGGTGACGATATTGTATGACGAAGCGGGCAAGGAGATCTGGCGCGTGGCTGGCACGCTGGATTGGGCGTCGGCGGAGGTAAGGAAGGCGATTGTGGGGTGAGGGGGCTCCACTACCGCGCGCGGAATCAGGAAATCCAGATTCCGGCTGTGGCAATGATCTGCCATGCGCCGCTCGGTTGGCGCTGCAACAAATAGAATGACCCGCCCCCGGCCTCAGGTCCAGAAATGCTGCTGGCCATCAAAACTGCGGTCGAGCCGTCCGCAGAAATAGCCGGCAGCGATACCTGAATAATGGTGGAAGGCCACAGGCCATCGTCGACCTTTTGCTGGGGCGGCCCGTCCTTGCCGAGTGGCTGTTCAATCGGAATGTGCCGCTCAGAGAGAAGGTCTTGCACCGATGGACAGCCTCGCCCAGCGGAATTCTGCTCCAACTCTTCGGCCGCATCGACAAGCGCATCAGCAGGCGGGCCGATGCTCTCGTTCTGCTCGGATCGGTATCGCCGCCAATCTTTGGGATTGGGGCCCGGAAAATCCAACTGCGGCTGGTTGCTGAACACGTATGACCTCGGGCTAAGCCCGATCAGCCATTGCCTGACGAACGCCTCCGCGGCTTGACAGGGCGCTGAAACTGATTTCCGGGGTGGAGGCTGAGGCGCCTGCCGGCACGCAGAAGTTGTGACCAACGCGAAGGCCAAGGCAATGCTGAGTGTCGGGCGCATGGCCCATGCTTTCGTTATTGGGCGATGAAGTCAAATGGAGTTGGGTTGGCGCTTGGGGGCGCGGGCGGCGGCAGAGCCGACGACTCCGCTTGGGGCGTCAAGTAATAGGAAAGGAAGAGCGTGGCGGAGCCACGCCGTCGGACGAGTCAAAAAAGGCGGCCTGTGGGGGCCGCCTTTTTCGCTCGCCGTCCGTGCGTTCGCGGAGTCGGTGGATAGCAAGCGCTATCCACGCGCCCGCTTACTTGTTCATCGCCGCAAAGAAATCCGCGTTCGTCGCCGAATCCTTCATCTTGTCCATCAGGAACTCGATCGCATCCGTTGAACCCATCTGCATCAGGATGCGGCGCAGCACCCACATCTTGGTGAGCGTGTCCTTGTCCACCAACAGCTCTTCCTTGCGGGTGCCGCTCTTGCCGATGTCGATGGCGGGGAACACGCGCTTGTCGGCGATCTTGCGGTCCAGCACGATTTCGCTGTTGCCGGTGCCCTTGAACTCTTCGAAAATCACTTCATCCATGCGGCTGCCGGTGTCGATCAGCGACGTGGAGATGATGGTGAGGCTGCCGCCTTCCTCGATGTTGCGCGCCGCACCGAAAAAGCGCTTGGGGCGCTGCAGGGCGTTGGCGTCCACACCGCCGGTCAGCACCTTGCCGGAACTGGGGACGACCGTGTTGTAGGCGCGGCCCAGGCGGGTGATGTTGTCGAGCAGGATCACCACATCGCGCTTGTGCTCGACCAGGCGTTTGGCCTTTTCGATCACCATTTCAGCCACTTGTACGTGGCGGGTTGCCGGCTCGTCGAAGGTGGAGGAAATCACCTCGCCCTTCACCGTGCGCTGCATGTCGGTGACTTCTTCCGGACGCTCGTCGATCAGCAGCACCATCAGATAGCATTCGGGGTGATTTTTGCTGATCGCCTTGGCGATGTTCTGCATCATGATCGTCTTGCCGACGCGCGGCGGCGCGACGATCAGGCAGCGCTGGCCCTTGCCGAGCGGGGCGACAATGTCGATCACCCGGCCGGTCTTGTCCTTGGCGGTGGGATCGCCGCTGTCGAGGTTGAGCTTTTCGTCCGGATAAAGCGGGGTGAGATTGTCGAAGGCGACGCGGTGGCGCACGGCTTCGGGATCGTCAAAATTGATCGCCGTCACCCGGTTCATGGCGAAATAGCGTTCGCCGTTCTGCGGCCCGCGAATCTCGCCATCCACCGTGTCCCCGGTGCGCAAGCCAAAACGGCGCAGGATCTGCGGATTGACATAGATATCATCCGGCCCGGCCAGGTAACTGGACTGCGCCGAGCGTAGGAAGCCAAAGCCATCGGGCATCACTTCGATGGTGCCGGAACCCATGACTTCGGTGCCGGCTTCGGCGGCGGCCTTGAGGATGCCGAAGATGATTTCCTGTTTGCGCAGGGTGGAGGCGTTTTCAACGCCCATTTCCTCGGCCATGGCAACAAGTTCGGCCGGCGGCGTTTTCTTGAGTTCTTGCAGATGCATTGTCGGTCTTTCGGCTTCGCGGCGGCGAACCCGTGGCTCGCAAGGCGCAGCGATGATGATGTGAAGCCTGCCGCACACCAGGACGGGCGCGAGCGAGACTGTGAATAAGCCCGCCGGGCGGCGGACGCAAGAAAACTCTGAGCA
>NZ_JBDNFM010000243.1:0-4750 GCF_041689835.1 Sandarakinorhabdus sp.
ATTGCCGAAGGCTGCCAGCAGTTCGGTATCGCCCGCCAATTCGGCATACCAGCGCAGTGAAAAGCCGCGCCACACGCTGATGCGCCGGCTGTCGTTGAAGGAAAACAGCACCAAACTGAGCAGCGGCAGATAGAGAAAAGTGCCGACCATGGCCAGCCACAGCCGCAGCGGCCAGCGCGCCAGATAATCAAGTGGGCCGGCGGCGGGGCGGCTCATCGGGCGGCCTCGCGGTCGGCGCTGCGGCGGCCAACGATGGATTGCAGCATCAGGGCCGCAAACGTCATGTACATCAGCAGGAACGACAGCGCCGCGCCGAACGGCCAATCGTTGGCGGAACGGAACTGCCGTTCGATGACGTTGGCAATCATCTGGCTGCTGGTGCCGCCAAGCAAGTCGGGCGTCAGATAGGCACCCAGCGCCGGGATGAAGGTGATGATGATGCCCGAAATGATGCCCGGCAGCGCCAGCGGCACCACCACCCGGCGCAGCGTTGCCAGGTGGCCGGCCCCCAGATCGAGGCTGGCCTCGATCAACGAACGATCCATCCGATCGAGCGCGGCATAGAGCGGCAGCACCATGAAGGGCAGGTGCACATAAACCAGGCCCACCACCACGGCGAAATTGTTGTTGATCAGCGGCAGCGGCGTGAACGGATCGGCCCCCAGTGGCAGCGCCAGCCCGTTCCACAGCCAGCCCAGCGCGCTGTTGATCATCCCTTCGGTGCGCAGGATCGCCATCAGCGCATAAGTGCGGATCAGCAAGTTGGTCCAGAACGGCAGCATGACGGCCAGCAGCAGCAGCAGCTTGGCGCGCGGCGAGGCAAAGCTGATGGCCAGCGCCACCGGCAGGCCCAGGATGAAGCACAGCAAGGTGGTGAGCGCGGCAAAGCCCATTGATTTCAGCAGGATCGCCAGATATAGCGGCTTCAGCGCACGGGCATAACTGCTCCAACTGCCGGTGATGGCGATATCGACCAGCGTGCGGTTTTCACCAAAACTATAGGCCCAGATCACGGCCAGCGGTGCCAGGAACAGCGCCAGCAACCAGATCACCGGCGGCAGGGCGACCGCAGCGAACACGCCGGGCGCCTGCGATGGGCGCGGGCCAGGGTTGGCGGGGTTCATGCCGCCATTACCCGGGTGATGGCTTCTTCGACGGCGCGGATATGGCCGATGGATTGAAAACGGCCATATTCGCTGTTGGCCATTGCCGGCCCGGCCGGGAAAATCACCGGGTTGCGGCGATATTCGTCCGGCATGCGGGCCAGCGCGGCGGCATTGGGGGTGGGATAGCGGATGGTGCTGGCGATCCCCGCGCCGACCTTGGCGCCAAGCAGGTAGTTGATGAAGCGGTGGGCATTGTCCGGCCGCGGCGCGCCGGCCGGGATGCACAGGCAATCAGAATTCATCAGCGTGCCTTCGCGCGGCACCACGAAGGCCAGATCATCATCCTCGGCGATCACCTGGGCGATGTCGCCGTTATATTCCACCACCAGATCAATCTCGCCAGCGGCCAGCAAATCCTGGCCTTCGTCGTGGTGGAACAGTTTTACGTGCGGTTTCTGGGCGATCAGCAGGCGGGTGACGGCCTCCATCACCGCCGGGGTGACGGCGTTGACCGAATGGCCGAGATATTTCGCGCCCAGCCGGATCAGGTCGTCGCCTTCGGCCAGCAGCCCGATGCGGCCCGAATAGCGCGGGGAATCCAGCACCCATTTCCAGCTGTCGGGCACGCCGTCCACGCGCGATTTGCGGTAGCCGATGCCCAGCGCCAGCCACGTATAGGGCATCGACCAGCGCCGGCCGGGATCATAGCCGACGTTCATGAATTCCGGTGCCAGATTGGCCTTGTTGGGAATGCGGGCGTGATCAAGCGGGCTGAGCAGGCCCGAAATCTGCAGCCGGGTAACAAATTCGTTCGATGGCACAATCAGATCAAAACCGGGATTGCCGGCGCGCAGCCGGGCAAACAATTCGTCGTTGTTGGCATAATGGCTCATGCGCACCTCCACGCCGGTGGCGGCCTGGAAATCGGCCAGCGTGCTCTCGCCGATATACGTGTCCCAATTGTAGAAATTCAGCCGTTGTTCCTCGCCATTGGGCCCCGTCGGCCACTGGCGCGAACAGCCCGCCAGCGCCAGCGCCGCCGTTATCCCGCCAAAACCCCGCCGGGAAATGGGCCGAGACAGATCAGGCATTGGCCAGATACCAATCGTGATCGAGCGGCGGCACGACTGCCATGTACCGTTCCTGTTCGGTGCGCTTGACGCTGGCGAACATGGCGATGGTGGTGGCCCCGAGATACGCGGGCAGGATGGTGCCTGCTGCCAGCGCGCCGACGGCGGCAAACCAGTCGCCCGGCAGCGCAGCCGTGGCCGGATCGTCGGCAGCAGCCGCAGCATAGCCATCACCGATTACCGGGGGGCCAGGATCGATGCGGTGGGCAAGGCCGTGATGCACGCCGGCCAGCAGCGCCGCCAGCGCCAGATAGGGATTGGCGTCGGCCCCGGCGATGCGATGTTCGATGTGGCGGCTTTGGTCCGGGCCGGCGGTGATGCGGAAACTGGTGGTGCGGTTGTCCATGCCCCAGCTGGCGGCGACGGGCGCGAAACTGCCCACGCGAAAGCGGCGATAGCTGTTGGCATTAGGGGCAAACACCGCAAAGCTTTCGGTCAGCGCCGCCTTCAATCCGCCGATGGCGTGCAGCAACGGCGGATTCGGCGCGCCGACGGGGCTGGCAAAGATATTGTCGCCGGCGGCATCATTGATCGACACATGCAGGTGCATGCCATTGCCGGCGGCATCGGCAAACGGCTTGGCCATGAAGCTGGCCAGTATGCCGTGACGCCGCGCCGCCTGTTTCACCAGCCGCTTGTACAGCACCACATCATCGGCCACGCGCAGCGGATCAGCGCGGTATTTGAGGGTCAATTCCATCTGGCCGGGGCCATATTCGGAAATCGCGGTTTCCAGCGGCAAACCAGCAGCGTCGGCCGCGGCCCACAGATCGGCGAGGAACGGCCCGGCATCGTCCAGTTCCTCCAGGCCATAAGTGCCGTGCGTGGCGGGACGCGCGCCGCCCATCCGCGCCGGCCGCGGCGGCTGCCCGTCGGCGCGGTCCCGGTCGAGCAGGTGAAATTCCAGTTCGCAGGCCACCACCGGGATGAAGCCATCGGCAACAAGGCGCGCCGCCACGCGGGCCAGCACCGCCCGGCAATCGATGTCGCACACGTTTCCGTCTGTTTCGAACAGCGAGGTGATCACAGCGGCTCGGCCCGGCCCGGCCGGCACCAGCGTGCCCGGCGCCGGCCTCGCGAAACGGTCGCTGTCGCCATTTTCCCACACCAGCCCGGTATCGAAACAATCCTGGCCCGTCACGTCGGCAACCAGGATGGAAACCGGCAGCGGCCGACCCGCGCCGTACAGCGCCTCCAGTTCGTGCACACGGATGCGCTTGCCGCGCGACGTGCCCGAAAGCCCGGTGAAGATGATATCGACAAAGGCGATATCCGGATGCGCCGCCAGAAACGCCTGCGCTTCGGCCGGCGCGGCGACTTTGATCAGCGACGTCATCGCCGTGTGGCCTTGTTCATGTTCATAGCGCGCTCCCACACCAACAGTCGCAAAGCCTTGCGCTGCCGGCAACCCCATTTGGCCCAGCGGCTCAGTTCAGGCCGCGGCTGATCAGCATTTCCTGCACGGCGCGGTCGGCCATGTCGATGGCGGTGTTGGTGAAGGCTGCCGCCCCGGCGTCGGCATTGGCAATGGCGATGCGGCCAAAGCTTTGCCGGCCCAAGATGTGCGGGCGCAGTTCGTCGGGCATGTCGGGATCATCAAGCGTGTCGTAGGTGTAGGTGTAACCGTGCGGCCAGCGATTGGTGGTGATGGCCAGGATGTCGCGCGCCGCATCAAAGCCGCCAGCCCCCAGCATGCGCTGTAATTGCGACCGGATCTCGCGTTCGATGCTGGTGTAATCGGTGGCCAGCATCTCGGCGCGGCCGATGCGGTTTTGTTCCTTGCGCGGCAGGCCGGGCTTGTTGGGATTGCGCACCATGTGGATCACCACGGCCTCATCCGGCGTTGCCGCGCTGGCATAGCCGCCGATTGCCATCGGCACATCCAGCGCGGCGGTGGTGTGATAGAAATTTGGCGCATGGATGGCGCGAACCCCCAGCTTTGCCCACGCCTGCCAATTTCGCACCAGCACGTTGGTATAAAGCATCGGCACCTTCGACGCATACAGCAGCGCGGCCTTTTGCGTCTGCGGCAGCGAGGGCACGATAGCGGGAATGATGTTGTTGAAGCAGGCGAGGATGACATTGGCCGCCGTCACCGAAATGCGCCGCCCATCCTTGATATACACAACGCGCACCGCCTTTTCGGTGCTGCGCGTCACTTCGCCCATGTGTTCCACCCGCACCACCATCGCGTTCAGCCGGATGCGAACCGCGTTTGCCGGGTTGTCGAGCGCGGCATAGCGCGCCGGAGCCAGCACCACGCTTTCCTGATCGAGCGAGCCCGAAAATACGCCGGGCACCAGCCTGCTAACCAGCAGGCGCGCCACGGATGCATTGCCATCGGGCCAGTGGAAATGTTGGGCATCGGCCGCAATCTGGCCGGGCAGCGTCATGCCGGCAAAGCCCGGCGCGCGGCGGCTGAGCGCGGCTTCCCAGGCCGGCAGCGTGTCTACACGCTTGTTGTTGCGATAGCCCTGGCCGGCAAAGAACGGCAGGCTGGCCGGCAGCAGCTGC
>NZ_JBDNFM010000244.1:0-8243 GCF_041689835.1 Sandarakinorhabdus sp.
CCACGCCCCAGCAATTGGCCCGCATGCAGGGGCTGGTGCGCGCTGCGATGAACGAAGGCGCGCTGGGACTGGGCACGTCGATGATCTACGCGCCTGCCGCCTATGCCGAAACGCCCGAGCTGATCGCTCTGGCACGCGCCAGCGCGGCGTGCGGCGGCATGTATATCAGCCACATGCGATCCGAAGGCGACCGCATCGAACAGGCGGTGGACGAACTGATCGAGATTGCGCGCCAATCAGGCGGCCCGGCGGAAATCTGGCACATGAAGATGTCGGGCCGGCGCAACTGGGGCAAGCTCGACACCATCATCGCCAAGATCGAGGCAGCGCGCAGTTCCGGCATCCGCATCACCGCCAACATGTACAATTACACCGCCGGCGCCACCGGGCTGGATGCTGCGATGCCGATCTGGGTGCAATCGGGCGGGCTGGAACAATGGATCGAGCGGCTGAAAGATCCGGCCATCCGTGCCCGGGTGAAGGCCGAGATGATGGACGAGAACGCCGATTGGGAAAATCTGGCGCGCCGGGCCGGTGATCCGGACAAGGTGCTGCTTTTGGGCTTCAAGAATCCCAAGCTGAAACCGCTCACCGGCAAGACGCTGGGCGAAGTGTCGCGGATGCGCGGCACCAGCCCGGAAGATACCGCGATCGATCTGGTGATCGAGGATGGCAGCCGGGTGGGCACCGCCTATTTCCTGATGGATGAGGCCAATGTGAAGCGCCAGACCGCGCTGCCGTGGATGAGCTTTGGCTCCGACGCCGCCGCACCCACGGCGCAAGGCGTGTTTCTGCTCAGCCAGGATCACCCGCGCGCCTATGGCAATGTCGCGCGGCTGCTCGGCAAATATGTTCGCGAGGAAAAGGCGACCAGCCTGCAGGACGCAGTGCGGCGGCTTAGCCACCTGCCGGTCACCAATCTGGGCATCAAGGAACGCGGGCTGCTGAAACCCGGCTATTTCGCCGACGTGGTGGTGTTCGATCCAGCCACGATCAGCGATCACGCCACCTTCGCCAAGCCGGCGCAATATGCGACCGGCGTCGCCCACGTGTTCGTCAACGGCGTGCAGGTGCTGAAGGACGGCGAGCCAACCGGTGCGGCAGCGGGGCGGTTCGTGAAGGGGCCCGGCGCGGGCAAGTGCCCGGCGTGATCTTTTCTACCTCCGTCATGCTGGCGCAGGCCAGTATCCATGGCGGGGCCGGTGCACGTGCTCCCGCAGCAGGGCGCATGCGGCACAGCGGATGCTGGCCTGCGCCAGCATAGTTCGGGCTTTTAAGTGAGGGACGCGCCCCCCCCTTACTGGCTGCGCGCCAGCAGCGCCTCCAACTCGCCTTCCCAGAACATGCTCCAGGTGTGGGTGCTGTGCCCGCGGGTTTCGGCTGTTTCGGGGATCAGCACGAACCGGCCCTTGGCCATTGCCCGCGTCCAGGCGACCGGCGTGCCGATGCCGGGCGGGTTGATGAAATCATCGGCGCTGTTCACCCAGGTGACCGGTACCTTGATCCGCGACAGCCGGGCCAGCGGCTTGTAATTGCGGCTGGCATCGAGCTGGTAGATGCGGTCGTTGGCATCGGCGCTGCCGGCCAGCCCGGCGGCCATCGCGCGCTGCGCCAGCGCATCGGCGGCGGCGCGGGTGGGCACATCGGCCTGCATGCGCACCGGGGCGGAGCTGGCCAACGTCTGCAGCGCCACGCCCACGCGCATGCCGTTCAAGGGCGGCTTGGTGTAATTGCCGTCCTGCCAATCGGGATCGGCCTTGATCGCCTGAATGGCCATCGCCCGCCACAGCCGGTTGCGCCCGGCCAGTTCGATCACGTTGCATGCCAGCGGCATGATCGCGGCGGCGCGGCCGGGCAGATCGATGCCGAACTGAAAACCCATCATGCAGCCCATCGACGTGCCAATCAGCAGCCGCAACTGCTTAACGCCCAGATGATCGAGCAGCAGCCCCTGGGCGCGCACCATGTCGGCATAATCATAGGCCGGGAACGCCATTTTCAGGCCGTCGGATGGCTTGGACGATCCGCCGTGGCCGATCGCGTCGGGCAGGATGATGAAATATTTGGCCGTATCGAGCGGCGCGCCGGGCGCAAACAGCCGGGTGAATTGCGGCTGCAGGAACTGCGTCCCGCTGCCGCCGGTGCCATGGCCCACCATCACAGCGTTGATGATCTCGCCCCTTGGATTGCGGACGGGTGTGCCGAGAGTGCGGTAATGCTGCTTGAGCTCCGGAAGCGTCTTGCCATCGGAAAACCGGTAATCGCGGGCAGTGAAATCGGCCTCGGTGGGGGCCGGCTGCGCGGCTGCGCTGGCGGCGGCCAACAGCGCGAACATGGCGATCAAACGCAGCATTTTTTGCAGACTCCCCTGAGCGAATTTGCAGGTATCATTGCCGGGGCGGAGGCCGAGCGCAACAAAAAAGGCCGCCCCGGCAGGAGCGGCCTTCTTTAATTTTGGTGCCCAGAAGAGGACTCGAACCTCCACGCCCTTACGAGCGCCAGCACCTGAAGCTGGTGCGTCTACCAATTCCGCCATCTGGGCCTTGTCCAATTTCTTGGAGGTAGGCAGCTGCGAGTATGGGCGGAATCGGGGTTTGTCAATCTTTTGCGTGACGGAGTTTCATGTCTGGCGGGGCACCGGGGCAATATGGCCAGAGACATTCATGCCTTCAGCCGCTAAAACGCCGCCATGACCGACAGCAGCACAGACATCACCTCTCCGCTGGCCGTCGGCGCCCTTGTTACCGTTATTGGCGGTGCCGGATTCATCGGCCGTTATGTGGTCGAGGCGTTGGCCAAGGCCGGATACCGGGTGCGGGCGGTGTCTCGTCATGCCGATAGCGCGCTGTTCCTGAAACCGCTTGGCGATCTGGGGCAGATTCAGGTGGTTTCGGGCAATGTGCGTTCCGATGCCGATATGGTAGCGGCGTTTGATGGTGCTGCGGCCGGAGTCAATCTGGTTGGCATTTTGGCCGAATCCGGCAATCAACGTTTTGCCGATCTGCAGGCGGCAGGCGCTGGCCGCGCGGCGCGGGCGGCGGCGGCGGCGGGGGTGACGGACTATGTCCAGATGTCGGCTATCGGTGCCGACGCGTCGAGCCGTATTCCGTACGCGCGCAGCAAGGGCGAAGGCGAACAGCAGGTGCTGGCAGCGCTGCCGTTTGCCGCCGTGTTGCGGCCCAGTCTGGTGGCGGGGCCGGAAGACCAGTTCTTCAACCGCTTTGCCGGTATGGCCCGCGTCGCGCCGTTTTTGCCGGCGATCAGCGGGGATAGCCTGTTTCAGCCGGTGTATGTGCGCGATGTCGCCGATGCGGTGGTGGCTGCGCTGCAATCCGGCGATGCGCGCGGGCGCATTTTTGAACTGGGCGGGCCGGACGTGCTGAGCTTCACGGCAATCCTGAAGATGATTTCGGATTTGACCGGCCTTAATCGCCCGGTGGTAGCGCTGTCGGATTTCACGTCGGGGCTGCTCGCCAAGGTGGGCGATTACGTACCCTTCATGCCGATGAACAGCGATCAACTGGCCATGCTGAAGCTGGGCAACATCTGCGCCCCCGGCATGCCGGGGCTTGAGCAGCTGGGCATCACGCCCACCCCGCTGGCAGCGTTCGTGCCGGAGATGATGCAGCGCTATCGCCGCGGCGGCCGCTTTGCGAAAGCAGCCCAAGGGCCTGATGCGTGAACTCGCCTGATCTGCTGACCGTCATACTGCTCGGCATCGTCGAAGGGCTGACGGAATATCTGCCGGTGTCCTCCACCGGCCACCTGATTTTGGCGGGCGAACTGCTGGGTTTTTCGGGGGAGGCCGGCGCGACGTTCGATATCGCCATCCAGTCCGGCGCCATTCTGGCCGTGCTGGTGGCCTATTGGGGCCGGTTCATGGGCGTGGCGCGAGGGTTGCTGATGCGCGAACCGAGCGCCTTTGCCTTCATCCGCAACGTGTTTCTGGGCTTTTTGCCGGCTGCGATCATGGGCGTGCTGTTCATCAAGGCGGTGGAGGCGATGCTGGAAAGCCCCACCACCGTCGCGGTGTCGCTGATCGTCGGCGGCTTTGTGATCTTGTGGATTGAAAAGCGCATGGGCAAGCCGCGGGTGTTCAGCGTGGAGACGCTGACGACGCGCAATTCGCTGCTGATCGGGCTGGGCCAGTGCGTTGCCATGATCCCCGGCGTGTCGCGATCGGGCGCCACCATCATGGCGGCGCTGATGCTGGGGGTGGACCGCAAGACGGCGGCGGAATTCAGTTTCTTCCTCGCCGTGCCGACCATTTCGGGTGCCACCGTGCTGATGCTGTGGAAGAACCGCGATACGCTGGATGCGTCCAACCTGTCGGCAATCGGCATTGGTTTTGCGGTCAGCTTCGTGGTGGCGCTGGCGGTGGTGAAAGGCTTTGTCGCGCTGGTCAGCCGCTTTGGCTTTGCACCCTTTGCCTGGTACAGAATCGCAGCTGGCAGTGCCGCGCTGGTGTGGTTGGCATTACGATAGGGCCGAAACGGTTATAATATCCGCAGGGGGCCGTTCAATTCTGCCATTCCGTCTCGATTTAGGACAGTATGGCTGTCATAAAAGTCGCTTTTTGCGTGACAAACTGGCCCTGATATGGTTTCGCCGACGTCTGTAAAAGGATAGGCGGCGATGGGCGCAACAAAATTGCTGAAGTTCGTTGACCGCAATCAGGCCTATCCGGCCAAGCGCGACGCGGAAACTCGTGCGCATGATTTCCTCGAGATCAGCCGGCCCTATATCCTTGCCAAGGCCGAGGAACAGGCCGGGCGCTGCAGCCAGTGCGGCGTGCCGTTCTGTCAGGTGCATTGCCCGCTGCAGAACAATATTCCCGATTGGCTCAAGCTGACGGCGGAAGGTCGCTTGCAAGAAGCTTATGAGGTTTCGGCCGCGACCAACGCCATGCCGGAAATCTGCGGCCGCATCTGCCCGCAGGATCGGTTGTGCGAAGGCAATTGCGTGATCGAACCAGGTTTTGGCAGCGTCACCATCGGCGCGGTGGAAAAATTCCTCACCGACAATGCCTGGGAACAGGGCTGGGTCAAGCCGCTGAAGCCCGTTGCCGACCGTTCGGGGCAAAGCGTTGCCGTCATCGGCGCTGGCCCGGCGGGTCTTACGGCTGCCGAGGCACTGCGGGTGAAGGGCTACGACGTGCACATCTATGATCGGCACGACCGCGCCGGTGGGCTGCTGACCTATGGCATCCCGGGGTTCAAGCTGGAAAAGCCGGTGGTGATGCGCCGGGTGGAACGGCTGCGTGAGGGCGGCGTGCATTTTCATCAGGATTTCGCGGTGGGCCGTGATGCCAGCCTCACCGATCTGCGCGAGCGCCATGATGCGGTGCTGATCGCGACCGGGGTGTACAAGGCGCGCGCCGTCGAGGTGCCGGGGGCTGACGGCCCGGCGGCGATGGAAGCGCTCGATTTTCTGATCGCTGCTAACCGCGCCGGTTTTGGCGATGTGGTGTCCGATGCCGCCACCTTCGATGCAGCTGGCAAGCATGTCGTGGTGATCGGCGGCGGCGATACCGCAATGGACTGTGTGCGGACGGCTGTGCGCCAGGGCGCCGCCAGCGTGAAGTGCCTGTATCGCCGTGACCGTGAAAACATGCCGGGTTCGGTGCGCGAGGTGGCCAATGCCGAGGAAGAGGGCGTGGAATTCGTGTGGTTGGCGGCCCCGGCTGAAATCACAGCCGCGGGCGTGGTTGCGCAGGGCATGCGGCTGGGCCAGCCCGGCGCCGATGGCCGCCGCAGCCCCGAACCGGATGCGGAGAGCCGCTTCACCCTGCTCGCCGATCTTGTGATCAAGGCGCTGGGTTTCGATGCCGAAGATCTGCCAACGTTGTTTGGCGCGCCGGATTTGCCGGTGACGCGCTGGGGCACGTGCCGTGTCGATCACAAGACGATGATGACCGGCATCGATGGTGTGTTTGCCGCCGGCGATATTGTGCGCGGGGCCAGCCTTGTGGTGTGGGCCGTGCGCGACGGGCGTGACGTGGCGGCGGCGATGCACCAGTATTTGCGCGCCCAAGTGGGTGCTGTCACAGCAGCCCGGGCCGCGTGATTTTGCCTGCACCAATTTCAAGGACGATGATGATGAAATCGATGTTTGCGGCTGTTGCTGCTGTTGCCTTGGCCGGTGCTGCCAACGCTCAGGCTGCCCGGCCTGCACCGGCAAAGCTGGATCCGGCAGCCGTGCAAGCGGGCGCTGCGGTGGTTGCGCAATTGGGCGTAAAGGCAAAATTGCAGGCGCAGATGGCGAACAGCATCGGCCAGATGAAATCGGGTGCGGTGATCCGCGCGATGCTGGCCCAGCAGCCCGGGTTCATGCCGGCCTATCAGGCCAACAAGGCCAAATTTGATCCGGTGATGGCCAAGGCCGGCGCGATTCAGGCCGAAATCGCGCAAGGCGTGGTGAACCAGAATTTGAATGCGGTGGTGGCCGCGGCCGGCCAGGCCTATGCCCGTCAGTTCACCGCGGCAGAATTGAACGCGTTGTTGGCCTTTTATCGCACGCCGACGGGCCAGGCGCTGATCCGCAAGGAACCGCTGGTGGCCGCCGAACTGTCCAACGCCACCGGCCGGTTGATCGGCACCAAGATCGATGCCGCCATGCAGGCCAATGCCAAGCGTCTGGGCGCGGCACTCGCCCCGCTGAGCAACGCGCAGCCCCAGCCGGGACGCAAGCCATGACCCAAACGCCGTTCACTGCCCCCTTCATCGCCCCCTTCACTGCGAGCGCCGCAGAACGCGCCCGCATCGCCGATGTTGGCATGTATCGCCCCGATCTTGAGGGCGATGCCTGCGGCGTCGGGCTGGTGGCGGCCACCGATGGCCGGCCGCAGCGCCGGGTGGTGACGGCGGCGATCGACGCGCTGAAGGCGGTGTGGCACCGCGGCGCCGTTGATGCCGATGGCAAAACCGGGGACGGAGCCGGCATACTGGTCGAAATCCCCATCGATTTCTTTCATGAGCATGTCGAGCGCCACGGGCAAAAGCCGGTCGCGGGCTTGCTTGCGGTGGGCCAGGTGTTCCTGCCGCGCACCGATCTGGCCGCGCAGGAAGCCTGCCGCACCATCGTCGAATCCGAAATCATCGGTTTTGGTTACAAGGTGTATGGCTGGCGGCAGGTGCCGGTGGATATCAGCTGCATCGGCGACAAGGCGATGTTGAGCCGCCCCGAGATCGAGCAGATCATGATCGCTGGCCCGCAAGCCGTGAGCGATGACAGCAAGGACCAGTTCGAGAAGGATCTGTTCCTGATCCGCCGCCGCATCGAAAAGAAGGTGATCGAAGCCCAGATCCAGGGTTTCTATTTCTGCTCGCTGTCGTGCAGAACCCTCATCTACAAGGGGCTGTTTCTGGCGGAATCGCTCAGCCAGTTCTACCCCGATCTGAACGACGAGCGCTTCATTTCGCGCTTTGCCATTTACCACCAGCGCTATTCCACCAACACCTTCCCGCAGTGGTGGCTGGCGCAGCCGTTCCGCACGCTGGCGCACAACGGCGAAATCAACACGATCCGCGGCAACACCAACTGGATGAAAAGCCACGAGATCAAGATGGCCGCAGCCGCATTCGGCGAGCACAGCGAAGACATCAAGCCACTGATCCCCGCCGGCGCGTCCGACACCGCGGCGCTGGATGCGGTGTTCGAAGCCTTTGTGCGTTCGGGCCGCGATGCACCTACTGCCAAGCTGATGCTGATCCCGCAGGCGTGGCAGCGTGACGCCAGCCTCGATCCTGCCACCCGCGCCATGTATGCGTTTTTCGCGTCGCTGATGGAGCCGTGGGACGGACCCGCTGCGCTGGCGATGACCGATGGCCGCTGGGTGGTCGCCGGCCTCGACCGTAACGCCCTGCGCCCGATGCGCTATTGCCTCACCCGCGACTGCCTGCTGATCACCGGCAGCGAAGCCGGCATGGTGGTGGTGCCCGAAGCCGACGTGGTGAAAAAGGGCGCTCTCGGCCCCGGCGAAATGATCGCCGTCGATCTCGACGCCGAGTCGACGCGGCCACACAGCGATGCCGCGCCGTCGCGCTTTTATTCCGATGCGCAAATCAAGGCCAAGGTGGCCGGCGCGCAGGATTATGCCGCGCTGGTCGCCGGCTTCACCAATTTCGAGGATCTGCCCGGCCGCGCCGCGCCGGAACCCGCTGCTGTCTTTGACCGCGACACGCTGCGCCGCCGCCAGGTGTCTGCCGGGCAAACGCTGGAGGTTATGGAGCTTATTCTCGCGC
>NZ_JBDNFM010000245.1:0-9210 GCF_041689835.1 Sandarakinorhabdus sp.
CCCGCGTCACGCCGCCAACGACGAAAGCGGCCAGACCCCGCCCAATACCGCACCGTCGTGAATACGATGGGTTAGCGAGTCGATCAAATAGCCGAGCGCATAAACCTTCACCGCCTTGGCGTGCCGGTCGATGCCGGTGTAGCTGGTGGTGCGGATGGCGATGTGATCGCAGTCTACCCCGTGCACATCAAAAAATTCCTGCACGGCGATGCCGATCGGCGCGCCGCCACGCCAGATGCCGACGAGGTGGGTGGGGCGAAAGCCGCTCTCCAGCACCGCCCGCGCCAGCCGAAAACTGTCGCCCAACAGGCCTTCGGCGGTGAGCCAGATTTTCTTCACGTCACTCATGCCTGCACCGCCGCGCCTGGTGGATTACAAAGGTTATCGTTTGCGCCGATCCGTTCGCCGCCATTCGCAGCAAGCGGGGTGGGCTGGGGCGTACGCATGTTTGGCAGGGTGGCAGGATTTCTGCACGCAGGACAGCCCCTACACCCGGCGCCAACCCTTAGCGCCAGCCCAAGGCCCGCGCCGCCTGTTCCTGCGCCGCATTGAACGGTTCGCCGGCGATCATGGTATCAACCAGCGCGGCAACGCCTGGGCCGCTTGCCATGCGGTAACGGCCGTCGGCTTGCGAAGCACGTGCCAGTGCCGCCGTCACCGCCCAGCCGTCACCGGCGCGACAGGCGATGCCTTCCTGGCGCTCGGCCTGCCAGCTGCGGCACACGCGGCCTTGGCTGTCACGAAAGCTGATCGCCACTTGCACAGCGCCCGCATCCGGCGTGGCCGCCAGCTGGGTGTCGAGCGCAATTGCCAGTGGCCCCGCCGCCTGAAGCCCGCCCGCGCCGGGGACGACAAGCCCGGGAGCGCCTGAATCGAGGCTGGCGCGGCCGGCGAGCAGGCCGATGGCAAGGCTGGCGGCCAGCGCGGCAAACTGCGGCAGCCAGCGGCGCGGCGGTGACGTTTGCCCGGCGCGAGCAGCGCGCACAGCGGCAAGATCGGTGACGGCGGCTGCCGGCAGCGTCACTTCAGTGACCACTTGCAGGCGGGCCGGCACGGTTTCGGCCAGAATTGGATCGAATTCGGCACGCAGCTGATAGGCCACGGCGCGGTGCGCATCGGCCAGCGCCGACAAACGGGGATCGGCGGACACTGCGGCGGACACACGCGCCGCTTCGTCGGCAGACAACTCGCCATCAAGCCAGGCCAGCAATGCGGCGTCATCAATTGTCACGGTCATTCTCCTTGCCGGCCAGCAGCTGCAGCAGGGCGGTGCGCCCGCGCAGCAGCCGGGTTGAAACCGTACCGATCGGCAGGTCCAGCACCGCCGCCGCTTCGGCATAGCCCAGCCCTTCGATGGTGATCAGCGCCACCACCTCGCGCTGTTCGGGCGGCAGCTGCGCCAGCGCGCGGCGCACCGCCGCCAGTTCGGACCGCGCTTCGAGGCCGGGCTGCGGATCGTCGCCAACGTTCAGGCCGTCTTCCTCGGGCGCGCGGCGGGCGGATTGGCGCGCATTGGCGCGCGCGGTGTCGATCCACAAATTGCGCATCACCCGGAACGCCCAGGCATCGAAGCGCGTACCCGGCTGCCACTGGTCCCGGGCGCGCAGCATCCGTTCCACACTGGCTTGCGCCAGATCGTCCGAGTCGGCCGGCGGGCGCGCCAAAGCTGACGCCAGCCGCCGCAGCCGGGGCAGCAGCGCGGTCAGTTCGGCTGTGAACATATCTGCAGGCATGATTTTCCTTCATGCGGGAATAAACGACGAAGCTGCATCGTTTATTCCCTTGAGCCGTAAAAAAGGAAGCCATGATGCGTGTTTTGTCCCTTTCCGTGTTGATTGCCGTGCTGGCCGCTCCGGCCGCTGGCCAGCTGTTGCCGCCGGTCGGTGGGCTGGGGCCGGTGGGCGGCGGCGCGCTGCGTCCGCTGGATCCGCTGCTGGTACCCACCGCCGCGCCGATGCTGGGTGGGCCGATCGGCATCAGCGGGTTGGTTGATGCCGGCGCCATCCCCGCTGCCCGCGCGCTCGCCGATCTGCGCCGCGAACGGCTGCGCCAATTGGTGCGCAGCAACCGCGACGTGCTGGAAGCCGATCCGCAGGACAATCCGGTGCGGCGCGCCGAACTGTTGGCGCTGAATTTGCCGGCCGCCGCGCTGGCGCAGTTGACGGCGCAGGGTTTTGCCGTGGTGCGCCGCGAGGGCAGCGGCGCGGGCGGCAGCGGCGCGGGCGAAGTGACAATCCTGCGCCCGCCGGCAAAACTGAAGCTGGAAAAGGCGCTGACGGCCTTGCGCTCAGCAGCGCCGGGCATCGTTGCCGATTACAACCATGTCTATGAACCCGCCGGCGCTGCGTTGCAGGCTGCGCCCGGTGCAGCGATGATCGCCGCCAACGCAGGCGGTACTGGCAATGCCAGCATCGGCATGATCGATGGCGGGGTGGCAGCACATCCGGCGCTGGCTGGCGCGCGCATCGAACAGCGCGGCTTTGCCGGCACGGTGAAGGCGACCGGCCACGGCACGGCGGTGGCGTCGCTGCTGGTGGGGGACGCGGCGGGCTTTCGCGGCGCAGCGCGCGGGGCGCGGTTGCTGGTTGCTGATGTTTATGGCGGCGCAGCGGGCAATGGTTCGGCGCAGGCCATCGCGCAGGCGCTGGACTGGCTGGGCGGGCGCGGCGCGCAGGTGATCAACATCAGCCTGGTCGGCCCGCCCAACCTGCTGATGGCGCGCAGCATCGCCGCCATTCAGGCCAAGGGCATCGTCGTGGTCGCGGCGGTGGGCAACGATGGCCCGGCCGCGCCGCCGATGTATCCGGCGTCGTATCCACAGGTGGTTGCCGTCACGGCGGTAGACGCCAAGGCGCGCCCGTTGATCGAGGCCGGGCGCGCCGTGCACACCGATTTTGCTGCGCCCGGTGCCGATATGGCCGCGGCGTTGATCGGCGGCGGATACACGCCGGTGCGCGGCACGTCGTTTGCCGCGCCGCTGGTGGCCGCGCGGCTGGCGGCGCACCCGGCAAATCCGCTGGTGGCCGTGGCCGCCGAAGCCCGCACCACCGGCAACAAGCGCATCGGCATGGGCATCGTGTGCGAGACCTGCCGCAACGACCCACGGCTTCTGCGCGAAAAAAAATGACGAAATAAATGCGCCGGCGGGAAGAAACCCGCGCGCTGCATCGTTTGCTTGATGTGGACCTTGAAAAGGGCCCCGATCTGAAAACCAAGGGAGAATGACAATGAAGCGCATGATGATCTCGACCGCGATGCTCGCCGCCCTGATGGCTGCCGCTCCGGCCGCTGCCCAGTTGCTGGGCAATGCCGGCGGCGTGACCGGCGCTGTGGCAGGTGCCGGCCAACTGGGCGGGCAGCTGGGCGGCCAACTGGGCGCGATCGGCAATTCGGCCCGGTCGGTCACCGGTTCGGTGAATGGCGCAGCCAGCGGCAGCGGCAACGCTGCTGCCACTCGCAGCATCGACACCCGCAGCGGCAACGCCAGCGCGTCGGGCGCGCTGGCCGGCACCATCAGCGGCGCCGCCGACGGGGCGATTGCCGCCGCCGGGCCGAATGGCAATGTGGCTGGCAGCGGCGGGCTGGCTGGTTCCAAATCGATCGAGCGCAGCGCCGCCGTTTCAATTGATGCCATCGGCACCGATGCCCTAGGCGCGGCGGGCAGCGCTGCGCAGGATCGCACGGCAAGCGGTGCAGCCAGCGCCGCCGGGCAGGCGCAGGGGATGGCCCAGGGCACGGCCGGCCCCGCCGGCGACGCACGGGGCAACTTGATGGGCAGCGCGATGGGCAGCGCCGCGGGCGCGACCGATGCGATGACACAGTCGGCGGGCGCGGCGCAGGGCATGGCGGCAGGCCAGGCGCAAGGTGCCGCGACCCGCAGCGCCAGTGCTGCCGCCAACGGGCAGGCCGCCGAGCAGGCGAGTGGTCAGACAGGCCAGCAGGCAAGCGGTTCGCTGGTCGGCAATGCGATGGGCAATGCGGTGGGCAATGCGGTGGGCAATGCGCGCGGCATGACCCAGTCCGCCGGCGCAGCACAAGGCATGGCCAGCGGTGAGGCGCAGAAAAGCGTAACCCGCAGCGCCAGCGGGCAGGCCAATGGGCAGGCTAACGGTCAGGCCAATGGTCAGGCGGGCGGTTCGCTGGTCGGCAATGCGATGGGCGATGCGCGCGGCATGACCCAGTCAGCCGGCGCAGCAGAAGGCATGGCCAGCGGTCAAGCGCAGGGGAATGGTTCGGCGCAGCGCAAGAGCGCGAACGGGCAGGCCAATGGTCAGGCAGGCGGCTCGCTGGTCGGCAATGCCATGGGCAATCGCAGTGCGCCGGCAAACACGGCCCCGGCCAGCGCGCGGGCGCAACCGCCGCAGCAGCCTTCGTCGACAAGCCGCAGCGGCGATGGCCAGCCCGGCGATGCGCGGCAGCAGTAATCAGCGAGAATACTGCCAACACCTCGGCCCCGTCGCTCATCGCGGCGGGGCCGCAGGCGTTTTCAGCTGAAAACGCGGGCGAAAATCGTGTCGACGTGCTTGAAGTGATACTCCAGATCGAACAGCGTTTCGAGTTCGGCAGGCGGCAGGCTGGCGGTCACTTCGGCATCGGCTTTGAGCAGATCGAGCAGTTGCAGCGCGCCATCCGATTCCCACGCCTTCATGGCGTTGCGCTGGACCAGGCGATAGCTGTCGTCGCGGGTGCGGCCGGCCTGGGTGAGCGCCAGCAGAATGCGCTGCGAGTGGATCAGGCCGCCCATGCGGTTCAAATTCTTCTCCATCCGTTCGGGATAGATCAGCAGCTTGTCGATCACGCCGGTCAGGCGCACCAGGGCGAAATCCAGCGTGACGGTGGCATCGGGGCCGATCATGCGTTCCACGCTGCTGTGCGAAATATCGCGTTCGTGCCACAGCGCGACATTCTCCAGTGCCGGGGTCACCATGCCGCGCACCAGCCGCGAAAGGCCGGTGAGGTTTTCGGTCAATACCGGGTTGCGCTTGTGCGGCATGGCGCTGCTGCCCTTCTGGCCGGGGCTGAAATATTCTTCCGCTTCCAGCACTTCGGTGCGCTGCAGGTGGCGCACTTCGGTGGCCAGCCGCTCGACGCTGCTGGCGATGACGCCCAGCGTAGCGAAGAACATGGCGTGGCGATCACGCGGGATGACCTGTGTGGAGACGGGTTCCGCCGTCAGGCCGAGCTGCTCGGCGACATACTCCTCAACCTGCGGATCGATGTTGGCAAAGGTGCCGACAGCGCCGGAAATGGCGCAGGTGGCGATATCGGCCCGCGCCGCCACCAGCCGCGCGCGGTTGCGGGCAAATTCGGCATGGGCCTGCGCCAGTTTCAAGCCAAAGGTTGTGGGTTCGGCGTGGATTCCGTGGCTGCGGCCCATGGTGGGGGTGTATTTATGCTCCATCGCGCGGTGCTTGATCGCAGCGAGCAGCGCATCGAGATCGGCGAGCAATAGGTCGGACGCGCGCGCCAGCTGAACGGCAAGACAGGTATCGAGCACGTCGCTGCTGGTCATGCCCTGGTGCATGAAGCGCGCTTCCGGTCCAACCTGCTGCGCCACCCAATCGAGGAAGGCGATGACGTCATGCTTGGTCACCGCCTCGATGGCGTCGATCGCGGCAACGTCGATCTTGGGATTGGTCGCCCACCAGTCCCACAGCGCCTTGGCTGCCGTCTGCGGCACCACACCCAGATCGGCCAGCTTTTGCGTCGCATGCGCTTCGATTTCGAACCAGATGCGGAAACGGGCTTCGGGTTCCCAAACAGCAACCATTTCGGGGCGGGAATAGCGAGGGATCATGTTTGGGCCTCTTTGATGTGCGGCGCGCCTAGCACGAGGCGATGCGATTGCCTATCTGTCGGATGGTGAACCCGCCTCCATCCTTGCCCGCATCTCGTGTCCGCATCATCCCCTTCCAGCATGGGCTGGGGGCGCTGGATTATGCCGTGCCGGCGGGCATGGTGCTGGCGCCCGGTGACGCGGTGGAGGTGCCGCTGGGCCCGCGCCGCATCATCGGGGTGGTGTGGGATGCCGAGCGGCTGGCCGCGCCTGATGTTGATGCGAGCCGGCTGCGCCCGGTGGCGGCGCGGCTGGACCTGCCGCCGCTGGCCGAGCCGCTGCGCCGCCTCATAGAATGGACGGCGGATTATTATGTCGCCTCGCTGCAATCAGTGGTGCGCATGGCGTGGCCTTCGGTGGCGTTCCTGAGCCCGCGCGAATTCACCGAATATCGCCTTGGCGGCGCGCTGCCAAAGCGGCTGACGCCGGAGCGGAGCCAAGCGCTGGAGCGGCTGGAGGACAGGCAAGGCTCGGCGCGCGATCTGGCACGGATGGCGGGGGTTTCCGAAGCCGTCATCCGCGGCCTTGTTACCGCCGGCACATTGGTGGCGGAGCGCGTTGCCGGCGACGCCAGCCCGCCCGAGCCCGATCCCGATTACGCGCCGCCGGTGCTTTCGGCGGATCAACAGACAGTTGCGATCGAACTTGTGGCCGCAGTGGATGCCGGGCACTTCGCGCCGATTTTGCTGGAAGGGGTGACGGGTTCGGGCAAGACCGAAGTGTATTTCGAAGCCATTGCCGCCGCGATCAGGGCCGGCGGGCAGGCGTTGGTGATGGTGCCCGAAATCGCGCTCACCGCGCCGTGGCTGGCGCGTTTTGCGGCGCGCTTCGGCTGCCAGCCGCTGGCGTGGCACAGCGACCTTAAAACCAGCGAGCGCCGCGCGGCGTGGGCCGCCATCGCCGATGGCCGCGCCAAGGTGGTGGTGGGGGCGCGTTCAGCTCTGTTCCTGCCCTATGCCAATCTGAAAACCATCATCGTCGATGAAGCGCACGAGGCCAGCTTCAAGCAGGAAGAGGGCGTGCATTATCACGCCCGCGATGTGGCGGTGATGCGCGGGCGGATGGAGGGCCTGCCCATCATCCTCGCCACCGCCACCCCGGCCATCGAAACCCAGGTGCTGGCCAGCCGCGGCACTTATCGCCATCTGGTGCTGCCCAGCCGTTTTGGCGGCGCGGAGTTGCCAGAGGTCGTGCTGGTCGACATGACCCGCCATCCGCCGGCGCGCGGCACCTGGCTGTCACCGGTGCTGGTCGCCGCGGTTACCGATGTGCTGGCCAAGGGCGAGCAATCGCTGCTTTTTCTCAACCGGCGCGGATATGCGCCGCTCACCTTGTGCCGCAGCTGCGGCCACCGCATCCAGTGCCCCAATTGCACGGCGTGGATGGTCGAACACCGGCTGTCGCGGCGGCTGGCGTGCCACCATTGCGGCCACCAGACACCGGTGCCTGAAGCGTGCCCCGAATGCGGCGAGGCCGATCACCTGGTGGCCTGCGGGCCGGGCGTGGAACGCATTGCCGAGGAAGTGCGCCGCACCTGGCCCGCCGCGCGCACCGCCGTGGTGACCAGCGACACCATCACGTCGCCGGCGCGCGCCGCCGCGCTGGTGGCGGCAGTGGAGGGGCGCGAGGTCGATGTGATCATCGGCACCCAGATGGTGACGAAGGGTTATCATTTCCCCGATCTGACGCTGGTGGGCGTGGTTGATGCCGATCTGGGGCTGGCCGGCGGCGATTTGCGCGCCGGGGAACGCACCTGGCAGCAGATCGTCCAGGCCGCCGGACGCGCCGGACGCGGGCAGAAGCCCGGCCGTGTGCTGATCCAGACGCATCAGCCGCGCAGCCCGATCATGCAGGCGCTGGCAAAGGGTGATGCCGCCGCGTTTTTCGCTGCCGAAATCGAGGCGCGGCGCGATCTGGGCCTGCCGCCGTTCGGGCGGTTGGCGGCGCTGATCGTCAGTTCCGAGGATGCTGCCACGGCAAAATCCGCCGCCGACACGCTCGGCACCGCCGCACCGAAGCGCGATGGGCTGCTCGTGCTCGGCCCCGCCCCCGCCCCGCTTGCCATGCTGCGCGGGCGCCACCGCCACCGCCTGCTGGTGCAGGCCCGGCGCGATCTGCCGTTGCCGGCCATCTTGCGCGAATGGGTTGCCGGCGCCGCGCTGCCCGCATCGGTGCGCGTGGTGGTGGATGTGGACCCCTACAGCTTTGTTTGAGCTGCGGCGGCGCTGCGGCGGCGCGCAACAGCCCCCACCAAACCAAAGCCAGCGATCAGCATGGCCCAGCTGGTTGGCTCGGGCACGCCGGTAACGACTGCGCCCTGCGCGATGGCCGAGCTGAGGCCGCCGGTGATGACGGCTTGTTCTTCCACCGTCAGGTCGCTGCCCAGCAAGGTGCGATAGGTTGCGCTTGCATCGGCAAAGCCGCCGCGGTTCACCGGCAGCTGCAGGCCATTGACGACGAGCACCGACTGGCCGGGCATCAGCAGCAGCGAACCGCCCGAGCACGCTGTGGTGGTGGCGGTGAAGGTGGCGTCGCCGCCGGTCAGCACGCCGCTGCTGCTGCCCACGCCGCGAACGCCGGCGGTGCCGCAACTGGCGTAGAACAAGCTGCCGAACAATTGCTGCGGGGTGGTGAGGCCGGCGACGGCCGACGGATCCCAGATGCCGACATAGCTGGTGTAGATGGCCCCGCCCGGGAGCGCGCCGCCGCCGGGGCTGGTCGAGCTGTTGACGAGGTGCAGCGAAGCGGTGAGCGAGAGGCGCGTCGGCACGGTGCCGTTCCAGGTGTAGGTCTGGAACGCAAAGCTGTTGATGTTCATGCGCACATTGCCGCCGGCCTGGGTGGCGGCGCGGATCACCGCCAGATCGAGCGGGCCGGTGTAGCGCACGTCGGACCAGGCGAAATTGCCCGGCGACGGCCTGAAATAATTCAGCCCGCCCACGCCGGCGCCCCCGCCATACTGGCTGGCGGCAATGCGTTGGCCGAAGCCGGCCCCGTCGCAAAGTTGGCTGCTGGTGACGAGATTGCAATTGCGCTGTGTGGCGAAGCTGGCGGAGCCGACGGATGCGGCAGCGGCCGGAAGAACGCCGACAGAAACGCCAAAGGCAATGATGGCTGAAGTAATATAACGATGCATTTTATTCCCCTTTGGTAAACTTTACGGGGATATCCTGTCTTTGCAAGGGCTACAGCATCGAGGCGTCCACTGGCAGCCCGAGCAGCACCCGCCCCGCCAGTTCCAGCGTGGGCGGGGCGACCATCACGTGCTGCGTTGCTACATGGGCGTCGCGGAAGCGGCGGCCCAGCGGGTGGCTGGCATAGACCGAGGTGCCGCCGGCGAGTTCGTGCATCTTGGCCGCCACCCGCGCCGAAAC
>NZ_JBDNFM010000246.1:0-5453 GCF_041689835.1 Sandarakinorhabdus sp.
AACACCCGATGCCATCGCTACCGGTAGCGGCGCCGGGCTGTTGGCCAGCCTGAGGGCGCTGCCCGGGGCCGATCCGGCCTGGCCGCTCGCCATCGGCCGGGCGGTGCTGCAGCGCTTTGCCTGGGCCGATGGCATATCAACCCGGTTTTCCGATCTGTACCGCGGCGGCATGGTAGCCAATTTCATGGCATCGGGCGCAGCAGTGCTGGTTGGCCTTGCTTACCTGCCCACCGCCGGGCCGGGCTGGAAGCATGTGTTTGCACTGGCCGAATTCATGCTGCTGGGCACGATTGTGGTTACCACCGCGCTGGCCAAGCGCGGCCATTGGCACGATCGCTGGTTCGAAACCCGCCGCGCCGCCGAGTATCTGCGCCACGCACCGTTCATGATGGCGCTGGGCGCGATGCGGCCGCCGGGGCGCTGGCCGCAAGGCAATTTCACGCGCGATGGTTCTGGCCAGGGAGCGGTCCAGGGATCGGGCCAGGGATCGGGCCAGGGATCGCCTTGGCCCGAACTTCACGCCCGCCAGGCTGTGCGCCAGGTTGGCCTGCCCGCCGCCACCCTCACCCCAGGCTGGCTGCGCGCCGTGCTGGATGGCTTGTTGATACCGCATCTGGCCGGCCAGCGTGATTATCATCGCGGCAAGGCGCGGCGGCTTGATCATGTGCATCATCGGCTGGACCGGGTGTCCACCATTTCATTCCAGCTTGCCGTGGTCGCGGTGGCGATGTGGCTGGTGCTGTGGGCCGGCGGTGTCATTGGCGTGTTGCCGGCCGAACCGGCAGAACAAACGGCCAAGCTGTTCACGTTTTTGGGCGTCTTGTTTCCCACCTTGGGCGGCGCCATCGCCGGCGTGCGCTATTTTGGTGATTTCGATCGCTTTGCCGCCATCAGCCGCGTTTCTGCCGACAAACTGGATGCCGTGCTGCGCCGTGCCACCTTGCTGCAAGGCGTGCCGGTGGCCAGCCTCGATTATGGCAGTGTCGCCGATCTGGCGCACGCCGCCGACGAAGTGGTGGTATCGGAAATCGAAAGCTGGCAGGCGGTGTTTGCAGGCAAGCATTTCACGGTTCCGGTTTGATCTGCATGGTTCGTGCGTAAAAATGCGGTTTTCTGCACCGATCGTGCATGATGCCGCGCCGTCCGCTGCCAACTCGCACGGACATTGGCCGCGTTCTGCGTTATCATCGGCCCGGCATAATCTCGGGGAATCGCCGTGGCCGATCTGTTCGACAATCCGCTGGGCCTTGATGGCTTTGAATTCATCGAATTTTGCGCACCCATCAAGGGCATGCTTGAACCGGTGTTCGCCGCAATGGGCTTTGCCCAGGTCGCGCACCACCGATCCAAGGATGTGCAGTTGTGGCGGCAGGGCGGCATCAACCTGATCGCGAATTACGAAAAGCACAGCCCGGCGTGGTATTTCGCTGCCGAACACGGCGCATCGGCGTGCGGCATGGGCTGGCGGGTGAAGGATGCGGCCACCGCCTATGCGGCGGCGCTGGAGCGCGGCGCCGAACCGGTGGAATCGCGCACCGGGCCGATGGAATTGCGGCTGCCGGGGTTTCGCGGCATCGGCGGTTCGATCATCTATCTGATTGATCGGTACGGCGATGATCTTTCGATCTATGACATTGATTTCGTGTATGAAGCCGGCGCGGTGCGCAATCCTGTTGGTGCTGGGCTGCAAATCATCGATCACCTCACCCACAATGTTTACGGCGGGCGCATGGCGCACTGGGCGGCGTTTTACGAACGCATCGCCAATTTCCGCGAAATCCGCTGGTTCGATATCAAGGGCGAATACACCGGCCTCACCAGCAAGGCGATGACCGCGCCCGACGGCAAGATCCGCATCCCCTTGAACGAGGAAAGCCGGGGCGGGGCCAATGCAGGAGGGGGGCAGATCGAGGAGTTTCTGCGCGCCTACAACGGTGAAGGTATCCAGCACATCGCCTTTTCCTGCGATGATCTGGTTGCGGTGTGGGACCGGCTCAAAGCCATCGGCACGCCGTTCATGACGCCGCCGCCCGCGACCTATTACGAGATGCTGGCCGAACGGCTGCCCGGCCACGGCGAGCCGGTGGCAGAACTGCAAACGCGCGGCATTTTGCTCGATGGCAGCACCGACGGTTGCAGCAAGGGTTCTGGGCGCCTGCTGCTGCAGATTTTTTCCGAAACCATGGTTGGGCCGGTGTTCTTCGAATTCATCCAGCGCAAGGGCGACGAAGGCTTTGGCGAAGGCAATTTCAAGGCGCTGTTCGAAAGCATGGAGCGCGATCAGGTCAGGAGAGGTGTGTTGCAGGTCGAGGAGCCGGCGCAGTGAGCATCCCTGTTCTGAGGCGCATCCACCATGTCGCCTATCGCTGCCGTGACGCTGCCGAAACGGTGGACTGGTATGCCCGCACGCTGGGCATGATTTACACCAACGCCTTTGCCGAGGATCATGTGCCGTCCACCGGTGAATTCGATCCCTATATGCACGTGTTTCTGGATTGCGGCGGCGGCAATTGCCTCGCGTTTTTCGAGCTGCCGAACCAGCCGGAGATGGGCCGCGACCCCAATACCCCGGCGTGGGTGCAGCATATCGCGTTCGAGGTGGCCGATGAGGCCGAATTGCTCAGTGCCAAGGCGCATTTGCAGGCGCAGGGCATCGATGTGCTGGGGCCGACATGGCACGGCATTTTCAAGTCGATCTATTTCTTCGATCCCAACGGGCACCGGCTGGAACTGGCCTGCAACATCGGCACGGCGGCGCAATATGCCGAGCTGAAGGCGGTGGCGCCTGCGATGCTGGCCGAGTGGCGCGAAACCCGCCGCGCGCCGCGCCATGCCGCCTGGCTGCACGTGCCGCCGGCGGAGGACCGCTGACCGCGCGGGCGTTCATCACCCATTGCGCCAGTGGCGTTTCCGCGCCAGATAAACGCGTATTCAGCGAGGGGCTTTGCCCCGCTTTCAGGAGCATGGCATGAAGATCGCTGTCGTTGGTTTGGGCTATGTCGGCCTGTCGAACGCCGTGTTGCTGGCGCAGAATCACGAGGTGACGGCGGTTGATGTCAGCACTGCCCGCGTTGATCTGGTGAACAACAAGAAAAGCCCGATTGTCGATGCCGAGCTGGAGGATTTCCTTGCTCACAAGCCGCTGCAATTGACGGCGACGACCGATCTGGTGGCCGCCGTGCAGGGTGCTGAACTGGTGGTGATCGCCACGCCCACCGATTACGATCCCGACACCAATCATTTCGACACGTCGTCGGTGGAAAATGTTGCGCGCGCGGCGCTGGCGGTCAATCCCAAGGCGGTGGTTGTCGTGAAATCCACGATCCCGGTGGGCTTCATCACCCACCTGCGCCGCGATCTGGGTAGCGACAATGTGTTTTTCAGCCCCGAGTTCCTGCGCGAAGGCCGCGCGCTTAACGACAATCTTTATCCGTCGCGCATCATCGTTGGCGACAAAGGCCCGATGGGCCGGGTGTTTGCCGATCTGATGCTGGAAGGGGCTGTCAAAGCCGATGTGCCGGTGCTGCTCACCGATCCGGCCGAAGCCGAAGCCATCAAATTGTTTGCCAACACCTATCTCGCCATGCGGGTCGCGTTCTTCAACGAGCTGGACAGTTATGCCATGGCGGCGGGGATGGATTCGCGCCAGATCATCGAAGGCATCGGCCTCGATCCGCGCATCGGGTTGCATTACAACAACCCGTCGTTCGGCTATGGCGGATATTGTTTACCCAAGGATACCAAGCAGTTGCTGGCCAATTATGGCGCGGTGCCGCAGAATCTGATCGCCGCCATTGTCGATGCCAACCGCACCCGCAAGGATTTCCTGGCGCAGCGTATTTTCGATCGCCAGCCGCGCACCGTGGGCGTGTATCGGCTGGTGATGAAGGCCAACAGCGACAATTTCCGCCAATCTTCGATTCAGGGCATCATGAAGCGCATCAAATCGCGCGGCATCCCGGTGATCATTTTCGAACCGGCGATGGTGGAAAACCAGTTCTTCGGCTCGCCGGTGGTGCGCGATCTGGCGGCGTTCAAGGCCCAGGCCGATGTGATTTTGGCCAACCGCATGAGTGACGATCTGGCCGATGTGGCCGACAAGGTGTTTACCCGCGACCTGTTCGGCGCCGACTGATTGCTGCGGTTTGCGCGGCGTAGCGCATCACCGTTTCCGGCTTTGACTGGTCCTTCGCCGCCGTTATCCAATCGGCATAATAGGCCACGTTGGTATACAGCGCCGGCACCCCGCCGAGGCCGCAGCCTTCGCCGGTGCTGACCAGCCCGACCAGCACGCGCTGGCGCGTCAACGGCCCGCCGCTGTCGCCCTGGCAGCTGTCCTGCTGCTTGTTGTCGCCCGAGGCAACGCACAGCACGCCGGGGCCGAGGGTTTTCTTGTACACCCCCACCTTGGCGCATTCTGCCTGATCGAGCAGGGTGAGCCGGCCTTCGAGCAGCACCCGCGATGAGCGCATCACCCGGCCATCGACAGCGCGCGCCGCCCCGGATACGCGCTCGCCGGTGTGGCCCCAGCCCGTCACTTTCAGATCATCGCCGGCGGTGAGCGGGCGCATCGCCGCGCTCAAGATGCGCGCCGGGCCAGCGGCGGCGGCGATATCGGCCTTGGTATTGGGTTCGGGCACCAGGCGGAGCAGCGCGATGTCGTGCTGCTTGCTGCCCGACCGGCGATAGTCGCCGTGGACAATGATGCGTTCGATGCGCATCGGCGTGGCATAACCCAGATCGATGCTGCCCAGCCGCACGCCCATCGCCGGCAGCTTGATCAGCTTTTCCTCGCTGGTGACGAAGCAATGCGCCGCGCTGAGCGCCCATTGTGCATCGATCAGGGCGCCGCCGCACATGTGATCGCGTTCCCATTCGCCCATCTTGTCATAAAAGCGTTTTTTGGGGTCGCTGGCGGCGCGGTCACGGTCTTCTTTCAAATCGGCCTCGGTCAGTTTGATCTTGAGGTAGATCTCGATCTGCCACGGTGAACTGCCGGGCTGGGCCGGGGTGCCGCGCACAACGCGCGAGCCTTCGTCTTCGGGGGCGGGCGCTGGTTCGGGGGCAGGCGCCGGTTCGGATTGGGCCGCAAGCAGCACGCCGGCGCCGAGCAACAGTGCGATCGTCTTCATGGCACCACCTTGGCATTGACCACCGCTGCCGACCAGTCGCCGACCTGGTTCCAGCTGCCGGTGCGGGCGCGGTCTGCTCCTTGGCAAAAGGCGCGCGCCACCGGGCTGAGGCAGGCTTGAACGTCGGCGACGTCGGTATCGGATTGTTCGAGTACGCCGGCACCCAGTGCGCGGTCGCTGGACAGCACCACAAACTGCAGAGGGCCGGGTTCGTCGGGCTGGAGTTCCTGCCCCGGCGGGATGCGGATGGCCTGGCGCGGCGCAATGGCGGGATCGATGGCGCCAAAGCCGGGCAGCACCTGCGTCACGCTGTATTTGCGG
>NZ_JBDNFM010000247.1:0-4378 GCF_041689835.1 Sandarakinorhabdus sp.
AGCCCCGCCCTCTCCGCTCGACACGTCCACCCTGTCCAGCCTGATCGACAAATCGCTGCCCAAGGCGGCCAAGAAGCCGCTCGATACCTCGAAACTTGCCAAGAAATTGAACGCAAGCGCCCCCGCCCGCGCCGCCGTCGATCCCCGCGCCGCCGCCACGCTGGCCCAGGCCATCCGCGCCCAGGTCGCCCCGTGCTGGAACCCACCCACCGGCGGCCGCGACGTGCGCCGCATGACCGTGGTCGTGCGCGTCAACTACAGCCGCGACGGCCGCGTGATCGGTCTGCCCGTGGCCGACACGCCCACCAGCCAAACCGCCGCCAACGCCGACTACGCCCGCGCCTTTGCCGAAACCGCCCGCCGTGCAGTGCTCCGCTGCCAACCGCTGAAACTGCCGGCCGAGTTGTACGATTTGTGGGGCAGCGTGGAGATTAATTTTGATCCGGAAGAAATGGCGTAAGGGTGCCGATGTGATGCCTCCGGCGGCCAGGGTCACAAACCCTGAACCCGTATGTTTTCGGGCAGCCCTTGTTTAAAACACCCTCGTCATGCTGGCACAGGCCAGCATCCAACGCGTCCGCCGCGCGCGCTAGATCAAACGGGTGCAGTGGACGAGTCCTTGCCCGCCGCAGGCCCCTTCTACTCAGCCCTTTCACCGCGCCGGTTTCAAATGGCGTTCAAACCACTCCAGCGTCCGGCTCAGCGCATCCAGCTGGTTCTCGCGCTTCTGGAAACCGTGGCCCTCCGCCTTGTAAAATACCGTTTCCACACTGTTGCCCTTGGCTTTCAAGATGTCAGCCACTTCCTGCGCCTGACCGCGCGGCACGCGAATGTCGTTTTCGCCTTGCAGGGACAGCAACGGTGCGGTGGCGGCGCGGATGAAGGTGAGCGGGGACACGGCTTCGTAAACGCCCTTGAACTCATCGGGCGCGCCGATCAGGCTGCGCTGATAGGCTTGCAGGCGCGCGTCTTCATTGTCCCACATGGTGCGCCAGTTGATGATGCCATATTGCTGCACGGCGGCCGCGAACGCGCCGGGCGCCTTGCCGATCGCCATCAGCGTCATGAACCCGCCATAGCTGCCGCCGGTGATGCCGATGCGTTTGGCATCCACAAACCCGGTCGCCACCAGAAAATCGCGGGCTGACAGCACGTCTTTCAGATCGCCGCCGCCCAGATCGTTGTGGTTGGCCTGTTGGAAGGCACGGCCGTAACCGGTGGAACCGCGGAAATTAGGCTGGATCACCAGATACCCCCGCGAGGCGAACAGCGCAGCGGTGCGGCTGAAGCCATCCTGGCTTTGCCCGGTGGGCCCGCCGTGGGGCAGCACGATCGCCGGCGCGCTGCCATCGCGCTTCAGGTTGAACGGCATGGTGAGCACCGCGCTGAGCAGCGTGCCGTCGAAACCCTTGAAGGCAACAATATGGGATTTCGGCAGATTGGCCGGCGTCAGACTGGCCATGGCGGTTTGGGTGAGCGGCTGGCTGGTGCCGCTGGCGATGTCGTATCGGAACAGATCAGACGGCGTATCAGCCCCGCCATGGCCGAAAATCAGGCTGCGGCCATCAGGCGCAAAGGCGCCGGCCGGCGCACTGTTCACGCCCGGCGGCAGCGGCAACGGCTTGGACACCAGGCTGGCGGTATCGATCAGCGCCAGGGTGGAGCGGCCATCGACATTGGTGCGCACCAGCATCGATTTGCCATCCGGGCTCATTGCGCCCGATGATTGTTCCCACGGCGTCGCCGCCAGCCAGCGCAATTTGCCAGTGCCGGCATCGAGCACGCCGGCATGATCCTGGCCGCTGCTTTCATCGCTGGTGATGGCGATGGACGCGCCATCCGGGCTGGAGTCGGACGCGGCATAGACCAGGCCCTTCTTGCCGAGCAGCAGGGTCGCTTTGCCGCTGGCGGCATCGATGCGCCACACCTCGCCGTCGTTGCCGCCAACATTGAGGCGATTGGCGATCAGCGCTCCGTCATTCGCGACCCAGGCCACCGCCTCCCAATTCCACTGCGGATCCTTCTCGTCGGTGAGCATGCGGACGGTTCTGCCATCCAGCACCGCCAGATTGGTCTGTGCAGCCCCTTTCCGCTTGTGGCCGATGGCGATGGCGCCGCTTTTGGCGGGCAATGGATCAGTCTCGCTCACATCATCGCTGCGGGTGATCTGTTCGATGGCGCCGCCGGCAGCGGGCACGCGATAGAGATCGGCATATTCGTTACCGCCCGAATCCTGCGTGTAATAAAGCCATTGGCCGTCGGCAGAGGCGGCAAGCCCGCTCTGCACATCATCGGATTGCACCATCTGGACTGGCCAGCTGCCACCCGCCGCCATGCGCCAGATGTTGGCGCGGCCCGACAGATTGCTGACCAGAAACAGCGTCTTGCCATCGGCGCTCCACACCGGGTTGGCGGCGCTGCGGGTGAACACCAGATCGGCCACCGGCACCGGCCGCGCATCGGCATTGGCCAGCGACATCAGGCTGGCGGCGTCGGTGATCGGGCGCGGCGGGCTGGGCACCGCGGCCCCAAAGGCCGTGGATGCGAGCGCGGCGGCCAACAACAGGGCGGCGCGCAGGGCGGTTCTGGTGATCATGGTTTCCCCAAGGATATGGCTGTCAGGTATGAATCAACCAACAGTTTGCATCCCGATCCTCCGCCGTGCAACCCGCGCGCTGTTTAACTCCCGTTCAGCTTTGCCGCCTGATATGATGCCGTCATGCGCACGATTCTGCTTGTTGCCGCGGCGATTGCCGGCCCCGCCTTTGCTCAGGGCGCTCCGCTGCGCGTCGATATCAACGCTGGCCTGATGCAGCCGATGCCGATCGCGGTGCCGGCGTTTGCCCCCGGCAACGGCGCCAGCACCGAAGCCGGCAGCACAACCCAACTGGGCCAGCGCGCCGCGCAGGTGATTGCCGGCGATCTCAAATCCTCCGGCCTGTTCAAAACCATTGATCCCGCCGCCTACACCACCACCGTGGGCATCGACGATGTGCTGAAACCCGATTTCCCGGCGTGGCGCACGATTGCGGCGCAGGCGCTGGTCACCGGCACGGTCACGGCCAATCCGGACGGCGGGATCACGCTGGCGTGCTATGCCTATGATGTGTTCGCCGGCAGCGAAATCGCGAGGGCTGGTTTTGTCACCACGGCAGCGGGCTGGCGGCGGGCGGCACACAAATGCGCTGATCTGGTCTATTCGCGCCTGACGGGCGAAACCGGCTATTTCGACAGCCGCATTGTCTATGTCAGCGAGACCGGCCCGCGCACCAAACGCATCAAGCGGCTCGCCATCATGGATCAGGACGGGGCGGGCCACCGCTTCCTCACCTCGGGCCAGAATCTCGTGCTCACGCCGCGTTTTGCGCCGGGTCAGCAGACGATCACCTACATGAGTTTTGAAAAAAATCGGCCTAGGGTGTGGCTTTACACGTTGGGCAGCGGCCGGCAGGAGGCCGTGGGCCAGTTCGCTGCGATGACGTTTGCGCCGCGCTTTTCGCCCGATGGCCAAAGCTTGGTGCTGTCGATGGCGGTGGGCGGCAACACCGACATTTATCGCTTCAACATCGCCGCCCGCAGCGTCACCCGGCTCACCAGCGGGCCAGGCATCGACACCTCGCCAAGCTTTTCGCCGGACGGCACCAGAATCGTGTTTGAAAGCGACCGCGGCGGCAGCCAGCAGGTCTATGTGATGAACGCCGATGGTACTGGCCAAGGGCGCATCAGTTTTGGTGAAGGCCGCTCGGCCAGCCCGGTGTGGAGCCCGCGGGGCGATTACATCACCTTCACCCGCATGGGCGGCGGCCGGTTCGGCATCGGTGTGATGCGCCCTGATGGATCGGGCGAACGGCTGCTCACCAATGGCTATCAGGATGAAAGCCCGGCGTGGTCACCCAATGGCCGCGTCATCCTGTTTGCGCGCGGCGATCGTTCGGGGCGTTCGGGCTTGTGGTCGGTTGATATTTCCGGTTTGAATGAACGCCGTCTCGCCACCCCGCTGGATGCATCCGATCCGGCATGGTCCCCGTTGTTACCCTGAAAATATCTTTGAAATGTCAGCTGGAAGAGGAACGCCCACATGATCCGCCACCTGCCCAAACTGAGCCTTTTGGCCGCTCTCGCGCTCAGCCTTGCCGCGTGCGGCAGCAAGAAAAAAGTCGAACTCGAAGCCCCGCCAGTCACCGCCAGCCCCGAAACACCCGCCGCCCCGGCTGGTGATGCCGGCGCTGGCGAAACCACGCCCGGTGTGACCAGCAACATCGCACCCGGCAGCCAGGACGATCTGCGCGCCCAGTCCGGCAGTGACACTGTGTTGGTTGGTTATGACAGCTATGAACTGGACGGCACCGCCCGCGCCGTGCTGATCCGCCATGCCCAG
>NZ_JBDNFM010000248.1:0-5039 GCF_041689835.1 Sandarakinorhabdus sp.
CGATGGCAACCAGAAAGCCGGTGTACAGGGTGAGCAGCAGGGCCAGCACCGCGAACACGATGGTGGCGAGTTTCCACCAGCCACGGTGATGCAAGCTGTTGTATTGAGGCAGAATACGCGCAGACTTGCGGTCCATCGCGGCGCGCGTGGAAAACGTGATCGCGTTCATCCGCTCACCCGCTCAGGCTGTCCGCCGAGGCTTGCCATCTGCTGCACTGTTCCACCCATTATGCCACTACTACGGCCGGCAGGCGCCGGCGTTGCATAAGCAACGTATCAAAGCCCGGAGTGAGCGGCAAGCGAAGCTGATGTGACAGCAACCGGCACCGGCATTAGCGGCAGCACCGCAGCTACCGCCATGCCGATCGCCAGCAACGCGCGGTCGCTGCCGACTGGCCCGTCAAGTTCGATGCTCATCGGCAAACCGCTGGAGCGGCCAAGTCCGCAGGGCATCACCAACCCGGGCAGGCCGGCCGTACTGCCGGGCATGATGTTGCGTCCGATAGCCACGGCAAACGGCACGTTTCCGCCGTTGATGCGCACCGTGCGGTCTTCACCGATCAGCGGGGCTGTCACCATTGTGGTCGCAAACAGCAGAGCCGCGATGTCGTGATCGGCGTAGCAATCGGCAAACAACCGCTGCAGCGCACCGCGATGCTCGCCGCGGGCTGCGAGATATCCCGCTTCGGCACCTGCTGCACCAATGGGCGTGCACATGTTGAGCGCGGCCATCACGTCTGGGCTGGCCACCTGCGCCTGCACCGACTCAAGGCTCACCGGCGCGTCATGGGCGTGCAGATAGGCCGCCAGTGACGGCAGAAAATCATTAAAGATGATCGGAACGCTAGCTGCATCCACCAGCGCTTGCAGGCCGGGCAACTGAACATCCACCAACACCGCGCCGGCGGCTTCCAGACGCGCGATGATGTCGGCCAGAGCATCAGCCACCTCGTCATCCAGCCCCGAACAAAAGAATTCGCGATCGATGCCGATGCGCAGGCCGGTCAGTGCGGTGGGCGAGATGGGTCGTTCATCACCGGTCATCACGGCATCGAACAGCGCGATATCGGCCATGCAGCGCGCATGCGAGCCGACCTGATCGAAAACCGACGTCATCGGCACCACACCGTCGTTGGGATAGCGGCCGGTGGTGGGCCGAAACCCGAACAGCCCGCACAGCGCAGCCGGCACCCGGATCGATCCAGCGGTATCCTCGGCAACGCCCAGCGGCGCCATGCCCGCTGCCACTGCTGCCGCTGTGCCGCCTGAACTGCCGCCGGGAATCCGCTGCGGGTCGTGCGGGTTGCGCACGGCGCCAAACGCGGCGTTGCTGCTGGTCCAGCCAAACGACAATTCGTGCAGATTGGTCTTGCCCAGCACGATGGCGCCGGCCCGGCGCAGCAGCGCTACTGCCGCTGCATCGGTTTTTGGCTGAAAACCGCGCAGCGCGTTGGTGCCGCCGGTGGTGGGATAATCCGCGGTGTTGATGCTGTCCTTAACCGGCACCGGCAGGCCGTGCAGCAGGCCCAGCGGGCTACCCGCCGCCCGGTGTGCGTCGGCGGCACGGGCCTGGGCCAGCACCCTCGCGGCGTCGATACTGATGAAGGCATTCAGATGCGCGCCGTTCGCGCAACGTTCCAGCAACGCCGCCGCATAGGCCTCGGCGGTCACTTCGCCTGCCGCCATCAAGACCACGGCCTCACTCGCGGAAAGCTGGCACAGCACGGGATTGTCCATGGCAGTTCCTTACGCAGCCGGACGGTTTATCCGGCCCGTTCCAGCATCATCAGCTTGATCTCTGCGATGGCCTTGGCGGGGTTGAGGCCCTTGGGGCAGACGTTGGAGCAGTTCATGATGGTGTGGCAGCGATAGACGCGGAACGGATCTTCCAGCGCATCAAGCCGCTCGCCAGTCATCTCATCGCGGCTGTCGGCCAGCCAGCGATAGGCCTGCAACAGGATGGCGGGGCCGAGGAACTTGTCGCTGTTCCACCAATAGGATGGGCATGCAGTTGAGCAGCACGCGCACAGTATGCACTCATACAGTCCGTCCAGCTGCTCGCGCTCAACGGGCGACTGGATGCGCTCCTCCCCCGATGGCGCCGGGGTAACAGTCTGCAACCATGGTTTGATCGAGGCATATTGGGCATAGAAGTGCTTGAAATCAGGGACGAGGTCCTTGATCACCTCCATGTGCGGCAACGGTGTGATCACCACCTCGCCCTTCACGTCGGCGATCGGCATGGTGCAGGCCAGCGTGTTGGTGCCGTCGATGTTCATCGAACACGACCCGCAAATCCCTTCCCGGCACGACCGCCGGAAGGTGAGTGTGGAATCGACCTCGTTCTTGATCTTGATCAGCGCATCCAGAACCATCGGCCCGGTCGCATCAAGATCGAGCGTGTAGGTGTCATAACGCGGGTTCTGACCATCATCCGGATTCCAGCGATAGACCTTGAATGCCTTGGTCCGCGCCGCCCCGGCGGGGGCGGGATAGGTCACGCCAGTCTTCTTGATGACACTGTTCGAAGGGAGTGAAAATTCAGCCATTTTGCAAGCCTTTGATCAATACGTCCGCGCTTTGGGCTTGATGTACTCGATCTCGTCCGAGAGCGTGTAGGTGTGCACCGGGCGGGCGGCGAGGTCTACCGAGCCATCACGGAACCAGCCCAGCGAGTGCACCATCCACTTGTCATCATCCCGCGCCGGATAATCTTCGTGCATGTGGGCGCCGCGGCTTTCATGGCGGGCTTGGCCCATGTGCACGGTCAGCACGGCCTGGCCGATCATGTTATCCAGCTCCAGCGTCTCGATCAGATCGGTGTTGAACACCAGGCTGCGATCGGCAGTGCCGATATCGGCCATGCGCTGATAGACAGCGTCGATCTTGCGCACGCCTTCATCAAGGATCTCGCTGGTGCGAAACACGCCGGCGTTGGCCTGCATGGTTTTCTGCATCGCCAGCCGCACTTCGGCGGTGGTGGAGCCACCCTTGGCAAAACGGAAGCTATCAAGGCGTCCCAAGGCGAAATCGGCATTGTCCTTGGGTAACGCGGCGTGGCCGACGTTGGCCTTCTGGACGGCAGCTACCCGGTGCGCCGTGGCGCGGCCGAATACCACCAGATCGATCAGGCTGTTGGAGCCAAGCCGGTTGGCACCGTGCACCGAGACGCAGGCGGCTTCACCCACAGCAAACAGGCCGGGCACCACGCTGTCAGGGTTGCCATCCTTCAGAGTGACAACTTCGCCGTGATAATTGGTCGGAATGCCGCCCATGTTGTAATGCACGGTCGGCACCACCGGGATCGGACCTTTGGTCACGTCTACGCCGGCGAACACCTTGGCGGTTTCGGAAATGCCGGGCAAGCGCTGGGCCAGCACGGCGGAATCGATGTGGTTGAGATGCAGGTGGATATGGTCGCCTTCCGCACCCACACCGCGGCCTTCGCGGATTTCCATCGCCATCGAACGTGAAACCACATCGCGGCTGGCGAGATCCTTGGCGGACGGTGCATAACGCTCCATGAAGCGTTCGCCCTTGCTGTTGGTGAGGTAACCACCCTCCCCGCGCGCACCTTCGGTGATCAGCACGCCGGCGCCGTAAATGCCGGTGGGGTGAAACTGCACGAATTCCATATCCTGCATGGCCACGCCGGCACGGATCGCCATGCCGCCGCCATCACCCGTCGAGGTGTGGGCCGAGGTGGCGGAGAAATAGCAGCGGCCATAACCGCCCGTGGCGAGAACCGTCTGGTGGCTGCGGAAACGGTGGATGCTGCCGTCTTCCATGTTGATGGCGATGACGCCCTTGCATTCCTTGCCATTGGCACCGTCCACCATGATCAGATCGATGGCGAAGTATTCGATGAAAAATTCGGTGCTGTGCTTCAGGCTCTGTTGGTAAAGCGCATGCAGCATGGCGTGGCCGGTGCGATCGGCGGCGGCGCAGGTGCGTTGCGCCGGCGGGCCCTTGCCCATGTCCTGCATCATGCCGCCGAACGGGCGCTGATAGATGCGGCCGGCTTCGGTGCGGCTGAACGGAACGCCGAAATGTTCGAGTTCGTAAACGGCGGCCGGGGCTTCCTTGCACAGATACTCGATTGCGTCCTGATCGCCGAGCCAGTCGCTGCCTTTTACCGTGTCGTACATGTGCCAGGTCCAGTGATCCGGGCCCATGTTGCCCAGTGCGGCCGCGATACCGCCCTGCGCAGCGACCGTATGGCTGCGCGTGGGGAACACCTTGGTGATGCACGCGGTTTTCAGGCCGGCTTCGGCAATGCCCATCGCTGCGCGCAGGCCAGAGCCACCTGCCCCCACAACAACGGCATCGTACACGTGATCGATGATCTGATAGGCTTCAGGCACGGATATTTCCCATCAAGGCTTCAGGCAGCACCCAGCGCGACCTTGAGCACTGAGAACAGTGTCAGAGCGGCCAGAGCAAAGGTGTAAAAGTTCAAGGCCAGCAAAGCGATGACGCGCTTTGACCCATGCAGATAATCTTCCAGCATCACTTGCACGCCCAGACGGAAGTGCCAGAAAACCGAGACCACCAGCAGGCACAGCGGCACCGCCACCAGCGGCTGGCGCACCCATGCGACCGTGCTGGCATAATCCAAGCTGGGCAGGCGGGCGAGGCTGAAGACGAACCACAGCACGAGGAACAGGCTGGCCACCGCAGTGACGCGCTGCAACCACCAATGATGCACCACGGCACCGCCGCCAGCGCCAAGCCCGCGAACGCGGCCCAATTGGGTTCCGTTGCCCATCATCAATACCCCACTCGATACCCAGTGCCGAGCAAAATCCACGCCCAGAAGGCCAGGGTGGCAGCGACGGAAAACACCATTGTTGCCAACGCCATCCGGCGCGAGGTGACGAGGTCATAGCCTTCGCCGCTGTCCATGATGAAGTGGCGCATGCCGCTGCCCATGTGCTGGAACATCGACCAGGTCAGCCCGAAGCCCACAATGACGCCCAGCGGCGAGAAGACGATATCCTGGAAGAGCCTGTAATAAGCCGGCCCGCTGGCCAGCGCCG
>NZ_JBDNFM010000249.1:0-3327 GCF_041689835.1 Sandarakinorhabdus sp.
CCTGCCCGTGGTGCTGGATGCCGGGCGAGACGGGGGCCGCGATGGGGGCCGCGATGGGGGCCGCGATGGGGTGGGCCATGTTGATCTGCCGGCCACCGCACCCGCCGGCGATTGGGATTTGCAGCTGACCGCCGGGCAGGACGAACGCAGCGTTGGCCGGTTCCAGGTGGAGGAATATCGCCTGCCAACCAGCCGCGCCAGCATCAGCGGGCCAAAGGCCATTTCAGTGGCGCCGCGCGCCCTGCCGCTCGATCTGGCGCTGTCTTATCTGTCGGGCGGCGGCGCGGGCGCTGCGCCGGTCACGCTGCGCACCCGCGTGGTGCCGCGCAGTGTGGAGGTTGCGGGATACGACAATTGGCGTTTCGCAGCCGAAACCGTGAAACCGGGCCTCGCGGCGCTGGACGGTGACGGCAACGAAGCCGGCGCCGGGGCCACTGCCCAGCGTGCCGCCGAACAACCGCTCACGCTGGGCGCGGCCGGCACGGCGCGGGTGACGGCGAGCGGCTGGCCAGCCATCACCGCGCCTTCGGCATTGATCGCCGAACTGGATTATCCCGGCGCCAATGGCGAAGTGGCGACCAAGGTGCCCCGCCTGCCCCTGGAGCCGGCGGCGCTGCGGGTCGGCATCGCGTCCGACGGCTGGCTGAGCAAGGCCGACGATCTGCGGCTCAAGCTGGTGGTGCTCGATCTGGCCGGCAAGCCGGTGCGCGGGCAGAAGCTGACATTGCGGCTGTTCGCGCGCGAAATCCTCTCCACACGCAAACGGCTGGTCGGCGGATTTTATGCCTATGACAACGCCCGCGAGACCCGCGAGCTCAAGGCGCGCTGCGAAACGAAAACCGATGATCGCGGCCGCGCCAGTTGCCAGCTGGATGCCGGCGTCTCCGGCGAAGTGCTGGCGTTGGCCCAAACGACCGATAGTGCCGGGCGGGCGGCGCGCGCTACGCAAAGCCTGTGGCTCGCCGGCGATGATGAATGGTGGTTCGGCGGCGATAATGGCGACCGCATGGACCTGGTGCCCGAAGCGCCCGAAGTCGCCGCAAACGGCACCGCGCGCCTGCAAGTGCGCATGCCGTTCCGCGCCGCGACGGCGCTGGTGACCGTGCTGCGCGGCGGCGTGATGGACAGTTTCGTCACCACGCTGACGGGCAAGGACCCGGTGATTTCGGTAAAGATGAAGGGCGATTACGCGCCCAACGTCACGATTTCGGTGCTCGCGGTGCGCGGGCGGGTGGCGGGCTGGCGGTTGTGGCTGGCCGATCTGGCCCGGCGCTGGAATTTGCCCCGGATTTTGCCCCGGATTTTGCCCCAGATTCTGCCCCAGATTCTATTGGGGCTCAGCCGCGAGGCCGCCTCCCCCACCGCGCTGATCGATCTGGCGCGGCCGAGTTACCGGCTGGGGCTGGCGCAGCTGAAGGTGGGCCACGATGCGCGCCGGCTGGCGGTGCAGGTGATGCCAGACAGGCCCACCCACGCCGTGAAGGAACAAGCCAGCGCGCTGGTGACGGTAACGCCGCCGCCCGGCACGCGCTTGCCTGCCGATGCCGAAATCGCCTTTGCCGCCGTGGACGAAGCCCTGCTGCAATTGAAGGACAACGACAGCTGGAAATTGCTCGATGCGATGATGGCGCCGCGCCCGCTCGGCGTGGTGTTCGCCACGGCGCAGGGCCAGGTGGTGGGCAAGCGCCACTATGGCACCAAGGCCGTGGCGGCCGGCGGCGGCGGCGGCGCGATGGCGGCGGGGCGCCGCGATTTCCAGCCAGTGATCGCCTGGGCCGGACGGGTGAAGCTGGACGGGCAAGGCCGCGCGCGCGTTCCGTTCCGGTTGAACGACAGCCTGTCGGGCTTCCGCCTGGTGGCCATCGCCAGCGCCGGCCCCGGCCTGTTCGGCACCGGCAGCGCCCGTATCCGCACCACACAGGATCTGCAGATACTGCCCGGCATCCCGCCGTTGGTGCGCGTCGGCGATGCCTATGTGGCCACCATTGTGGTGCGCAACACCACGGCACGCAGCTTGCCCGTCGCAATCACGGCGAGCGCCGGCAGCCGGAATGAGGGTGGGCGCTGGCCGGCGCGCACGGTCACGCTGGCCGCCGGTTCGGCGCAAACCATTGCCTTTGCCGCGACGGCACCGGCCGCCGGCACGCTGACGTGGAAATTTGGCGCCAGTGGCGGCGGCGCGGCGGATGCGGTGCATGTGGAACAAACCGTCGAACCCACCGTGCCGCCCGCCGTGATCAGCGCCGCGCTCACCCGCAGTGGCCTGCCGATCGCGGTGCCGGCCGGCGCGCTGCCGGGATCGGCGTTCGTCACGGTAGCGCTGTCGCCGTCGCTGGGCGGCAATCTGGACGGGGTGCGCGCGTACATGGCCGCCTATCCCTATGACTGCATTGAACAACGCCTGTCAAAAGCCGTGGCGCTCGGCGACCGCGCGCTGTGGGAGCGCGAGGTGGCCGGCCTCGGGGCGTGGATTGACCCGCGCGGCCTGCTGCGCTTTTTCCCGAGTGTCGGCATGAACGGCGATTCCGGCCTTACCGCCTATGTGCTGCGGCTGTCGCGGTTGGCGGGTTGGCCGCTGCCAGCATCTGAACGCGCGCGATTGGTTGCTGGCCTGCGCCCGGTTGCCGAAGGCCGCATCGATGGCGACCGGCTGGCGGCACTGGCGGCGCTGGCGGGTGAAGGCGAAGCGGTGGGCCGCATGCTTGCCGGATTTGCGGCTACATCCGACCAGTGGGGCCCGGCAGCGCTGCTTGATTGGCGCGCCGTGCAACTGGCCAGCGGCAAGGCGCCCGCTGCTGCGCAGACACTGGCCCGGCTGCGCGCCCGGCTCGATGATCAGGGCAGCGTGATGCGCTTTGCTGGCGCAGGTGATGATTGGAACCTGATGGCATCGCGCGATGCCGCGCTGGCGCGGTTGCTGCTCGTGGCCGCCGCAGATCCGGCAGCTGATCCGCAATGGGCCAGCGATGCGCCGCGCCTGGCCCGCGCCCTGATGCAGATGCAGCGCCAGGGCCATTGGGACACGACACCTGCCAACGCGCTGGGCCGACTGGCGATGGCCAGCTTTGCGGCGCGGTTCGAACGCGCGCCGGTGAGCGGGCGCACAACGGTGGCACTGGGCAGTGCGCGGCAGGTGGCGGTGTGGCCCGGGCCCGCGCCGGTTCGCTTGCCCGCCGCCAACGCGGCGCTCAGCCTCGCGCATGCCGGCAGCGGCCAACCGTGGGCGATGGTGTCGCTGAGCGCTGCCGTGCCGAAGGCGAAGCCCGTCACGAATGGACTGATGCTGCGCCGGCAAGTCGTCGCCGTCCGCCGCGCCGTGCCCGGCCG
>NZ_JBDNFM010000250.1:0-4295 GCF_041689835.1 Sandarakinorhabdus sp.
ATCGGCGGGCAGGGCGGCTTCGCAGGCGGCGTGCATGTCGCGCGCCGTCGTCACGTCGATGCGGGTGACGCCGGCCGGCGTGGGCAGATGCACCGGCCCTGCCACCAGCGTGACGCGGGCGCCGGCTTGCGCCAGCGCGGCGGCAATGGCAAATCCCTGCTTGCCCGATGAATGATTGCCGATGAAGCGCACCGGGTCGATCGGTTCGTGCGTTGGCCCGGCGGTGACCAGCGCATGCCGGCCCGCCAAATTTTTTGGGCCGAGCTGCGCCGCGATTGCTGCCATGATTGCTGCGATGATCGCCGGCACTTCGGGCAGGCGGCCGGGGCCGAACTCGCCGCAGGCCATTGCGCCGTCATCAGGCTGCATCACGGTCACGCCGTCGCCGCGCAAGGCCGCGACATTGCGCTGGGTGGCTGGATGCAGCCACATTCGCACGTTCATCGCCGGCACCATCAGCACCGGCTTGTCGGTGGCGAGCAGCAGCGTGGCGGCCAGGTCACCGGCTTCGCCGGCCGCCGCGCGTGCCATAAGGCTGGCGGTGGCCGGGCAGACGACGACCAGATCGGCGGCGCGGGACAGCTGAATATGGCCCATCGCGGCTTCGTCCTCCAGGTCCCACAGGCTGGTGCGCACCTTTTCGCCGGCCAGGGCCGAAAGCGAGAGCGGCGTGACGAAACGCGCGCCATTTTCAGTGAGCACCGGCAACACCCGCGCGCCAGCACGGCGCAGTTCGCGCACCAGTTCAAGCGCCTTGAAGGCAGCGATGCCGCCGCCCACGATCAGAAGGATGGTCTTGCCTTGCACAGCGGCCCGCATAGCCGAGTGCGGCCAGCGATGCCAGCGCCACTGCCTTCACCATCATGATGGCCAATCTGCCCACGAGCGGCCGGACGCGCGGTGGGCCAGTTGACGGGCCGGAGCGCCGCCGCCACTGTGTTGGCCGGGGAGAATTTGATGCTGTCAGGCCCGTTGCGCTGGGCGATCACCCTGATCGGGGCGGCCATTGCACTCAATTACATCGATCGCGGCGCCGTGAGCGTGGCGGCGCCGCTGATCAAGGACGAATTCGGCCTCACCAACGAACGTTATGGCGTCATCGTCTCCAGCTTTTACTGGACCTACGTGCCCGCCCTCGCGCTGGCCGGCTGGCTGGCCGACAAGATCAGCGTGCGGCTGCTGATGGCGCTCGGCGTCGCCACCTGGGCGCTGGCCACGATCGGTATGGGCTTTGTCGGCACCGGTGTGGCGGGCGGCGTTACCGGGCTTGTGTTGCTGCGGCTGGTGATGGGGCTGGGGGAAGGCGTTGCGTTCCCCTGCGGTTCCAAGCTGATCGCGCGGGTGCCTGAAGGCGCGCGCGGGCTGGCCAACATCTCGCTTTCGGGCGGGCTGGCACTGGGGCCGCTGATCGGCACGCTGGCCGGCGGCGCCATCATGCAGCTGTGGGGTTGGCGGGAAATGTTCATTGTTTTCGGCCTGGCCACGCTGGTGTGGCTGGTGCCGTGGTGGCTGGCCCGCCGCGGCATCGAGGAAGGCGAGGGCCGGCACGACGACGCGCCGGGCAACGCTGCGCCCCTGGCGCAGGTGCTGCGTCAGCCCGCTTTCTGGGCAGTCACGCTGCTGCACCTGTCGGGCACGTTTGCGCTGTATTTCATCGTCGGCTGGCTGCCGTTGTGGCTGGTCAAGGCGCGCGGCTTTTCGATTCTCGACATGACCCTGCTCACTTCGGTGTTTTACATTGCGCAGATTGCCGGGGGCACGTTGGGCGCGTGGGCCATCGACCGGGCGATCAGGCGCGGCGGTGATGGCTCGATGTGGCGGCGGCGGATGCTGTTTGCGTCGGTCAGCGCCTGCGTGATGGGCCTGCTGCTGCTGCCCGATATCCAGGGCTGGGTGCCGCTGATCACGCTGATCGCCATCACCGGCTTTGGCTATGGCCCGGTGCCCAATCTGCTGTTCGTGATCGGCCAGACCATGGCCGGGCCGGCGTCGGCCGGGCGCTGGGTAGGGGTGCAAACCAGCATCGGCAATCTGTCGGGCATCATCGGCCCGGTGATGACCGGCATCATCGTCGATGCCGCCGGCTATCGCCCGGCCTTCATCGTTACGGCAGCCATTGTCGGGCTGGGCACGCTGGTGTTTGGCTTGGCCGTGCGGCGGATCGAGCCGGTGCGATGGGCACCAGCCTGATCGCTCACTCGGCCTGATCGCTCACTCCGGCGGGGCGGGCTTGTCCTTGCCGCGCGCTTTGCGGTGTTCATCCAGATCGAGCACGGCGGGCTCATCTTCGGTGAGCAGCCCCAGCCGGCGGGCAACTTCCTGATAGGCTTCAACTTCGCCGCCCAGATCACGGCGGAATCGGTCCTTGTCCATCTTGTCGCCGGTTTTCATGTCCCACAGGCGGCAATTATCGGGGCTGATCTCGTCGGCGAGGATGACGCGGCTGAACTCGCCGTCAAACAGGCGGCCGAATTCAAGCTTGAAATCCACCAGCCGGATGCCGACCGCCGCAAACATGCCGGCCATGAAATCATTCACCCGGATCGCCATGTCGGCGATATCGTGCATCTCGTCCGGGCTGGCCCAGCCGAAGGCGGCGATATGCTCGTCGCTCACCAGCGGATCGCCGAGCGAATCATCCTTGTAGTAATATTCGATGATGGTTCGCGGCAGCTGGGTGCCTTCCTCGATGCCGAAACGCTTGGAAATGCTGCCGGCGGCGACATTGCGCACCACCACTTCGATCGGGATGATTTCAACCTGGCGAACCAGTTGCTCGCGCATGTTAAGGCGGCGGATGAAATGCGTGGGGATGCCGATCATGCCCAACAACGTGAACACATGTTCGGAAATGCGGTTGTTGAGCACGCCCTTGCCGCTGATCGTGCCCTTTTTCTGGGCGTTGAAGGCGGTGGCATCGTCCTTGAAATACTGGATGATGGTGCCGGGTTCCGGGCCTTCATACAGGATCTTGGCCTTGCCTTCGTAAATCTGGCGGCGGCGGGTCATGGCAAACCTTTCGAAGGCGGCACGGCCGGCCCGGATGTGGGCAGGGCACCGCGAAACCAATTTCAGGACGCTGAAGCAGGCTATCACGGGCCTCAAGCGCGGGCGAGAGGCCATAACCCCAAAGCGCGCCAGAGACAATGATTTGGCAGGTGGCATTAGGCAGGCGGCATTGAACAGGCGGCCCGGCTTGCCTATCTGGAAACTCAGACGTGCTCGGGAGCAAAATAGCATGACCACCTTTGACGATCGCCACAAAGCCTTTGAAAGCAAGTTTGCTCATGACGAGGAGATGCGATTCCGCATCCTGGCGCGCCGCGGCAAGCTGATCGGCCTGTGGGCCGCCGAGAAACTGGGCAAGGAAGGCGCCGCCGCCGATGAATATGCCAAGACGGTGTTGCTGTCGGATCTTGAAATTCCCGGTGACGACGACATCATCGCCAAGCTGGCCGGCGATCTGGCCGGGCTGGACGTTGGCGTGAACGATATCAAGGCGATGCTGGCCGAGAAACTGGCCCAGGCCGAAGCCCAGATCAGCGGAGACGCCTGATGCCGATGGCCGCAGCCGATATCGAATCGGCGATCTTGGCCGCACTGCCCGGCGCAAAGGTGGACATCACCGATCTGGCCGGCGATGGCGATCATTATGCCGCCGTGGTGACCGCGCCGCAGTTCGCCGGCTTGTCCAGGGTTGCACAGCAGCGGCTGGTGTATAATGCTCTGGGCGGACGCATGGGGGGTGCGCTGCACGCTCTCAAACTTACTACTGTTCCGGCCTGAACGGCCGCGCAAACCCCAAGGATTTCCCCGATGACCAATTCCGTGCATGACCGCATTGCCGATCTGGTGAACAGCAACGACGTTGTGCTGTTCATGAAAGGCACGCATTTCTTCCCGCAGTGCGGCTTCTCGTCTACCGCTGTCACCATCCTCGAACGGCTGAACGTTGCCTTCGAAGGCGTGGACGTGCTGGCCGATGCGGAAATTCGCCAGGGCATCAAGGAATACAGCGACTGGCCCACCGTTCCGCAACTTTATGTCAAGGGCGAGTTTGTGGGCGGCAGCGACATCATGATGGAAATGTTCCAGGCCGGCGAACTGCAAACGCTGGTGGCTGAAGCTGGCGTGAAACCGGCGGCTTGATTCGGGCTGGGCCAATAAACGGGAAGTGATACCAAGTCGCGATAATCATGACCCATGTGCCCATTGGCGCATTCCGATGGATTTGATGCGGTCTGGCTGATCGATCAGCTTGTTCCAGGCGTCACAGCAGTGATCGACGATTTCGG
>NZ_JBDNFM010000251.1:0-2837 GCF_041689835.1 Sandarakinorhabdus sp.
CGGTTGCGTGCGGGCTGCGTTCAGCCGCGCAGCCCCCGCATCCAGCACTGCATCGGACTTGGCAAAACCCAGCCGGATGAACGGGGTTTGGGTGCCATCTGGCTGAAAGGCCGAAAGCGGAATCGCCGCCACTCCGGCGCGGGCCACCGCTGCCTCGCAAAATTCCCGGTCACCAAGCGCCACCCCCGATGCCGCCAGATCGGCCATCAGGAAATAGCTGCCCTTTGTGGGCAGCAGCCGCCAGCCGCCAGCAACCAGGGCTGCCGCAAGCCGATCCCGCGCCCGCACAAATCGCGCCCGGGCCGCATCGAACCAGTCATCCGGCAACGCCAGGCCGGTGGCCACGGCCACTTGCAACGGCGGCGGCGTGGTGAAGGTGAGAAACTGGTGCACCTGCGCGACGCGTTCGGCCAGTTCGGGCACGGCCACGACCCAGCCGACTTTCCAGCCCGTCAATGCCAGCAGCTTGCCAGCCGATCCGATCTTGATGGTGCGTTCCGGCGCGAGGCTGAACGGCGAGATGTGCACGGCGTCGCCGGTGATCACCTCTTCCCACACCTCGTCGCTGATGATGATCAGATCATGGGCGCGGGCCAAATCGGCAATGGCGGCCATCATGGCAGCGCCGGCCATGCCGCCGGTGGGATTGTGCGGGGTGTTGATCACGATGGCGCGGGTGGCCGGCGTGATGGCAGCTGCGATTGCGGCGGCACTGGCCTGCCAGTCGGGCGGCAGCAGCTGAACAAACACCGGCTGCGCCCCGGCCCGCCGAACCAGCGGCGCATAGGCATCGTACGCCGGCGCAAACAGCACCACTTCATCGCCAGCGCCCGCCACGGCCATGATGCTGGCAGCGACCGCCTCGGTGGCGCCCGACGTGATGATCACCTGATCGGGGCTGACCGTCAGCCCTTGCCGCCGGCCATGGAAAGCCGCCACTGCGCTGCGCAATTCCGGCAAGCCGCGCATCGGCGGATATTGATTATAGCCCGTGGTGATGGCCTTCGCCCCGGCCGCAAGAACAGTATCGGGCCAGCCGAAATCCGGGAACCCATGCCCCAGGTTGATCGCATCATGCTGGCGGGCAAGGCCCGACATATGTTCGAAAATTGTGGTGCCGGCCTGCATTGCAGTCTTGTGCCATGCAGGCCGGCACGGTGCCAGCCCCGCAGCCAGTGTTATCAAACTGGGCGCAGCTGATAGCTGGGGCGCATGATGAACGGCTGGCCGGTGGCGCGGCTCATCCGGGTGATGCGCAGCACCGCCTTGTCCCGGGTCAGGACGGTGCGGATTGTCACTGGCTTGCCGTTTTCGTGGCCCTTCCCGTCCAGCACAAGGGTCAGCGCGCCGTCCGGGCTGCGGCACAATTCGGAAACGGCCATGGTTTCGCGGCGCCGGCCTTCATTTACCAGCATGGTCTTGCCATCAGGCGTGAACGACCAGCGTGCACTGGAGCGCACGGTTTTGCCCGGCCCGTCATCAAAGGTCCACGCCAAGGCCAAGCCGGTGACGCTGAGCAGCGTGGGCAAAGCCGTCCGGCTGTCGTTGCCGTAATCGCGGTAATCAAGTGTTCCGGCCCAGTTGCCGGCCAGTGCGCTGGTTAACTCGGCGGCCGGATCGATCGCAGCCGGCACAGCACCCAGATCGCGCGCCGCTTCCACCGCCCGGTCGCGGCCAGCTTGGAAATCGGCCAGCGTCGGCACTACCAGCACATCCACTGCCACACCGCGGCGCGGGGTAAACTGCATGATGTTGGTGCGGTTCCAGGCGTTGGGCACGCGGACCTTGATGCCGCTGGCTGGCAGGGTGACGAGGAAGACATTGCCGGCGGTCGGGCCTTCGGCGCTGCCGCCGCCTTCCTCCCCCACCAGCGCAGCGCCGCGCCGTTCCTTCAGCCAGGCGATAGTTCGCGTTGATCCCGAACCATTGCGCAGGCCGGTGAGCACCGTCAGCCGGCCGGCGAAACGCTGCGCAGCCGGCAGCGGCTGGTGTTCGATCGTGCTGTCGCCGTCATCGCTTTCGTCGGTGCCCACGGGGATCCGGTCGTACCAACCGTCGGCGGTCCGGGTGAACGCGGATTCCGGCGCGTTGAACAGGGCCTCGCGCTCGCCCCAACTGCTGATGTGGCGCTGGAGATCGCCAATCCGGATTGCCTTGTAACGGATCGGCCTGCTCCATGTGAACGGCGCATCGAACAGGTGGCGGGCCAGCGCAATCGAAACATCTTCCGATCCGCCGCCATTGGCGCGCAGATCAAGGATCAGATGCTGCGTGCCCGCCGCATCAGCGCGACATCGCTGCCGGCCTGAGCGGGTGAAAGCATCGGGTTGGGCATGTCGGCCGCGATTGCCGGGGTGGAAGCCAGCAGAACAGCGAGGAGGGCGGAACGGAGCATCGGATGAGCCTTTCGGATTGCAGTTGGCGGCTCGTGCTGTCGTCGATTCGGCGGGGCTGATCGCCCGAAACGCTGAATTTATGCCTGCTTTCAGGATTTGAGACGTGCCTTTGTGGGTGTGGTCCCGGCAAATTCGGCAAAGGCCCGGTTAAAGCTGGCCTTGGAGCGGAAGCCCGCATCCATCGCCATGGTCAGGATGGCGCGGGTGTCGGCTGGGTCAGCCAACCAGACCTGCACTTCCTTCACCCGTCGCCGATTGATCACTGTGTTGAAATTGGCGCCCAGCCCTTCGCCCAAAGCGCGCGCCAGATAATTGCTGTTGGTACCCAGCGCCCGGGCCAGGCTGGCCGCCGTCAGGTCAAGATCTTGCCACAGACGCTTGGCTTCGATTTCGGCCTCGAAACGCGCACCCATCGCCGCCCAGTCGCGGCCCGGCGCTGCC
>NZ_JBDNFM010000252.1:0-8604 GCF_041689835.1 Sandarakinorhabdus sp.
CAATTCATACCCACCCGGGCCGCCTTGGCCGGTAAGATAGACGAAATTCCCGCCACCAGCGTTCACAGTGGTGGAAAGCCCCGAAACGGGCGCGTTGGCACCATTGGCAAAGACGCCTGCCGTGCCATTCGAGCTTGGAGCAGTGGATTGGATCTAGCCGGCCGCAGTTCCGCTTTCGAAGCCGCCATTGGTAAGCAGATTGGCAGCCATGGCGGGCATGGCGCAGGCGCCAATAATCCCGATGATAACAAGTTTGCGTAACATGTTGCCCTCCTTGATCGACTGGATGCCCAACATCCCTGCGAGTCGGGCAACACCAGCTTCACCAAGATCGTGCCACAATCGCGAGCCGAGTTAAGTTAAACTTTCATTATGTTATTGTTCAGCCAGACAGGTTACACCCGTTCTTCCAGCAGCAGTGCCGCCCGCACCCGCACCCGCACGCTGCGCAGTGCCAGTTGCACTTCCCACAGGAACAGCATCAGCCCACCGGTGAGCAGCAGGGTGGCGCCGATGAACATCCAGGCCACCACGGCATCAAGCCGGCCGCCGACCAGCTGTTCGAGGAACAGCAGCGCCACCACCAAGCACACCAGCAGCGCGGCCAGCGTGCACAGCGCAATCGCCCAGTTGGCGGCGGTCATGCGCTTGGCCAGCACAGCCAGATCGTCGATGGCGATGCGGCGCTTGTCGGCGGCAAAGCCCGCGACGTTGGCTTCGAGGTGGCGCGCCCGGTCCACCACCCGGGACAGGCGGTGGACCATGACGTTCAATATTGCGGCAATGGCGGTGAGCAGAAACACCGGCGCCAGCGCGTTCTGGATAGCCGAACTGATGCCGGTGGCGGAAAATATCTGATCCATGCCGCCATAAAGCCGCGCAAATGGCAGCAACTGCAAGCCGGCAGTGCGCGCGTGCGTCTTGCGCGGCAGCCCTGCTTCAGGGTAAGCAGCGTCATGTCTTTTGCTTCGGCCCGGCTCATTTTGCGACTTACCCGCCCTCGGGCGGGACGCTGGCTGCTGGGCATTGTTCCTTCGGCCACGCGCCTTGAGGGGATGAACCTGACAATCACCATTCCAGCGTTCAGACAGGCAAAGCCATGACCAGCAACCGTATCCGCATTTTCGACACCACCTTGCGCGACGGGGAACAATCCCCCGGTTGCTCGATGAATCTCGAGGAAAAACTGAAAGTCGCTGCCCAACTGGAAGCTTTGGGCGTGGACATCATCGAAGCCGGATTTGCCATTGCATCCGAAGGCGATTTCGAAGCCGTGCAGGCTGTCGCCAACATGTGTGACACTGCCATCGTGGCCAGCTTGGCCCGTGCTGCCGCCGGCGATATCGAACGCGCGTGGGCGGCGCTGAAGGGTGCACGGCAGCCGCGCATCCACACCTTCATCGCCACTTCGCCGCTGCACATGCGGGTGAAATTGAACAAATCGCCCGAAGAGGTGCTGGAGGCAATCCGCCATTCGGTCAGTATGGCGCGCAATCTGTGCCCAGATGTGGAATGGTCGGCCGAGGATGCTACCCGCAGCGATCCGGATTTTCTGTGCCGGGCGGTCGAACTGGCGATCCGGGCCGGGGCGACCACCATCAACCTGCCCGACACGGTGGGCTATGCGACGCCCGAAACCTATGGCGCCATGTTCCGCGACGTGATCGGCCGCGTGCCCAACGCCGATAAGGCGATTTTTTCCACGCACTGTCACAATGATCTGGGGCTGGCCGTGGCCAATACGCTGGCCGCGATCATGGCCGGCGCGCGGCAATGCGAAGCGACGGTGAACGGCATCGGCGAACGCGCCGGCAATGCCGCCGTCGAGGAAATCGCCATGGCGCTGAAGGTGCGCCACGACGTGATGCCGTATCACACCGGCGTGGTTTCCAGCGAGATCACCCGCGCCAGTCGGCTGGTGAGCGGCGTGACCGGCATGCAGGTGCAGGCCAACAAGGCCATCGTGGGCGCCAATGCCTTTGCCCACGAAAGCGGCATCCACCAGGATGGCATGCTGAAAGACAGCAGCACCTATGAAATCATGACGCCCGACAGTGTGGGCCAGGGCGCTACCAATCTGGTGCTGGGCAAGCATTCCGGCCGCGCCGCGTTCCGATCGAAACTGGCCGAGATGGGTTATGACCTGTCGGACAATGAATTCGGCGATGCCTTCAAGCGCTTCAAGGATCTGGCCGACGCCAAGAAGCAAGTGTTTGACGAGGATATCGTGGCGCTGGTGGACGATGAAGTGCTGCGCGGCCACGACCGTATTCAGGTGTTGGAGGTCGAGGTGTATTGCGGTAGCAACGGCCCGCAGCGCGCCGTCCTCACCGTGTCGATCGACGGCGAAGAGGCGACAGCGGCAACGCGCGGCAATGGCCCGGTGGATGCGCTGTTCAACGCCATCCGCAAGCTGGTGCCGCACGATGATGCCGTGCTCAATCTGTATCAGGTGCACGCGGTGACGGCCGGCACCGATGCCCAAGCCGAAGTGAGCGTGGTGCTGGCCGAACATGGCCGCACCGTACGCGGCACCGGCGCCCACACCGATACGCTGGTGGCCAGTGCCCGCGCTTATGTGAACGCGCTCAACAAGCTGATCGTGAAGCGCGGCAAGTCGGCGCTGACGGCAGCGGGGTGAAGCGCCTGATCATCGTGTACAACGCCAATGCCGGCATCGCGGCAGGGGTGATAGACAGTGTGCACAAACTGGTGTCGCCGGCCACTTACCCCTGCCGGTTGTGCGCTGTCAGTTATGGCCTGGTGGGCATGCGCCGCGAATGGCGGGCGTTTCTTGACGGGCTGGGACTGGACACGGTTTTCCACCACCGCCCCGATTTTCGCGCCGCATTTCCGCAGGCCGCCGATTGGCCGCTGCCGTTGATCGCAGTGGAAGATGCCGGCGAGCCGCACGTGCTGGTGAGCGCGGCGGATTTCGCTGGCATTCCCGATCTGGCTGCATTGATCGCCGTGATGCGCGGTCGGCTGCGGTCACAGCCGCCCGCAGCCGTGCAACGCTGACGCAGCGGCCCGGTTGGCTACGCTGTCACCAGCGCCGCTGCGTGCTGCCATTTTTCGCCCCGCCCTTGGGCTGCTGCATATTGCTTGCCGGCAAATTCCCAATTGGGCAGCGCGTCGAACCAGGCTTCCAGAAAGCCTTTGCGGTCGTTCTGGTGATCAAGATAATACGCATGCTCCCACAGGTCGCACACGGTCAGCGGGGTCGATCCAGCTTCGCCCTGCCAGTTTTCGGCATCGTGGCTCACGGTGATCGCAAGTTCACCGGTGGCATCACTTACCAGCCACACCCAGCCTGATCCGAACTGCGCCACGCCGGCTGCCACGAATGCGGCCTTCATGGCTGCAATGCCGCCCATCTGCGTTGAGATTGCTTCAGCAAGCTCGCCCGCCGGCGGCGCGCGGTGCGGTGTCATCGATGCCCAGAAAAAGCTGTGGTTTCGCACTTGGGCCGCGTTGTTGAACAGCACCCGATCCCGTGATTTGTCGGCTGCTGCGATCACTGCTTCCAGCGTTTCCGGCACGATTTCAGCCGTCGCCAGCAAGGCATTGAGCGCCTTCACATAGCCGCCGTGATGTTTTTCATGGTGATAACGCAGCGTCCGCGCCGAAATCACCGGTTCAAGCGATTCGTGGGGAAACGGCAGTGGGGCGAGAACGAACATGGCAGGCGGCTCCTCTTGCTGCCGGCTGATGAACAACATGCCAGGCAGGTTTGATCTGCACACGTTACGCGGTGCCCACCGCTGCCAGCAGTGTCGGAAACTACGCGGGCGCAGTCTTGGCCCGCGGCGCAGGGGAAGCGGAAACCTTCAGCCCAGGGCGGCAAGCACGGCGGCCACCTGATCGTTGGTGGGCCACTGCGCGTCCACGCAGATGGCGGCCTCGTCGGCCGCGGGTTGTTCGAGGATGGCGAACTGGCTGGCAGTGAGGCTGGCGGGCCAGAAATGATCGGGCCGTGCAGCGGCGCGTGCCGCAGCGAGCGCGGGGGTGATGCGGATCAAGACATACGTGATGCCGGGGGTAACGCCGGGGGTAACGCCGGGGGTAACGACAGGCCAGGCGGCATAAAGCTGATCGCGGTATTGGCGCTTGAGGGCCGACGCGCTGATCACGCCGCCGCTGCCAGCGGCGCCCCACGCGGCCAATTGTGCGGCGCAGGCGGTCAGCCACGGCGCGCGGTCCGCATCGGTAAGGGCCAAGCCGGCGGCCATCTTGGCGGTATTGGCGGGCGGATGCAGATCGTCGCCGTCACGAAACGGCAGGCCCCGCGCGGCGGCCAGCGCGGCGGCCAGAGTGGTCTTGCCGCAACCGGCAACGCCGCCAACAACGATGAGGGGAAGTGCCATAAGCCCGCTTGTTCCACAGGGGAGAATCGCTTGCAATGCCGGCAGGCATGCCGCATACGCCGCCCTTCGCCGAGCCGGGCCTGCCCGCGCGCGCTGAAGACGCCAGCCGGAGGGGCGTGGGCATGGTGCCCCGCCAACAATCGGTATGAGGAGAGAGAGATGCCGTTTTACGAGCATGTCTTCCTGACGCGGCAAGACCTGACAACAGCTCAGGTGGAAACGCTCACGGAAGGTTTTACCAAGGTTCTGACCGACGGCAGTGGCCAGGTTGCGAACAGCGAATATTGGGGCCTGCGCACGCTGGCCTATCGCATCGCCAAGAACCGCAAGGCCCATTATGTGATGCTCAACATCGACGCGCCGGCTGCTGCCGTGGCCGAAATGGAGCGCCAGGTTGGCCTCAACGAAGATATCATCCGTTCCATGACCGTTCGCGTTGACGCGCTGTCGGCGGAACCGTCCGCGATGACCCGCCGCAGCGGTGACCGTGAAGGCGGCCGCGAAGGTGGTCGTGAGGGCCGTGAAGGCCGCGAAGGTCGTGGTGATCGTGACGGCGCTCCGCGCGGCGAACGCCCGCGCCGCGAACCGCGCGCAAGCTACTAAGGGAGCGATAAGATGGGTCGTCCGTTTTTCCGTCGCCGCAAGTCGTGCCCGTTCTCGGGTCCGAATGCCCCCGCCATCGATTACAAGGACGTGCGCCTGTTGCAGGGCTTCGTCTCTGAACGTGGCAAGATCGTCCCGGCCCGCATCACTGCGGTTTCCGGCAAGAAACAGCGCGAACTGGCTAAGGCCATCAAGCGCGCCCGCCACCTGGGCTTGCTGCCCTATCTGGTGAAGTGAGGAGCGCCTGACCATGCATGTCATCCTGCTCGAACGCGTTGAAAAGCTGGGCACCATTGGCGATATCGTCAATGTGAAGCCGGGCTTTGCACGCAATTTCCTGTTGCCGCGCGGCAAGGCGCTGCGCGCGACGGAAGCCAACAAGGCCCGTTTCGAATCCGATCGGGCCCGCATCGAAGCCGACAACGCCAAGCGCCGCGATATCGCCCGCTCGGAATCGCGCGAAATCGAAGGCGCCAGCGTGGTGATGATCCGCGCTGCGTCTGCCACCGGCCAGCTTTATGGGTCGGTTGCCGCTCGCGATCTGGCCGATGCTTTGACCGCTGGGGGCCACAAGGCCAACAAGACCCAGATCGTGCTCGACAAGCCGATCAAGACGCTGGGCGTGCACGACGTGAAGGTTGCGCTGCACCCGGAAGTCGTGGTGCTGGTCAAAGTCAACATCGCCCGTTCGGTTGAAGAAGCCGAACTGCAAGCCAAGGGCGTGGACATCGCTGCCACGACAGAGCGTGAGGAAACGGGCTTCACCGAAGCCTTTGACCCCAACGCCGAACCCGGCACGCTGCCGATGGACGAAGAGCCGGCCGAAGAGGCCTGATCGTCCTGATGGGCTGAAAATGGGGCCGTGGGCGTATCTGCCTGCGGCCCCTTTTTCTTGCCCGCGCCGCCTCGCCGCCTTATGGGACTGCTGCATGATCGACACGCCCGAAACCACCCCGGAAAATTCTGCTGATACACCGGTGGAAAACCCCATCACCGACAGCCCGCCGGATCGCCTGTCGGTGAATCCGCGCAGCGAGTTTCATGATTGGGATCTGCTCCGCCGCGGCATCGGTATCCGCTTCAACGGCGTCGAGCGCACCAATGTCGAGGAATATTGCCTTTCCGAAGGCTGGATCCGCGTTGCCGCCGGCAAGAGTGTCGATCGCAAGGGCAACCCGCTCACCATCAAGCTGACCGGCGCCATCGAGGCCTGGTACAAGAGCTGATCGCGGCTTGCCAAGCGCCGCCAGAAGGCGCGACAAGCAAGGTGATGGTTGATCTGTTTCCCAGCGCAGCTCCTGCGTCATCGGCTGCCGCCGCGCCGCTGGCAGAACAATTGCGGCCCCGCACGCTGGCGCAAGTGGTGGGGCAGGATCACCTCACCGGGGCGGACGGCGCCATCACCCGCATGGTGGCGGCCGGCAGCCTGTCCAGCCTGATCTTCTGGGGGCCGCCCGGCACCGGCAAGACCACGATTGCCCGCCTGCTTGCCGATGCCACCGGCATGCGTTTTGTCGCCATTTCTGCCGTGTTTGCCGGTGTGGCCGATTTGAAGAAGCTGTTTGCCGAAGCCCGCGAAGCAGCCCGCGCCGGCCAGCGCACCCTGTTGTTCGTGGATGAAATCCACCGCTTCAACCGCGCCCAGCAGGATGGCTTTCTGGGGCCGATGGAGGATGGCACCATCACGCTGGTGGGCGCTACCACCGAAAACCCCAGTTTCGAATTGAACGCCGCCATCCTGTCGCGCGCCCGGGTGCTGATCGTGCGGCGGCTGGACGAGGCCGCGCTCGCCGATCTGCTGGCGCGCGCGGAAGCCCACAGCGGCCACGCCCTGCCGGCGACCGATGATGCCCGCGCTGCGCTGATCGCATCGGCAGATGGCGATGGGCGGTTCTTGCTGGGTCAGGTCGAAAGCCTTTTGGCGCTTGGTGATGTGCCGGCGATGACTCCGGCTGATCTGGCGGCGTTCCTGCACCGCCGCATGCCCGTCTATGACAAGGACCGCGAAGGCCATTACGGGCTGATTTCGGCGCTGCACAAATCGTTACGCGGTTCCGATCCCGATGCAGCGCTGTACTGGATGGCGCGCATGTTGGTGGCGGGGGAAGAGCCGCTGTATCTGCTGCGCCGATTGGTGCGGTTTGCCAGCGAGGATATCGGCCTGGCCGACAGCAACGCCTTGCGGGTGTGCCTTGATGCCAAGGATGCGTTTGATTTCCTCGGCTCGCCGGAAGGCGAACTCGCCATTGTCCATGCCTGCCTCTATCTGGCGACTGCGCCCAAATCCAATGCAGCCTATGTGGCGGAGAAGGCAGCTAAAAAGCTTGCAGTGAGCACCGGCTCGCTCATGCCGCCGGCACATATATTGAACGCGCCGACCAAGCTGATGAAGGAACTGGGTTACGGCCATGGCTATGCCTATGACCATGACGCGCCCGATGGCTTTTCCGGGCAGGATTATTGGCCTGAAGGCATGGCGGCGCAGGTGCTTTACACCCCGTCTCCGCGCGGCACCGAGGCGCGCATTGCCGAGCGTCTGGCCGAATGGGCCAGACGCCGCGAAGATGCCCGGCGGGCGGCGGCGCGTACGAAATGAGGTTCACGCGGTTTGTCGGTATCGACTGGTCGGGCGCCAAGGGCGTGCGCCATCCGTCGATCCAGATTGCCCTGTGTGCAGCGGGCGACAAGGCGCCGGTGCTGGTGCTGCCGCCGTCTGGCGTGTGGTCACGGGAGGCGGCGCTCGATTGGCTGGGCGGGCTTTCGGGCGATGTGCTGGTGGGCATGGATGCAGGCTTCGGCTTTGCCGCGGTGCCGCCGTTCGACCAGCCGGCGCGCGACCTGTGGGCCGAGGTGGAGGCGGTGTGCGCCGGCGACGCTGATCTGGGCGGGCATGGCTTCATCGAACACCGGCGCGGTGCGTTCTGGCTGGGGGCGGCCGATGGCCCGCGCCACCTGCGCGCCCATCTGCGGGTGACCGAGCACGTGTACAAGCTCAGCGGGCTGGGCGTGCCGACGTCGAATTTCGTGCTGCTGGGCGCGTCGCAGGTCGGCAAGGCGACGTTGACGGCGATGCGGCTGCTGCACCGCTTGCAGTGGCCGGTGTGGCCGTTCGCTCCGCTGCCCGTGCGCGGCCCGGTGATCCTCGAAATCTATGCGCAGGCGTTCGCGCGCATGGCGGGCTTTCGCGGCAAATTGCGCGATGCGGCCAGCCTGAACGCGGCACTGGCCCGCCACGGCAGCCAGCCGCTGCCGCCCGACTTTCCCGCGATCTTCCCCGATCATGTCGGCGATGCGGTTGTTACGGCGGCCGGGCTGCGCGCAGTTGCCCATCAGCCGCACTGGTGGCAACCGGCGGCGCTGACCCCGGCCATTGCAGCCACCGAAGGCTGGACGTTCGGCGTGGTCTAATGTTGCAGCGGCGGGATCGGCGCAATCGGGCCATCCAGCATCGCCAGCAGTTCGGCCTCGCTGGCGCCGGCTTCGAACTGCACCAGCAGGGCTTCGGGATCGAAATTCACACCCACTGGATTGGCCTCCATGGCCGGCCCGCTTATGTATCGGGCTCCTTCCCCCGGCGGCAGCGCATCGACCTGGAATTCCACACGGTTGCCGTCAGGATCGTCGGAATAGAGCG
>NZ_JBDNFM010000253.1:0-7681 GCF_041689835.1 Sandarakinorhabdus sp.
AAGGCCAATTATGAGGTCACGGACAACATTGAAGTTTATGGCCGTGGCATGTTCTCCAAGAACACCGTGCGCACCATCATCGCACCGTCGGGCCTGTTCTCGCAGACGGTGCCACTGCCGCTGTCGAACCCGTTCATACCGACCGCGATCCGCAACCAATATTGCGCCTTCAATACCAGCTCGGTAGCCTCAGGTGCTTACACGCCGCGCTTCACCCCGTCTGAGTGCAACGCTGCGGCGACGGCTCTCAGCCCAGCGGATCCGAACTATCGTTCCGTCACCACGCTTCTTAGTCGCCGTACCGTCGAAGCCGGCACGCGTGACAGTGAATTCACCACGACCGTATTCGACTACACCGCCGGCCTGCGCGGCAAGCTGACCAACACGATCGATTGGGACGTGTCTGCCGCCTATGGCGAGAGCGAAAATATCAATCGTCAGACCGGTTACCTGATCAACGATCGCGTGCTGGATGCCCTCGCTGCAACTAATACCTCGACTTGCCTCAGCGGCAACGCGCTGTGCGTGCCCTTGAACCTCTACGGTCCGGCTGGTTCGATCACGCCGGCGATGGCCCGCTTCATCTCGGGCGACTCGACCGTCCGTACCACGACCAGCCTGACTCAGGTTCGCGGCTTGCTGTCGGGTGATCTGGGCATCGGCTTTGGTGATGCCGAAGCCATCGGTTTTGCTGTCGGTGCTGAGTATCGCGACTACGGCGCCGCCGTGTTGCCGGACGATTTCTCTGAACGCGGTGTGCTGGGCGGCGGTGGCGGCCCGACGCCGCGCGTCGCAGGCGGCTACAACGTCAAGGAAATCTTCGGCGAAATCATCGCCCCGATCCTTGAAGGCAAGCCTTTCTTCGAGAACCTGACCGTTGAAGCTGGCGCGCGTTATTCGTCCTATGAAATTGCTGCTCCAGGCAATCCGTCGTTCGATGCCTTCACCTGGAAGGCCGGCGGCACGTGGGAATTCGTCCAGGGCTTCAAGGTGCGTGGTAACTATAGCCGCGCCGTCCGTGCGCCGAACATCGGCGAACTCTTCGCGCCAGTTTCGCGTGGCCTGACCAACCTGGGTACTGATCCGTGCGCTGGTGCCGCTCCGGTGAACAGCGCCAACCTGCGCGCGGTCTGCATCGCGCAGGGCGCTGCTCCCGGCATCATCGGCCAAATCGATCAGCCGGCTGCGGGCCAAGCCAATGCCTACGGCGGCGGCAACCCGAATGCGAAGCCGGAAAAGGCCAGCACCTGGACCCTGGGTGCGGTGTTCCAGCCAACCTTCGTTCCGGGCCTCGCCATCACGGTCGATTATTACAATATCAGCGTGACGGATGCGATCACCAGCCCGCTGCCGGGTGATGCGATTGCGGCCTGCTTCGGCAGCGTCACTGCCGCCAGCGCCACCAGCGCGGCCTGCACCGCGATCCGGCGTGACCCGTTGTCTGGTTCGTTCGATGGCGAATCGCTTGGCCTGCCGCGTCCGCTTTCGAACCTTGGCCGTCTGAAGACCGACGGTCTGGACGTCAATCTGACCTACTCGAACGATCTCGGCTTCGCGAAGCTGGGAGTGAGCGGCAACTTCAACTACACCTTCCGCTCGCAGTTCCAGGCAACGCCAACGTCGGTCAACCGCGAGTGCGTCGGCTACTACAGCCCGAACTGCTCGTTCACCGGTTCGATCCAGCCGAAGTGGCAGACCTCGCTGCGCACGTCGTTGGGCTTTGAAACCTTCGACGTGTCGCTGCTGTGGCGCCACATCGACAGCGTCATCCAGGAGCCGCTGAATGCGGCCGCCCCGACCGCTGCCAATGGCTTCTTCGGTGATGACACGCCGTTCTTCCCGGCCTTCCGCAAAATCCGGGCCTACGACTATTTCGATCTGACCGGCCGCTTCAACATCAGTGACAACCTGTCCCTGGTTGGGGTGGTGAGCAACCTGTTCGACACCAAGCCTCCGCTCGTTGGTGCTGCTGCTGGTTCGACCGCGTTCAACAGCGGCAACACCTTCCCGTCGACCTACGATACTCTGGGCCGCCGTTACACCGTCACGGTTAACGTCCGCTTCTGATGCGGTGCCCGCAAGGGCGCAGAAATGCGAAAGGGCGGGTGGCAACACCCGCCCTTTTTGCTGTTTGAGAGCCGCTGAAGGAAACGGCGGCGCTTCGGCCCACCGGTTGGATCAAGCCTGTAAGGCGCGCGGCAGTTCCATCGGCACCCCAGCGGCGTTGGCCACGGCTTCGGCCCAGATCGCCACCTTGGCAATCTCGTCAGCGTGCAACGCCTCCGCCGAACGCTCGGCGGTGCGATCGTCGGACGTGAAGGCCTGGCCAAATTTGCTGTGGCGCGTGAAAATAGGCCCCGAAACAATCGCTTGTGTGTCCAGCGGCACCCCAAAGAAGCGGCACAGCGCTGTCATTGCCGGGCCGGGCTGAGCCAGCAACAGCTCCGAATCCAGCGTAGCCACCCGGTCGCCAAACTGCGCCGCCATCCGCGCAAACAGCGCATGCTGAGCCAGCCAGCCCATGGCGGCGACTTGCAGATCGGTCTGCCCGAGATAATCCTCGCCGCTGAAGCCAAAGCCGAGCAGCCCCTGCTTGAGCTGTTTGACCAGCAGTTCGCGTACCCACAGCCGCCCATCCATGCCCTTGCGCGCCACCGAACCCAGAAACACCGGCAGCGGCGCATACAGCAGCAGTGCTCGCGCGTCCGGGCGCAATTGCAGCATCAGCGGCGCCATGGCGTTGCAAAGATTGCTGGGCTTGATCACCACCGCCTCGCCCGGCGCAAATGGCCGGGCAAGCAGGGCGAGACTGTCATCAAGCACGCTGGCGATCTGCCCCCCGTCGCCGCCGCGCAGCTGCCAGCCGATCAGATCGTTGAGGATAACGGGTTCTTTCAGGCCCATCGCCAGCCCGGGCGCATCGAAGGCCCGCGCCAGCAGCGTGGAACAGCAAAAGGCGCTGTGAACGATAAAGCGCAAGGGGGCTGGCGATCCGGCCTGCGCCCGCGCGGCCGATCGCGCCACGATGCTGGGCTTGGCCTCGCCAAGATATTCGTCGGTCAGGAAGGTGGCGCTGCCGTGGGCGCTGCGCGGGGTGTGGCGGAAATGGATGGCATCGTGCTGGGGATCATAACGATGCGGCAGCCAGACCGGATTGGAAGCAATAATGGTCACGCCAGTGATTTGACGCGCTGCCCGATAAAGTGCAATCCCTACCCTTCAAAGCGCAACTTCATTGCGCGTCGAACAGTGCGATAAAAGGATGTTTGCTCGTGCGCGATTATGCCTTTGCCTTGCTCATTGCCGCTGCTGCGCTGGCACCGGCGGCAGCCCAGACGCCTGCTGCGGCGCCCCCGGTGGACAAAAGCCAGGAGATCGTCTGCAAGCGTGACAAGGAAACCGGCAGTCTGGTCAAGGTCAAGCGCACCTGCCTCACGCGGCAGCAATGGGCCTATGTGCAAGAAACCAATCAACAATTTGCCCGCGACCTGAACAATTCGACCATGAGCCGGCCCGGCAGCCAGTGACCGCCGGCACTGCCGGTGCGGTGCGGCCGATTTGGCCATGGAATTGACCATGACGGATCCCGAAAAGGCCGCCCTTGAACGCACTGCGCAAGCCGGCATCGCAGCCTTGCAGCGCGGTGACGGCACAGCAGCCCGTGCGGCGTTCGAATCGATTGTGGCCAGTGGCCGTGCCACACCGCAGATATGGCTGTGGCTGGCGCAAGCCTGTGATATCCTTGATGATCGCGGCGCCGTGATGGCGCATGTGGCGCGCGTTGTGGAAGGCGATCCGGCCAATCCCTATGCACTGGTGATGGCCGGCGAAGTGCAGACCCGCAGCGGCAATGACCGGGCCGCCATCGCCTGGTATGAACGTGCCCTCAACGCAGCGCAGGGCCGGCAGTTGCCCCCCGATTTGATTGCGCGTCTCGGCCGGGCTGCCACCGCTCGCGAAGTCGCCTTTTCCCGCTTTGAAGCCGGGATGACCGGGGCGCTTGGTGATGCGGGTATTGATCCCACCACCACCGGTCCGCGTTTTGCTGAGGCCCTGCAGATCGTGTCGGGGCGCAGCCAGCCCTATCTGCAGCAACCCACCAGTTTTTACTATCCGCGCCTGCCGCAGGTCCCGTTTTACGACCCGGCGGATTTCGCCTGGACCGGCGCGCTGGCCGCTGCGCTGCCAGCCATCCGCGCCGAAGCTGAAGCCGTGATGGCTGGGGGCGGTGGCATTGCCCCTTATGTGGTGGCCGATCCGGACCGGCCCAACAAGGGCCACGCCCTGCTGGCGGATGCGCGCTGGAGCGCCTTCCACTTGTTTCACGGCGGACAGCCGATTGCTGATCATGCGGCCCGTTGCCCCGCCACCATGGCGGCGCTGGGCGAGGCCCCCCTGCCGCGCATTGCAGGCACGGCGCCGATGGCGCTGTTTTCGATCCTGGCGCCGCACACCCATATTCCGCCCCACCACGGCATGCTCAACACACGGTTAATCTGCCATTTGCCATTGATCGTGCCCGGTGGCTGCCGCTTGCGGGTGGGCGGTGAGGTGCGCGATGTGCGCGCTGGCGAGGTGCTGTTGTTCGACGATTCCATCGAGCATGAGGCCTGTAATGACAGTGATGCGCCGCGCGCCATCTTGCTGTTTGAAGTGTGGCGCCCGGAATTGACCGTCGAAGAGCGCCGCGCCTTGACGGTGATGTTTGAAACGGTGGCCGCCTACACGCCGGATCAGGCCTGATTGCGCGGCGGCGGCATGGATCTGCCCATCACCAGCCAGAACGCCAATGCTCCGGCCATCGTGAGCGAGAACCGTGTGTCTGAAACCACGCTACGCCGGCGCGGGGCGGTGCTGGCGGGAGAGGCACTGGCGGATTGGCCGGGGCTGCGGAGCTCTGGGCCAATGTCAGAAAATCGGGGCTTGGCGGTGTCGGGACTGCCGGGGACGTTGGTGCTGCTGGATGGGCTGCGGCTGGCGCCGGCCGCGGCTGGTCAGGTTGATCTGTCGTTGGTGCCGCTCGCGGTTCTGGACGGCGCCCGGATGAGTGCGGGCGCTGCCGGCGCGGCGCACGGGGCTGGTGCGCTGAGCGGTGTGATTGATCTTCAGTTGGCGGCGGCTGGCGGCGGCGGCCGGGTGTTGGCGGCGGCTGGTGGGCAGGCTGGCGGACAACCTGGGCGGGGCATCGGCGTGGTTGATCTGCGGCTGGGCAGTGATTTTGGCTGGCTGAGCGGCGGTTTCACGCACGGCGGCGCGCTGCCCGGAATCGGCGCGGCGGGGCAACGGCGCTGGCATTTGGCCGGGCGTTTCCAGCAGGCTGTTGGCGATGTCCAACTTTGGGGCCGGGGGTTGTTTGCCAGGCGGCGTGAAGGCGGCGCGCGGGCCGATTGGCATGATGTGGCGGCCGGCATTTCGGGCGGCACGCGCTGGCAATGGCGGCTGGCGGCGGCGCGCGGCGGGCAGGATGAAGGCGCGGTGAGCAGCCGGCTCGGCCAGGCGCAGGCGGCGGTGAGCGGGGCGACCGGTTTGACTCTGCCGGGCGCGGCTGAGCCGATCAGTGTGGCGGCGGGGGCCCAATGGCGGCGTCTGCGGCTTGGCCCAGCGGCGGTGCGGGCGCGCGAGATTTTTGGCGAGGTCGCTGTGCCGATCTTGCAGGATCGGCCGGCGGCGGAAAATCTGGTGGCGACGCTGGGCGTGCGGCAGGCGTGGTTGGCGGGAACTGCTAAAGTTTCTGGGCGCAGCGAAACGCTGTGGCAAGCCGGCGGCCGCTGGGAGGCGTTTCCCGGCATCGCGCTGCGCGGGCAGGTCGCGCGGGGGATCGATGATTTCGCGACTGTGAGCGGAATGAGCCGCAGCGCCGGGTTGATCGCGACGCCGGCGTTCGTGCCGGGGTTTGCGCTTACCTTGGACCGCAGGTGGCAATCACAGGGCGCGGCGCGGGTGCAGGCGGTGGATGTTTCGGCCAGTTGGCGCGGGCGAGTGGGTGCGGATGCGCAACTGGCGCTGACCGCGCAGGCTGTCCATCACGACCGCGCCGATTTCACCCCGCTGCCGGTGCCGCGCTTTGCCAGCCTGGTGCGGGCGACGCTGGAAACCGGCCCCTGGGCAGTGAGCGCCGGTTGGCGGCATCGATCGGCGCCGGCGGGCGGGATTGATGTGAGCGTGGAGCGGCAGATTGGCGAGCGTTTGCGGGTGATCGCCAGTGTGAGCAACGCCGGGGATGCACGGCCGGCCGGGCGGCAGGCGTTGCTGCAGGTGGTGGCGGGGTTTTAGGCGGCCGTCACCCCGCGACCAGCGCCAGCTTGCCGTCGCCTTCGTCCACGTTCACCGTGCTGCCGTCGGGCACGCTGCCAGCCAGGATCATTTCGGCCAGCGGATCTTGCAGATGTTTCTGCACGGTGCGTTTCAGCGGCCGTGCGCCGTACACCGGATCATAGCCCACGCGCGCCAGCCAGCGCCGGGCGGCGTCGGTGAGGTCCAGCGTCACCTTGCGGTCCTTCAGCAGTGCCTGCACGCGCGTGACCTGGATATCGACGATGGGGGCCATCGCCTCTTGGCCAAGCCTCTGGAAAAGAACGATTTCATCCAAGCGGTTGAGGAATTCCGGGCGGAAATGCCCGCGCACCACCTCCATCACCCCGGCTTCGGCTTCGCTTACGGGTGCGCCGTCGGGCAGGGCGGCGATATATTGCGAACCAAGATTCGACGTCAGGATAATCAGCGTGTTGGTGAAATCGACGGTGCGGCCCTGGCCATCGGTGAGCCTGCCATCGTCGAGCACTTGCAGCAGCACGTTGAACACGTCGCCGTGGGCCTTTTCCACCTCGTCGAACAACACCACCTGATACGGCCGCCGCCGCACGGCTTCGGTGAGCACGCCGCCTTCTTCATAGCCGACATAGCCGGGAGGCGCGCCGATCAGGCGGGCAACGTTGTGTTTTTCCATGAACTCGCTCATGTCCAGCCGCACCATGGCGCGCGGATCGTCGAACAGGAACTGCGCCAGCGCCTTGGTCAGCTCGGTCTTGCCGACACCCGTTGGGCCGAGAAACAGGAAGCTGCCCAGCGGGCGGTTGGGATCCTGCAGGCCCGCCCGGGCGCGGCGCACGGCGCTGGAAACGGCCTTCACTGCTGCGGCCTGGCCGATGACCTGCGCCGACAATATGCTTTCCATCTTGAGCAATTTGTCGCGCTCGCCTTCCAGCATGCGGTCCACCGGGATACCGGTCCAGCGCGAAACCACGGCGGCGATATCGTCGCCGGTGACTTCCTCGCGCACCATGGCGGCGGCGGTGGCGACTTCGGCTTCGGCCAGCTGGCGTTCCAGTTCGGGGATGCGGCTGTAGGTCAGCTCGCCGGCTCTGGCGTAATCGCCGCCGCGCTGCGCCTGTTCGACTTCGAGCCGGGCCCCGTCCAATTGCTCCTTGATGCGGGTCGCACCGGCGAGCTTTTCCTTTTCGGCCTGCCAGCGCCGCGTCAGCGCGCCCGACCCTTCTTCAAGGCCCACCAGTTCGCCGTTCAGCGCAGTCAGCCGTTCCCGGGAGGCAGCATCGGTTTCACGGCTGAGCGCGGCGGCTTCGATCTTCAATTGCATGATGCGGCGGTCGAGCGCTTCGATCTCTTCGGGCTTGCTCTCCACCTCCATGCGCAGGCGGCTGGCCGCTTCGTCCATCAGATCGAT
>NZ_JBDNFM010000254.1:0-1715 GCF_041689835.1 Sandarakinorhabdus sp.
AAATCCGCAGCTTTGATCGCTTTGTCGCGCAGCTGGAGCGGACACCTGCCCAGTGCAGTGCGGCCCCGACGGCGCTGATGGGGCTGATCGATGCCATCGTCGATCGGCTTGCCGACGGACTGGAACATGTGGGCCGCGAGGTTGACCAGATCAACCGCGCCGCGTTCCGCCGCGCCAATGCGCACCTTCGCCAGCAGCGCCGGTCGAATCTGGCCTTGCAGGCGCTGCTCGCCCGGCTGGGGGCGGCGCAGGACGGATTGAGCAAGGCGCGCGAATCGGTGGTGTCGCTTACGCGCGCGCTGTCGTTCCTGCAGTTTGCCGCGCCGAAAGACGCCGGCCTGGCCGCCCAGATCAAGACGCAGGTGCGCGATCTGGCCAGCCTCGCGGATCAGGCAAGTTTCATCGGCAGCAACCTCACGTTCCTGCTTGATGCCACGTTGGGCCTGATTTCCATCGAGCAGAATGCGGTGCTCAAGATTGTTTCGGTGGCCAGCCTGGTGTTTCTCCCGCCGACGCTGGTAGCCGGGGTGTATGGCATGAATTTCAATCACATGCCGGAACTGGAATGGGTGGTGGGCTATCCGATGGCGCTGGGCATCATGCTGGCGGCGGCGGTATTGCCGTATGCGATTTTCCGCTGGCGGGGGTGGTTGTAAGGCTTAGGGCGCATCCAGCGTGCAGCCATATTCCGGATCGAAGCGCGCGGTGCGGCGGCTGAGCAGTGGCACTTTGGCGGTGATGGTGCGGTTGGCGCTGTCTTCGCTCACCTGCACCACCTCGGTGCCCGGCTCACGGTCGGTGTCGCAGCTGGCCATTTCGCGGCCGCCCACGAACCGGCAGCTGCAGGTGACATGGGCGATATAACCGGCGGCCAACTGCGCCTGCTGTCCGGTGCTGGAGTATCGCAGGCCAAGCCAGGCCCCGGCGAGCAAACACAGCGCCAGAACGGGCGCCCAGATCAGCCAGCGGCGGCGAGCGGAAGGCCGCGCGGAGGCAGGTGGCGGGGTGGGGGCAGATGTGTCACTTGCCAGCATGGGGGGAGGGCCTTTAGCGTGAATGTCATGACTAGGTGCGACAAGAACAGGGTTGCCGCAAGCGTGTTGCTGGCTTTCGGGTTGGCGGCGGCGGCGCATGCCCAGCCAATGGCCCCCGCAGGCGTGCGTGCGCCGGCTGCGATTGCGGCGACGGCGCCGGCTTCGGCGTTGCCCGCGGCCGATGCGCTGTTCACCGATCCGGCGCTGACGGAAACCCGCGCACTGATCGTGCTGAAGGACGGCAAGCCGATCTATGAACGCTATGCCCCTGGCTATGGCCCCGGCACGCGGCTGATCAGCTGGTCGATGGCCAAATCCATCACATCGACACTGATCGGGTTTCTGGTGGCCGATGGCAAGCTGGAGCTTGATATGCCCGCCCCGGTGCCGGAGTGGCGGGGTGACGCGCGGGCCAAGATCACGCTGCGCCAGTTGCTGCACATGGCATCGGGCGTCCGCCACATTGAAGCCGGCCCGGAACCCGAGCGCTCGGATACCAATCGCGCGCTGTTCGCCGATACCTCCGCCGATATTTACAAGGCGGCGGTGGCGCAGCCCGCCCAGGTGCCGCCGGGCACGCGATTTGAATACAACACGCTGACCACGCACATCTTGGCGCGAATCGTTTCCGACAGCGTGGCGCCCGGGGCGACCCCCGAACAGCGTCGGCGCGCGGTGCGG
>NZ_JBDNFM010000255.1:0-2675 GCF_041689835.1 Sandarakinorhabdus sp.
CGCGCCGGTGAACGCGCCGGTGAACGCGCCGGTGAACGCTGCGGTGAACGCTGCGGTAAACGCGATGATGGCGCCTTGTCGCAGCCGCGCCCGGTTGGCTGGCCAAAACCGTGTGGCCAAGTGCATGCGACATCCTCTCCCGTGCGCCGCCGCGTGCGATATTCGTCTGGCAGGCCAAAATCATGAACAGCACACCGGTTGATCCGCGTTTCACAGCGGTCCTGACAGCGCCCATCCTCCCCACTTTGGCACGGCTCACCTTCCCGGTGATCGTCGTGGTCCTTGCACAGAATTTTGTCACCGTGCTCGAAGCCTATTGGGTCAGCCAGCTCGGCACCCAGGCCATTGCCGCTGTCTCGCTGGTGTTACCGCTGGTGCTGCTGATGAACGCCATGAGCGGCGGCGGCATCGGCGGCGGCGTGGCGGCGGCCATCGCCCGCGCCAAGGGCGCAGGAGACCAGGCCCGGGCCAATGAATTGCTTTGGCATGCAGTGTTGATCGCGATCGGCTTTGGCACGCTGTTCACGGCCGCTGCGCTTTTGGGTGGGCCGCCGCTTTATGCAGCCCTTGGCGCACGCGGCGCCGCGTTGGATCAGGCGCTGGCCTTTTCGGGCTGGATATTTGGCGGCTCGGTGATTTTCTGGATGGTCAATTTGATTGGGTCTGCCTTGCGCGCGGCCGGCGAAGTCAAACTACCCGCCATCGTATCCCTCGGCGGTGCGGCCATGTTGGTGCCGCTATCGCCGCTGTTGATCTTTGGCTGGGGCCCGCTGCCAGCGCTGGGCATTGCCGGCGCCGGGATTGCCACCCTGCTGTATTACATCGGCTCATTGATCATTTACGTGCGCTGGTTGCGGCGCGGCGACGGCCCGCTGCATCTGCACTGGCACCCGGCGCGGGCGCAGCCGGTGCGCGCCATTCTGGGCGTTGGCCTCGTGTCGGCGCTGGGCACGGTTGTGTCCAGCGTGACCCTGATCGCCATCACCGGATCGGTTGGCCAATATGGCGTGCAGGCCCTGGCAGGCTATGGCATCGCTTCGCGGGTCGATAATCTGATGATTCCGCTGCTGTTTGCGGTTGGCACCGGCGTGTTGACCATGGTCAGCGCGGCCGCTGGCGCCGGTTTGCACGACCGCGCCTGGGCCGTCACCAAGCTGGCCGGCGCGCTGGGGTTTTTCGGCTCCGCGCTGATCAGTGCATTTTTGCTGATCGCACCGGGCCTGTGGCTGGACCGGTTCACCAGCGATCCGCAGGTCTTTGCCGCTGGCCATTTGTGGTTCCAGATCGCTGGCCCGTTCTACTGTTTCTTCGGGATGGGCTTGATGCTTTATTTTGCCGCGCAAGGTTTCGGCCGAATGCGGGGGGCACTGGCGGCCGGGATCGGCAGGCTGATCATCACTGCGGGCGGCGCCGCATGGATGGCAGCACAATCGGCACCAATCGCAGGCGTTTACGCGGCGGCCGCAGCGGGCACGGTGGTGTTTGGGCTGGTGAATGCACTGGCGGTGTGGCGCGCCCGGCCGCGGGGGTGACTGTTCGCGCGGCCGGCGGCGGAGCCGCCGAGTCCGCTGGGGGTGCGAAGGAAAAAAGACAGAAAGAGCGCGGCGGAGCCGCGCCGTCAGACGAATCAAAAAAGGGCGGCCTGTTGGGGCCGCCCTTTTTCGTTCGCTGGCCGGATCTCGCCGAGTCTGGCCACAGTGCTGCGCACTGTGGCCAGCCGTCTCGATCAGAAATCCATGCCGCCCATGCCGCCCATGCCGCCGCCGCCCATGCCGCCGCCGCCGCCCTTGTCGTCAGCCGGCAGATCGGTGATCGCAGCTTCCGTGGTGATCAGCAGCGAAGCAACCGAGGCCGCATCCTGCAGCGCGGTGCGCACAACCTTGGTGGGATCGATCACGCCGGCCTTGACCAGGTTTTCGTACACGTCGGTCTGGGCATTGAAGCCGATGGTCTGGTCGCCGCCTTCCAGCAGCTTGCCAGCCACAACGCCGCCATCATGGCCCGCATTGATCGCGATCTGGCGCAGCGGGGCCTGGATGGCCTTGCGCACGATATCGATGCCACGGGTCTGGTCGTCGTTGGCGCCCTTCATGCCGTCCAGCGCGTGGGTGGCATACAGCAATGCCGTGCCGCCGCCCGGGACGATACCTTCTTCCACCGCAGCGCGGGTGGCGTGCAGGGCATCGTCAACGCGGTCCTTGCGCTCTTTCACTTCCACTTCGGTGCTGCCACCGATCTTGAGCACGGCCACACCGCCGGCCAGCTTGGCCAGCCGCTCCTGCAGCTTTTCGCGGTCGTAATCGCTGGTCGTCACTTCGATCTGGGCGCGGATCTGTTCGACGCGCGCCTTGATCGCATCGGCAGCGCCTTCGCCATCAACGATGATGGTGTTGTCCTTGTCGATGGTGATGCGCTTGGCCTGGCCCAGCATCGGCAGCGTGACGTTTTCCAGCTTGATGCCCAGGTCTTCGCTGATCATCTCGCCGGCGGTCAGGATGGCGATGTCTTCCAGCATGGCCTTGCGGCGATCGCCGAAGCCCGGAGCCTTGACAGCCGCGACCTTGAGGCCGCCGCGCAATTTGTTGACCACCAGGGTGGCCAGCGCTTCGCCTTCGATATCTTCGGCAATGATGAGCAGCGGACGGCCCGACTGCACCACGGCTTCCAGCACCGGC
>NZ_JBDNFM010000256.1:0-8391 GCF_041689835.1 Sandarakinorhabdus sp.
CTATGCCCGCGCCATCACGGCGTTCGGCCTGGGCCTGATCCCCGTCACCGGATCGCGCCGGCTGAAACGCCAATCCGATATCGGCAGCGACCGCGAGGCGTCGTTGCGCTCCATCCGCGCCATCCCGCACAACGCCGTCCTGCAACAACTGGGTTATCCGGTGAACGTGCTGGCCGGGGTTGGCAGCGCCGGAGCGGACGCGCAGGAATCGCTGGCCGCACTGCTACACGGCTCCGCGCGCGGACGGCAACTGTTGGGGCTGGTTGAAGCTGCCAACGCCATCGCCAGCATCAAGACCGTGGCCGCTTACGGCGAGCTGTTCAACAGCGCCTATTGGGCCACACGCCCCTATCGCGGCACCGAAGACAGCCTGGCCCGGCCCTGCCTGGCGCTGGCGGAAAAACTGGTGGACGACGACCGTTCCGGCCAGTTCCGCCGCCTCGCCTCCAGCTTGCGGGTGGACAATATCAAGCTGCGGCAATTGCTGGCGTATCTGCCCGAACCTTCGCTGCCCGACCCCGGCACCGAAGGCACCAGGCGCACACTGGGCGTGCTGCACGCGCTGCGGCTGGCGCTGATGCAGCATCTATTTTTGCGCGCTGCCCAAATTCCGGCCTTTTCCCGCCGCAACGATATCAGCCGCGACGATGTGCTTGATATGGTGCTGTCATTGCGGGTGGACGAAGCGCTCGTCCAGCTCAAGCGCGCCTTCCCGGTGGCTGCGCCCGATCTGGCGGATTACCGCATGGATGAGGCAACCGATTGGCCAGAGGATGATGCCCAGGCCTATGCCGGCATCCAGCGCCGCTTCATCGAACCGATTGCACAGGCGGCGCAGTTGATCCCGCTGATCAGCATCGCCATTGCCAACCACTTCGGCGCACATGGATAACGTCTGTTTTTGGGGGGATGCAAGTGGTGGGCGCGACAGGGATTGAACCTGTGACCCCTGCCGTGTGAAAGCAGTGCTCTACCGCTGAGCTACGCGCCCACTTGCCCGGCGCCGTTGTGCCGGATCGGCGGATTAGGCGAGGCGGGCGGCGCTGTAAAGCCCCGCCCGTCCGATTAGCGCAAGTTTCCCGGCGATTGTCAGTGCCGCACTGCCGGTTCGCTGGCCACCACGGCGGCTGGCAGAACGGCCTTCTCATCAGCCTCGGTCCATTCGATCGCCACCAACGGCTCGGTCAAAGCCAGCGCCAGCACTTCATCCACATGGGATACGGGCACGATTGTCATCCCCTGCTTCACGTTATCGGGAATTTCGGCGAGGTCCTTTTCGTTCTCCGCCGGGATCAGCACCATGGTGATGCCGCCGCGCAGCGCTGCCAGCAATTTCTCTTTCAGGCCGCCGATGGGCAGCACGCGGCCGCGCAGAGTCACTTCCCCGGTCATTGCCACATCACGCTTCACCGCCACCCCGGTGAGGGTGGAGATGATGGCGGTGACCATGGCAATACCAGCCGAAGGGCCATCCTTGGGCGTTGCGCCTTCCGGCACGTGGACGTGGATGTCCCGCTTTTCAAAAACGCTGGGCTTGATGCCATAATGCGGTGCCCGCGCCCGCACGAACGACAGCGCCGCCGAAATCGATTCGGTCATTACGTCGCCCAGTTTGCCGGTGGTCTTGATCGTGCCCTTGCCCGGCGAGGTGACAGCCTCGATGGTTAGCAGGTCGCCGCCCACTTCCGTCCAGGCCAGGCCGGTCACAGCGCCAATCTGGTCTTCGGTGTCGGCCAGGCCATAGCGATGTTTCCGAATCCCGGCGAACTCGGCCAGATTGTCCGAATTCACCGCAACGCTGGTCGCCTTGCCTTCGAGGATGCGGCGCAGCGCCTTGCGCGCCAGCTTGGCGATCTCGCGCTCCAGCCGGCGCACCCCGGCTTCGCGGGTGTAATAACGGATCAAATCGCGCAGCGCGTCTTCGCCAACGCTGAACTCTTCCTGCTTCAGGCCGTGGGCTTCATATTGCTTGTCGATCAGATGGCGCTTGGCGATCTCCACCTTCTCGTCTTCGGTATAGCCCGACAGCGTGATGATCTCCATGCGGTCCAGCAGCGGCTGGGGCATGTTGTAACTGTTGGCGGTGGTCACGAACATCACGTCCGACAGGTCGTAATCGACCTCGAGATAATGGTCGTTGAAAGCCTTGTTCTGTTCGGGGTCGAGCACCTCAAGCAGCGCCGATGCCGGATCGCCGCGGAAATCCTGGCCCAGCTTGTCGATTTCATCGAGCAGGAACAGCGGGTTGGAGGTACCGGCCTTCTTCAGATTCTGGATGATCTTGCCGGGCATCGAGCCGATGTAGGTGCGGCGGTGGCCGCGGATTTCGGCTTCGTCGCGCACGCCGCCCAGGCTGTGACGGATGAACTCGCGCCCCGTCGCCTTGGCGATGCTGCGGCCCAAACTGGTCTTGCCAACACCGGGCGGGCCGACAAGGCACAGGATCGGCCCCTTCAGCTTGTTGGTGCGCGCCTGCACGGCCAAATACTCGATGATCCGATCCTTGACCTTTTCGAGGCCAAAATGATCGGCATCGAGCACGCCTTGCGCGGCCACGATGTCTTTCTTGATCTTGGATTTCTTGCCCCACGGCAGGGCCAGCAGCGTGTCGAGGTAGTTGCGCACCACCGTGGCTTCCGCCGATTGCGGCGACATTGCCTTCAGTTTCTTGAGCTCGCCCAGCGCCTTTTCGCGGGCTTCCTTCGACAGCTTTACTGTGCGGATCCGCCCTTCAAGCTCGGCAATCTCGTCCTTTTCCTCGTCGGCTTCGCCCAGCTCGCGCTGGATCGCCTTCATCTGTTCGTTGAGATAATATTCGCGTTGGGTCTTTTCCATCTGCCGCTTGACGCGGTTGCGGATTTTTTTCTCCACCTGCAACACGCCCATCTCGCCTTCCATGAAGGCAAAGATCTTCTCCAGCCGCAAGCCCACGTCCGGCTCAGCCAGCAGCGCCTGCTTGTCGGCGATCTTCAGGCCCAGATTGGCCGCGACGGTATCAGCAAAACGCCCCGGCTCTTCAACGGCCGAGATCTGGCTGGCAATTTCGGGCGCAACCTTGCGGTTGAGCTTCATATATTGTTCGAACTGGGTTTGCGCCGAACGCAGCAACGCCGCGACCTCGGTCTCGCTGCGCTCCACGTCCGGGCGTTCGGCCACTTCAGCCATCAAATGTGGCCCGCTGGCATCGAGCTTGACCAACGAGGCGCGGCTCTGCCCTTCGACCAGCACCTTGACCGTGCCATCGGGCAGCTTGAGCAGTTGCAGCACGTTGGCCAGCGTCCCGACGTCATACAGCTCATCGGCGCCGGGATCTTCATCGCCGGGGTTTTTCTGGCTGAGCAGGAACACGGTGCGGCCGTCGTTCATCGCCGCTTCGAGTGCCGCCACCGATTTTTCACGCCCCACAAACAGCGGCACGATCATTTGCGGGAACACCACGATATCGCGCAGCGGCAGCACGGGCAGGGTTTGATTGGTCATGTCGTCTCCGTCGCGAAACCTTGAGCCTCGCTTTGTACTGGCTGATATGGGTAGCGCGTGTTGGAGACGCAATGGCAGAATCAGCGCACCCCAAAGTCAACCTTGTCGCAGATGATGCAAGAACCGTGCCGGGCGCGATAGGCCCTTCAACCCTTGAGGACACCCTTATCCACAAGAACGGCAATGGCGGCAGCGTCGTAACCCAAGGCGGCAAGAATCTGCCGGCCGTGCTGGCCCAGATGCGGCGCCGGGCCGGGGGCAGCAAGCGGCGTGCCAAAGCGCGCCGGCGGCCGCGCCTGACGCACGCGGCCAATGACGGGGCTGTGTTCCACCTCGATACAGATGCGGTTGTGCTGCACTTGGGCATCGTTCGGCACGTCGGCCAGATGCACCACCGGGCCGCCGACTGCGCCCTGTTGCACAAACCCGTCCATCAATTCGGCGCGGCTGCGGCGGGCGATTTCGGCTGAAACCTGCGGCGCCCATTCGCGCTGGTGCGTGATGCGCCCGGCCGACGATTGGAAGCGCGGATCGTCGGCGAGGGATTCGAGGCCAAGGCTGCGGCACAGCGCGGAAAATTCGGCCGTCTGCAACGCGCCGATCGCCACCTGGCCATCGGCCGCCGTCCACAGCCGCATCTGCGCGCCATATTCCGGCACCTGGCGCGGCGCATCATCCAAAAAGCTGTGATTATACATGCCATCCGGCCAGTTGAAGGCGACGGCGGCATCCAGCATCGCCACCTGCACGCGCTCACCGGGCGCACCTGCACCGGCACGTTCACGGCGCAGCAGGGCCGCGGTGATCGCCTGCGCCGCTGTCAGCGCCGTCACCTTGTCGGCCACCAGATGGCGGACGAGGCCGGGCGTGCCTTCCTTGTCCACCTGAGAGGCCGCGATGCCCGAAACCGCCTGGATGACCGGATCATAAACCCGCACATTCTGATACGGTCCGTCGGGGCCAAAGCCGGTGATGCTACAATAGATCAGCCGCGGATTGATCACCTGCAATCGCGGCCAATCCAGCCCGAGCCGGGCCAGCACGCCGGGGCGGAAATTTTCGACCAGCACATCGGCCGTGGCCACCAGCCGTTCGAGTACGGCCAGGCCATCGGGCGATTTCAGATCGAGGCACAGGCCCTGCTTGCCGCGGTTGACGGCGATGAACATGCTCGACAGATCGGCCTTGCGCGGCCCCAGCCCGCGCACCGGATCGCCGCCGGGGCTTTCGACCTTGATCACTTCCGCGCCCTGATCGCCCAGCATCTGGCAGGCCATCGGCCCGGATACGATCTGCGAACAATCGACGATACGATAGCCGGATAGCGGCCCTGTCCCTTGGGGTCCTGTCATGTGCGTTCCCCGCTCAATCGTTGATGTTGATGTGGCGCGAATCCTTGAGGAACAGCAGCATCACCACCAGGCCCACCACCACCACCACGATCGTGTACCACAGCCCGGCAAACACATCGCCGGTACTCACCACGATATATTGCGAGATCACCGGCAGGAACCCGCCGAAATACCCCGTGCCGATGTGATAGGGCACCGACATCGAGGTGTAGCGCACGCGCGCCGGGAACATCTCCACCAGCACGGCGGCAATCGGCGCATAAGTCCACCCCGAAAGCAGCCCGATTGCCATCACCGCCAGCAGCAGTTTCCACGCCACGATGCGCTGCGGGTCGGCCTTTTCGGGCCAGCCGGCGGCATTGAGCGCAGCGCCCCATTTGTCCTTGTCAAAACCCTCCAGCCGCGTGCCCGCCACGTTCATCGCCAGCACCGGCGCATCGGACTTTTCATAGGATACGCCGCGTTTCGTGAGCCATTCCAGCGCCTTGCCGCATTCGGCTTCCTGTTTGAGGAAGACGTTGTATTCACACTCCGGCAGCTCGACGGTAACCGGCGCAGTCGCCATCGCTTCGGACAATGCCGGGTTGGCGCCGCTGGCCATCAGCTGAAAAATTGGAAACAGCGCGACCAGCGTGATGGCAAAGCCGGCGGCCAGCACCTGTTTTCGGCCATAACGATCGGAAAGCCCGCCGAAATAGATATAGGCCGGCGCCGACACCAGCACGCCGACGGCAAGATACAGCAGCGCCTCGCGTTCGGGCAGGCGGGCGGTATTTTGCAGGAAATACAACGTGCCGAACTGGCTGGTGTAAAAAATAACCGTGAACCCGGCCGACACGGCGAGCGCCACCAGCAGGCGCCCTTTGTTGCCCGGCGCCGATAACGCATCCTTGAACGGATTTTTCGACGTGGTGCCCGCCGCTTTCATCTTTTGAAACACCGGGCTTTCGGCCAGTTTCAGCCGCACCCACAGCGAGATGGCAAGCAGCAGGATCGACATCAGGAACGGAATGCGCCAGCCCCAGGCCGCAAATTCAGCTTCGGGAATGATCGCCTTGGTGGAGAGCACAACGCCCAGCGTGAGCATGAAGCCGCCCGCCGCCGCCGCCTGAATCCAGCTGGTATAGGCGCCGCGCTTGCCCGGCGGCGCGTGTTCGGCGACATAAATCGCCGCCCCGCCATATTCACCGCCCAGCGCCAGCCCCTGCAGCGTGCGCAGCACGAGCAGCAGGATGGGGGCCAGGATGCCGGCCTGTTCGAACGTGGGCAGCAAGCCGATGCACGCCGTCGCCCCGCCCATCATCGCGATGGTGATCAAAAATGTGTATTTGCGCCCCACCTTGTCGCCAAACCAGCCAAACACCAGCGCGCCCAGCGGCCGGAAGAAAAACCCGATGGCAAAGGCAAACAAGCTGAACAGCAGTTCGGTGGTGGGGTTGCCGGTGGCAAAAAACAACTTGCCCAGCAGGCTGGCGAGGATGCCATACAGGAAGAAATCATACCATTCGAACACGGTGCCCAGGCTGCTGGCGATGATTACCAGCCGATCCCGCTTCGGATCGATCACGTCTGCAACTGTCTCTGATTCAACGCCCAAAACCCGGCCTCCCCGCCTGCCCCTTGTTCCCTCGCATAGCGGATGCGGCGAAGGTTGCAACGGGATGCTGCGGCGGGCAAGGAAGGCAGCGATGCAATACGACGCTCTCATCATCGGCGGCGGCCACAATGGGCTGGTGACGGCCTTCTATCTCGCTCGCGCCGGCCTCAAGGTGCATGTCTGCGAAGCACGCGATGTGGTAGGCGGAGCGTGCGTGACCGAGGAATTCGCGCCCGGTTTCCGCAATTCCACCGCCAGCTATACCGTCTCGCTGTTGCAACAGAAAGTGGCGGCGGACATGAACCTAGCCGGGCATGGCCTGAAGATCGTGCTGCGCCCGCTCAATAATTTCCTCCCCCTCGACGGGGATTATCTGAAGGTTGGCACGGGACAGACGCAGGCGGAGGTTGCGCGCTTTTCCGCCAAGGATGCCGCCGCCCTGCCCGCTTATGATGCGCGGCTGGAGGTGCTGGCCGATCAGATGCGGCGGTTGGCGCTGCTGACGCCGCCGGGGCGCGGGCTCAAGGCGCTGGGCGCGCTCGCCGTGCAGGGCTGGCCGCTGATGGGGCTGAGCACCGAGGAGCAGCGCGATCTGCTCAATCTGTTCACCCGCAGCGCGCGTGAATTTCTGGATGGCTGGTTCGAAAGCGATCCGATCAAGGCGGTGCTGGGTTTCGACAGCATCGTCGGCCATTTTGCCAGCCCGGATACGCCGGGTTCGGCCTATGTGCTGCTTCACCATGTGTTCGGGCAGGTGAACGGCGTGAAGGGCGCGTGGGGCCACGCCATCGGCGGCATGGGCAGCATCACTCAGGCGATGGCCAAGGCTTGCGCCGGCGAAGGCGTCTCCGTCGGGCTGGAAGAGCGCGTGGCGCGGGTGAACGTCGCCCACGGCAAGGCGCACGGCGTCACACTTGAAGATGGCCGCGTGTTCGATGCGCCAATCATCGCCAGCACTGCCGGGCCTGCCCTGCTGTTCCGCCAACTGGTTGACCGCGCCGATCTGCCCGCCGATTTCGCTCGCGCCATCGATGGCTATGCTTGCGGATCGGGCACGTTCCGCATGAATGTCGCGCTGTCCCAATTGCCGGAATTCAGCGTGCTGCCCGGCCCCGGGCCTCACCTGGGCGCCGGCATCATCATGGCGCCCAGCCTTGATTACATGGACCGCGCCTTCACCGACGCGAAAACGCTCGGCTGGTCACGCCAACCCATCGTGGAAATGCTCATCCCCTCCACGCTGGATGATACGCTCGCCCCACACGGCGCGCACGTCGCCAGCCTGTTTTGCCAGCAGTTCGCCCCCAAATTGCCCGGCGGCCAAAGCTGGGACGACGTGCGCGAAACCGCAGCCGATCTCATCATCGACACGGTCACCGCCCACGCCCCCAATTTCAAGGCCAGCATCATTGCGCGCCAGATCCACTCGCCATTGGATCTGGAACGCAAATTCGGCCTGATCGGCGGCGACATCTTCCACGGCCGCATCAGCCTGGATCAATTATGGGCCGCCCGCCCGGTGCTGGGCCACGGCGATCACCGCATGCCGATAAAGGGCCTGTATCTGTGCGGCAGCGGCGCGCATCCCGGCGGCGGCGTGACGGGCGCACCCGGCCACAACGCCGCGCGCGAGATTCTCTCGGACCGGCGCTACCGCCGGCTGCGCGTGTAAATCAGCATCGGCCACGCCGCCGCGAGCAGTGCCAGGCTCCATAAATTGGGCTCCAGCCCGGCGGCATAAAGCGCAAACACGGCATAGGCACTGCCCCCCACCGCCACCAGCCGCAGCGCGCCGCCCAGCAATTTCACCGCCGCCAGCGCCACAGCCAGATAGCCGATCAACATCGCCGATGTCGCCACCAGGATGAAGAATTCGAACAATCCAGCCAGGCTCCGGCTGACGTTCAACACCACCAGCACTGCTGCCAGCCCGCTCGCCAGCCACACCGCTTCTGCTGCCGC
>NZ_JBDNFM010000257.1:0-4912 GCF_041689835.1 Sandarakinorhabdus sp.
AACAAGTTGGTCTGCGCTATCGTTGACCCCAGACACAGACACGTCCCACCAGCGCGGCGATCCTTTGGTTGTTGGGCAATAAGCGCGGAATCGAGCGGTCTGGCCGCCTGCGGCTTCAATGTAGGAGGCCAAAATATCTGAACGTGCAGCTTCGGGCCACAAATTAACCCATACAGCGCCGTCGATTGCGCGAAAATCATCGATCTCCATCGCGCACAGGCCGTTGCCGTTCATGTATTGAACGGTTCCATCAACACCCACCAGCTTGACGCAATCGGTGCTTTGATCGAGCACATTGGCCAGGCTAAGTGTGGAGAGCCGACTAACCGGAGACGACGGAACAAATGTCCCTTTGGCAAGCGGCGTTTGCACGTGAATTGTCGACATCGCACCGAGGCTTCCGTTGACAACGCACAGCTGCGAACCATACTCCGCCTTGGTAGGGTTATCTATACGAAACCCGCCAACCGGGCAACCAGTCGAATAAAAAGCGCTCCAATGCAAGTCTGGAATCTAAAGCTTACGGCGGCAACCATCCGACTGTTCGCTTGCTAAATTCGACATTCCAGACTTCACAACCGAGCAGGCGTTTGCAAGCTCAATGACGACCAACCGCCTTTAACGGAAGCCACCGTGCGGCTGTGGTTTGGGGACTGTCCGGACCTGGGTCGCAAACGGACACGTCTCCCATCATCGCACCCGAAATGAACGGGTGCAGGGTCTCGGGCCCTGCCTGCCGGAGGCGCCCTTATTCCCCTTTCACCCGATGATGTCGTGCGCGCGCAACCAGTCGATGATGGCCTGCGCGGCGTCGGCTTCTGTCATGGTGGCAGTGATGATGTGCAGCTGTGGGTGCTGCGGTGCTTCGTAGGGGCTGTCGATGCCGGTGAAGTTCGTCAGTTCGCCGCTGGCGGCTTTGGCATACAGGCCTTTGGGGTCGCGGGCCTGGCAGATTTCGATCGGGGTATCGACGAAGACTTCGACGAAACGTTCGGCGCCCACCAGCTGCCTCGCCATTTCGCGTTCTGAGCGGAAGGGGGAGATGAAAGAGCAGGTGACGATCAGGCCGGCGTCAGCCATCAGTTTGGCGATTTCGCCGATGCGGCGGATGTTTTCGACACGGTCGGCATCGGTGAAGCCGAGATCGCGGTTGAGGCCGTGGCGGACATTGTCCCCGTCCAGTGAGTAGGTGTGGCAGGCCAGCGCCGCCAGCTGGGCTTCGACCAGATTGGCGATGGTGGATTTGCCAGAGCCGGAGAGGCCGGTGAACCAGATCACCGCAGGCTGATGGCCTTTGAGCGCGCTGCGCTGCGCCTGGGTGACGGTCATCGGTTGCAGGTGGATGTTGCTGGCGCGGCGCAGGGCGTGGCGGATCATGCCGGCGCCTACCGTGTTGTTGGTGTAGCGGTCGATGAGGATGAAGCCGCCGGTGTCGCGGCATTCGGTGTAGGGATCGAACAGCAGCGGCGCGGTGGTTTCCAGATTGACCAGGCCGATCTCGTTCATGGCCAGCGTGCGTGCCGGTCGTTCATCAAGGCTGTTGATGTCGATGCGGTGCTTGAGCAGCGTCACCGACGCCGGCGTGGTGAGCGGGCCGGATTTGAGCAGATAGGACCGGCCGGGCTTCAGGGCATCTTCGTCCAGCCACAGCAGATCGGCGGCGAATTGCTGCGCCACGTGCGGCCGGTTTTCGGGGCTGACCAGCATATCACCGCGTGAAATGTCGATCTCGTCGGCCAGCACCAGCGTGACCGCCGTTTCCGTCCCGGCCACAGCCAGATCGCCATCAACCGTGACAATGCGCGTCACGTGCGTCGCCTTGCCCGATCGTGCCGTGATCACCGCATCGCCGGGCTGCACCTGGCCGGCGACGATGGTGCCGGCATAACCGCGAAAGCTGGCATCAGGCCGGTTCACCCACTGCACCGGAAATCGCAGCGGGCGCGCATCGCTGCCGGCATCCAGTTGTACGGCTTCCAGGTGCTCGATCAGCGTTGGCCCCTCGAACCATGGCATTTCGGCAGCCCGGGCGCACAGGTTAAGCCCACTGCGCGCCGCCATCGGAATGGCGGTGAAGCCGGCAAAGCCCAGCCGATCGGCGATGGCGGTATAATCCGCCACGATGGCGCGGAAGCGGGCTTCGTCGAAATCCACCAGATCCATCTTGTTCACCGCCAGCACGATGTGGCCGATGCCCATCAGCGACGCGATGAAACTGTGGCGCCGGGTTTGCGTCAGCAGGCCCTTGGATGCATCGACCAATATGATCGCCAGATCGGCGGTGGAGGCGCCCGTGGCCATGTTGCGGGTATATTGTTCGTGGCCCGGCGTGTCGGCGATGATGAAGCGGCGGCGCGGTGTCGCGAAAAATCGCCACGCCACATCGATGGTGATCCCCTGTTCGCGCTCGGCCTCCAGCCCATCGAGCAGCAGGGCGTAATCGACTTCTGCGCCGGTGGTGCCGTGCTTGCGGCTGTCGTCGATCAGCGTTGTCAGCGTATCATCCATGATCGCCTGGCTATCGTGCAGCAGGCGGCCGATCAGCGTGGATTTGCCGTCGTCCACCGATCCGCAGGTGATCAGGCGCAGCACGCCGTCGCGGGTGAGTTTGGCGCGGTAAAGATCAGCGCCCATCAGAAATAGCCCAGCCGCTTTTTCTGCTCCATCGAGCCATCGCCGTCGCGGTCGATCACCCGGCCCTGCCGTTCCGACGTGCGGGTATCGGCCATTTCCGCCACGATATCCGCGAGGGTTTCGGCATCGGATTCCACCGCGCCAGTCAGCGGATAACAGCCCAGCGTGCGGAAGCGGATGCGGCGCATTTCAGGCTCCTCGCCGGGCTGCAGCGGCAGGCGATCATCATCCACCATCAACAATACGTCGTCGCGCACCACGGTGGGGCGCATCGCCGCGAAATACAGCGGCACCACCGGGATCGCCTCGGCCGCGATATACCGCCAGATGTCCAGCTCGGTCCAATTGGAGAGCGGGAAGACGCGCATCGATTCGCCCGGGCCAACCCGGGTATTGTAGGTGCGCCAGAATTCCGGCCGCTGCCGGCGCGGATCCCACGCCTGATGCGCATCGCGGAACGAAAAGATGCGTTCCTTGGCGCGGGATTTTTCCTCGTCGCGCCGTCCGCCGCCGATCGCAGCGTCAAAACCGCCGCCAGTCAGCGACTGCAACAACCCGGCGGTGCGCATCACCTCGGTGTGCAACGCCGATCCATGGATGAACGGGTTGATGCCGCGCGCCGCGCCGTCCTCGTTGATATGCACTTGGCAGTCGATGCCCAGCGCCGGCATCAGCGTGTCGCGAAATTGCGCCATGGCGGCAAATTCCCACAAACTGTCGACATGCAGCAGCGGGAACGGCGGCAGCGACGGCCAGAACGCCTTCAGCGCCAGATGCAGCATCACGGTGGAATCCTTGCCGATCGAATACAGCATCACCGGCTTGCGGAACGAGGCCGCCACCTCGCGCAGGATGTGGATGGCTTCTGCCTCCAGCCGTGCCAGATCGGGCGCCAGCGGGGATAGCACGCCCGCCCCTGGACGCTGTTGGCCACCGCCGTTGCGGAATCGCGCCGCATACGCGGCAATGGCGGCATCGCTGTCCATGCTGACAGCCATAATGACATCGCCCAAAAAGCAAAAGGCCATTGTCGCGCGCCCGTAACGGTCATCGCGTACCGGGGCGGTTTTGAATTGTTGCGAATTGGCCACACAGGGGTGCGGAAACGCGCACCGCTGCGTATGCGCGCTTTACACAGGGGCGAGCTTTTCAGAGAAGAGCCGTGGGCCTGAGAGGGGCTGGGTATTGTGCTGTCGGTACGGCTGTGAGGCTGTTCCAGGATCAGTTCGGGGCTGAAAAGCTGACGAGTGGTCTCATGGCGAGACACAATCCTTTTGAATTTGATTAATAGAAGGAAGATATCGTGACGAACCTCAACAACACGCAACGGCGCCTCGCGCTCACGACCAGCGTTGCCACGCTGGCGCTCGCCTTGATGGCCGCTCCGAGCTTCGCGCAGACGGCCACCGCCGCCGCTGAAGCCGAAGCCGCTGATGAAGGTGTGATCGTCGTTACCGGTACGCTCATCCGCAACCCCAACCTCGTGTCGGCGTCGCCGATCGTCACGACCTCGGCTGAAACCATCCAGCTGCGCGGCAGCAACGTGGCCGAAGAAGTGCTGCGCGAAATCCCGGGCATCGTGCCGAACGTCGGCTCGGCCGTGAACAACGGCAACGGCGGCGCCAGCTTCGTCGATCTTCGCGGCCTCGGTGCCAACCGCAACCTTGTGCTGCTCGATGGCCAGCGCATTGCTCCGGCCGGCCTTGGCGGCGTGGTCGATCTCAACAACATCCCGCTGGCCCTCGTCGAGCGCGTTGACGCGCTGACCGGCGCTGCCGTGACCACCTATGGTGCCGATGCCATCAGCGGCGTCGTGAACTTCGTCACCAAGAAGAATTTCACCGGGATGGACCTGCAGCTGTCCAACGGCCTCAATGAGCGTGGCGACGGCCATCGCCTGCGTGCCGACTTGACCATTGGCGGCGACTTCGCCGACGGCAAGGGCAACGCCGTGATCTCGATGGGTTACCAGAAGTCTGATGCCGTTTTCCAAGGTGATCGCAACGTTTCGCTCCTTGGCATCAACAGCTTCACTGGCGGTGCTGGTGGCGGCTCGCCGACTTCGGTTCCGACGCGCATCCGCAACGTGCGCCCGATCGATCCGTTGACTGGGCAGCCAAGCACCAATCCAAACGTGGCCAACCTTGGCAACGGCCAGCTGTCGCCAGATGGCCGCACGGCAATCCCGTTCTACCAGGATTTCAACTTCAACCCATTCAACATCTTCCAGACGCCGTTCCAGCGCTTCAACCTGTTCGCCAAGGCCAATTATGAGGTC
>NZ_JBDNFM010000258.1:0-2170 GCF_041689835.1 Sandarakinorhabdus sp.
GGACATGAGCGCGGTGATCGAAGCCCGCGCGCGCTACAAGGACATGTTCGAAAAGAAGCACGGCATCCGGCTCGGCTTCATGTCGTTCTTTGCCAAAGCCGTGGTGCTGGCGCTGAAGGATGTGCCGTCGGTGGGCGCCGCGCTGGAAGGCGACGAGATCGTTTACAAGGATTATGCCGATCTTGGCGTCGCGGTGTCGTCGCCGGGCGGGCTGGTCGTGCCGATCCTGAAGAACGCCCAAGCCAAGAGCTTTGCCCAGATCGAGAAGGACATTGCCGATTTCGGTGATCGCGCCCGCAAAGGCACGCTCAAGATCGACGATCTGCAGGGCGGCAATTTCACCATTTCCAATGGCGGCGTGTTCGGCTCGCTGATGTCCACGCCCATCCTCAACCCGCCGCAATCGGGCGTGCTCGGCCTGCACCGGGTGGAGGATCGTGCCGTGGTGAGGGGCGGCCAGATCGTCATTCGCCCGATGATGTATCTGGCGCTGAGCTATGATCACCGCCTGATCGATGGCCGCGAAGCCGTAACCTTCCTCGTGCGCGTCAAGGAAGCCATCGAAGATCCGGCGCGTTTGCTGATTGATCTGTAAGGAGCCATTTCATGGCCAGTCCCGAATTTGATGTCGTTGTCATCGGCGGGGGCCCCGGCGGCTATGTCGCGGCGATCCGCGCGGCGCAGCATGGCCTGAAAGTGGCGTGCGTGGAAAAACGCGCCGCACTGGGGGGCACTTGCCTCAACGTTGGCTGCATCCCTTCCAAGGCGCTGCTCAACGGCAGCCATCTGTATGAGGAATTGGCCGGCGGGCATTTGGCCAAGTTTGGCGTGAAGGCCGACAACGTTTCCTTCGATCTTTCGGTGCTGTTGTCGGAAAAGGACAAGGCGGTGAAGGAGCTGACCGGCGGCGTCGAGATGCTGTTCAAGAAGAACAAGGTTGAATGGATCAAGGGCGCAGCCAGTTTCATCGACGCAAAATCAGTGATGGTGGGTGACCGCACCCTCACCGCAAAGAACTTCATCATCGCCACCGGTTCCGAAGTCGCCCTGCTGCCCGGCATGACGCCAGACGGGGAGGTGATCGTCACCTCCACCGAAGCGTTGAGCCTGCCCACGGTGCCGGGCCATCTGGTGGTGATCGGCGGCGGTTATATCGGCCTGGAAATGGGCAGCGTCTGGCGGCGTCTGGGCGCCAAGGTGACGGTGGTTGAATACGCCCCGCGCATCGTGCCGGCGATGGATATCGAAGTTGCAGATGCTTTTGCCAAAATCATGAAAAAGCAAGGTCTTGTGCTGAAAACCTCCACCAAGGTGACGGGTGTGGAACGAATGGGGCAGGGCGCGACCGTCACGGTTGAGCCGGCTGCCGGCGGCGCGGCCGAGAGCATCGAAGCCGATGTGGTGCTGCTGTCGATCGGGCGGCGGCCCAACACCGATGGCCTCAATCTGGCTGCAACCGGCCTGGCGGTGGACGCCAAGGGCCGCATTCCCATCGATCATCATTTCGCCACTGCCGTGCCCGGCATCTGGGCAATCGGTGACGTGGTGGAAGGCCCGATGCTGGCGCACAAGGCCGAAGACGAAGGCCTGGCCTGCGCCGACAATATTGCCGGGCTGGCTGGTTATGTGAACCACGCGGTGATCCCGGCGGTGGTGTACACCCACCCCGAGGTTGGCACGGTGGGCAAGACCGAAGAGGAATTGCAGGCCGAAGGTGTGGCGTACAAAACGGGCAAGTTCCTGTTTGCCGCCAACAGCCGCGCCAAGACCAACCGCGACACCGATGGCTTCGTGAAAGTGCTGGCGGATGCCAAGACCGACCGTGTGCTGGGCGTGCACATCATCGGCGCCATGGCCGGCACGATGATCGCGCAAGCCGCGCAGGCGATGGAGTTTGGCGCGTCGAGTGAGGATATCGCGCTGACGTGTCATGCGCATCCAACGCATTCGGAGGCGTTGAAGGAGGCGGCGATGGCCGTGACGGGGAAAGCGATCCATATGTGATGCCCGCAGATCGGGCACGGTTGGAACAGGATAGCTGTCTGCTGGTCAGCGCCGCCGTGACCACGCCGGCGCTCACGCGGCTCGCGGATCAGTTGGGTACGGTGAAGGCCGGCGCGCGGGTTTCCACCCGTAATGCGGCGCTGGATGAAGTGCTGGCGGCTTTGAC
>NZ_JBDNFM010000259.1:0-2915 GCF_041689835.1 Sandarakinorhabdus sp.
CGGCCGCATCGCGGGCAATGCCGGCGCCGTTGATGCCGGCGCCGATGATGGCAAGATCATATGGTTGCGATGAATGCGTCACGCCCGCTTCCCTAACGGCCTTTACGGCCATAGAAAAGGCGACATGAAAGACCAACTGCTCCTTGTGCTCGATGCCGGCACCACCTCCACCCGCGCCATAGCGTTCAGCCAGGACGGCGAGATCGTCGCCAGCGCTGGCCGCGCGCTTACTCAGCATTATCCGGCGAGCGGCTGGGTGGAGCATGATGCGGGCGAGATTCGAGATCTGTCGCGCGCTTGTCTGGAGGAGGTGGCAGCACAGGTTGGCGTCCAGCGCATTGCCGCGATCGGCATCACCAACCAGCGCGAGACCGTGTGTTTCTGGGACCTGACCACCGGTGAGCCGTTGGCCCGCGCCATCGTTTGGCAGGATCGCCGCACCGCGGATTATTGTGCCGGCCTGAAGGCGCACGAACCGGGACTTGAAGCACGGGTGCAGGCGAAAACCGGCCTGCTGCTCGATCCGTATTTTTCCGCCACCAAGATGCGCTGGGCGCTGGATAACTGGCCGACGGTGGCCGATGCGGCGCGGGATGGCCGGCTGGCGGTGGGCACGGTGGAAAGCTGGCTGATCTGGAATCTTTCGGGCGGGCAGGCGCACATCACCGATGCCACCAACGCCAGCCGCACCCTGTTGATGGATCTGGCCGCCTGCCAATGGGACGATGAATTGATCGCGCTGTTCGGCGTGCCAAAGGCGGCGCTGCCGCGCATCGTGGATTGTGCCGGGGCGCTGGCAAACACCGCGCTGCTGGGCCGGCGCATCCCCATAACGGGCGTTGCGGGTGACCAGCAGGCCGCTGCCATCGGCCAGGCCTGCCTGTCTGCCGGGATGCTGAAGGCGACCTATGGCACCGGATGTTTTCTGCTTGCCCATGCCGGGGCAGTGCCGCCGGTTTCCCGCAATCGCTTGCTGGCCACGGTGGCCTGGCGGCTGGACGGGGCGGCGGCCTATGCACTGGAAGGTGCAATTTTTGTCGCGGGTTCGGCCATCCAGTGGCTGCGCGACGGATTGGGGATCATCGCCAGCAGCGCCGATAGCGAGGCATTGGCGCAAAGCGTGCCCGACAATGGCGGCGTGAGTTTCGTGCCGGCGCTGGCCGGGCTGGGCGCGCCTTACTGGGCGCCCGATGCGCGCGGGGTGATCTGCGGGCTGTCGGGCGGCAGCACGCGCGCCCATATCGTGCGTGCTGCGCTGGAGGCGCAGGGCCAGCAGACCGCCGACCTGGTGGATGCGTTGGCGGCCGACGGCGTGGCGGCGGCGATGCTGCGCGTTGATGGCGGCATGGTCGCCAATGATTGGCTGTGCCAGGATCTGGCCGACAGCCTGGGCGCGGTGGTGGAACGGCCGCGCGTGATCGAAACCACGGCGATGGGCGCGGCGATGCTGGCCGGGGTGGGCGCCGGCCTGTTTCCCGATCTGCCCGCTGCCGCTGCCGCGATGGTCGCAGCCGATGTGCGCTTTCACCCTGCCATCGATGGCGTGGCCCGCAGCGCCCGCCGCAGCCAGTGGCAGGCCGCCGTCGCCAAAGTGCTGGCCGAGGTGAAGCCCGAGTTGAACCTTGAGGCGAAACTGTGAGCCCGCTGGCTGGATTGGCGCTGGCCGCGGCCATGGCATTGGTGCTGGGCGGTATCTGGCTGTGGCAGCAACCGGGCGGCAATCGCACAAAGGCTGTCTTGATGATGCTGGCCGGCGTGGTGGTCGCCTTCAATGCCTGGGTGGTGAGCCTGCCTGCTCCGGCATGATCAGGTATTTGGACACAAAATGCAATTTTGTGCTTGAAAACGGCTGAATTCAGCCCTTTATCGCGCAATAATGCGGTTTTTGGCACCAAAAGCTTGAAAAATACGTCAAATTGAGTATATTGCAGAAAGTTGAATAAAAAACGGGATCGAACTGATGGCTCTCCGTTTCGCTGTTGCCGCGCTGGCTGTCTTTGCTCTGGCCGCTCCGGCCGTGGCCACTCGCCATGCCGATGTGGTTTATCTGCAGCAGTTCAAGGCCCGCCAGAAATTGCTGGCCGATGCGGCCCCGGCCAAGCTTCAGGCTGTCCCCCGGCAAGTGGCCGCGCAGGACGCGGGCACAGTGCCGCCAGCTGCGATGCGCGCGCCCGTTCTTGCTGCCGACGGCGCTGGCAGCCGCTGATCGGCCGCGTCGGCCGGCCTGGCCGGTCCTGCTACTAAATCAAGCTTGTAACCGGCTGCCAGCGTCATACTCTACCGTTTGACGAACAGACGTTTTGGAGGGTGACATGCGGCGCTTTGGTTTGGCTTTGTTGGCATCAGCAGGTTTGTGGGCTGGGCTGAATAGCGCGGCCGCCGTTTCGGGCGGCCCCAGCACCGGCGTGCGCGGGGTGAATGCCCAGCGGCTGATGAATGCCCGGGCCGAGCCGGGCAACTGGATGACGCACGGCGGCAATTATGACGAGCAGCGCTTTGCCGATCTCAGCCAGATCACTGCCGGCAATGTGAACAAATTGGGCCTGGCATGGTCGGTCGATCTTGATACGTCGCGCGGCCAGGAAGCCACGCCGATCGTGGTGGATGGCACGATGTTCACCACCACCGCCTGGTCCAAGGTAATGGCGCTGGATGCCGCGACCGGCCGCGTGAAGTGGAAATTTGATCCGCAGGTGGACAAGGCGCGCGGGCAAAGCGCCTGCTGCGACGTGGTCAACCGCGGTGTGGCGGTGTGGAACGGGCTGGTGTTTGTCGCGGCGCTGGATGGCCGGTTGATCGCGCTGGATGCTGGCACCGGCAAGGTGAAATGGAGCAGCCAGACCTTCACCGACACGCCCCTCCCTTACACCATCACCGGCGCGCCGCGCGTGGTAAAGGGGCGGGTGGTGATCGGC
>NZ_JBDNFM010000260.1:0-6899 GCF_041689835.1 Sandarakinorhabdus sp.
ATTATCTGCAATTCTGCCGCATGCTGGCCAACGGCGGCACCCTTGGCGGCACGCGCCTCATCAGCCGCAAGACGCTCAGCCTGATGACCGCCAACCACCTGCCCGGCAGCGTCGATCTGCCCGCCATGAGCCGCAGCCTGTTTTCCGAAGCAGCCTACGACGGCGTCGGCTTCGGCCTCGGCTTTGCCACCAGCACGGCAGCTCACAAGACGCTGATGCCCGGCAGCGACGGTGATTTTTTCTGGGGCGGCGCCGCCAGCACCTTCTTCTGGGTCGATCCCGAAGAAGACCTGATCGGCATCTTCATGACCCAGCTCATCCCGTCCTCCACCTGGCCGGTGCGCAAGGAAATGCGCACCATGGTCTATGCCGCGCTGGATGATTGATCCATCTCGTCAAAAGGAAACACCATGACCGAATATGTGCCCCCCAACGTCTGGACGTGGGACAAGGGCTTTGGCGGCCGTTTCGCCAACATCAACCGCCCCATCGCCGGGCCGCTGGAGGACAAGGAACTTCCCGTCGGCAAGCACCCGTTCCAGCTTTACTCGCTGGGCACGCCCAACGGCGTAAAAGTGACCGTGATGCTTGAGGAACTGCTGGCGGTGGGCCACACGGGCGCCGAATATGATGCCTGGCTGATCAACATCGGCAGCGGCGCGCAGTTCGGTTCGGGCTTTGTCGATGTGAACCCCAACAGCAAAATCCCGGCGATGGTGGACCACAGCGCCAACCCTTCCACTCGACTGTTCGAAAGCGGCGCCATGCTGCTGTATCTGGCGGAAAAATTCGGCGCTTTCCTGCCGACCGGGCATCACGCCCGCACCGAAGCGTTGTGCTGGCTGTTCTGGCAGATGGGCTCCGCGCCTATCCTGGGCGGCGGCTTCGGGCATTTTTACGCCTATGCCCCCACCAAGCAGGAATATCCGATCAATCGATATGCCATGGAAGTGAAGCGGCAGCTGGACGTGCTCGACCGCCATCTGGCCGCCAACGAATACATGGCCGGCAGCGAATATAGCATTGCCGATATGGCGATCTGGCCGTGGTACGGCGCGATGAGCCTGGGGCTGCTGTATGAAGCCGGGGAGTTCCTCGAGGTTGCCGGCTATACCAACGTCATCCGCTGGACCAACCAGATCGGCGGCCGCCCGGCGGTAAAACGCGGCCGCATGGTCAACCGCGTGTTTGGCGATCCCGCGAGCCAGCTGCACGAACGCCACGATGCGGCGGACTTCGATACAAACACCCAAGACAAGATCGGCAAACCGGCATGAGCGAAGCCGCCGCATTCCCCCAGCCACCCGACACCGGCCCCGAAGGCTCGCTGCCCCACAGCCTCGCCCAGCGCCGCATCGTGCGTTTCGACCCCGGCCACGCGGTGATTGAATATGAAGTGCTGCCCGCCATCTGCCATTCCGGCGGCGTGGCGCAGGGCGGCTTTGTGGCGGGCTGGATCGATGCTGCCATGGCCCACGCCGTCATGGCCAAATATGGCTTTGAACGCGTGCCGATCAGCCTTGAAATCAAGGTGAGTTACTTCGCCCCCGCCAATCCGGGCCGCGTGCTGGCCGAAGCCTGGATCGAAAAAGCCGGCGGCCGCACCGTGTTTGCCGAAGGCCGGCTGACCACGCTGGACGGCAAGATATTGGCCAAGGCAAGCAGCACCATCAGCCTGATCGATGCCGCCAAGGTTGCGGCCAAGATGATCTAACCCTCTGGCCGAATATCGATCCGGATGCTCACCCACGTCCCCACCTGATAATCGCCGTTCACCCGCGGCGGCTTCACCCGGAACTGCCAGGCCGCTTCATTGACTGCATAGCCAAGGCCGGAGCCAGGGCTTTCACCGATGGCCCGGCAATCTTCGACCTTGAAACGCGGCGCGGTGCGGCAGGCGATCAGGCCAAAGGCGCCGGGGTTGCTCGCGCCGCGGGCCTTGCGCAGATAAAAGCTCAATTCCTGATCGGTCGGCTCGCGGTGCCACTGCGCCGCATACAGTTTGGATCCATCGGGCGCGACGCCCACCACCGCGCTGTCGGGCGGGCCGGCATCGGCCATCTGGGCCGGGCCGGCATCGGCGGTGGGCAATTTGCTGATATCAAGGCCGCGCAGTGCCGGATCGCCAAAGCTCCATTTCGCCGGCGCCGCATCGGGCGCGGTCACCATCGGTTCGGGTTGCGGCGCGGCGCGTTTGGGGGTGGGTTGGCGCTGGCGCTGCGGCGTCGGCCTGGCGCGTTCCGGGGTGGGGGCGGCAATGTTCACCGCCACCATTGAATCGCGCCCCGGCTTGCCCTTGGGTTGCGGCGGCGCCAGCAACAACAGCAGCAAAATCAGCAGCACGTGCAGCACGGCCACCACCGCCAGCACCGACACGCGACGACGCTCCGGCAACAAGCCGGGCAGTGGCGCAAGGAACGAGGCGGTGGTTGCGGTCAATCAATCTGCTGTCAGGAGGAACATCGGCTCAATAGGCCGAGCCCCCGCCTGCCGGCTAGTCGAGATTTGGCCGCAGCAACTGTTCGGCGCGTTCGCGGCTCACGCCAAGGCGCAGCGCATAATCTTCCAGCTGGTCCGGCCCCACCCGGGCCACGCCAAAATAAGCGCTTTCGGGATGGGCAAAGTAAAAGCCCGATACGGCCGCCGTCGGCCACATGGCAAAGCTGTCGGTCAGCGTGATGCCGGCGCGGTCTTCCACGTGCATCAGATCGAAGATGTGGGTTTTCAAGCTGTGTTCCGTACACGCCGGATAGCCGGGCGCCGGGCGGATGCCCGAATAGCGTTCGCGGATCAGATCGTCACACGACATCTTGTTGCCCTGCTCATGCCCCCAGATCTCGCGGCGCACGCGTTCGTGGAGATATTCGGCAAACGCCTCCGCCAGCCGGTCAGCCAGCGCCTTGAGCAGGATATCGTTGTAATCGTCGTGGGCGGCCTTGAAGCGCGCCAGCTGCACGTCGATGCCCTCGCCGGCCTGCACCGCAAAACAGCCCAGCCAATCGGACTCGGGGTGGATGAAATCGGCGAGGCACATGTTGGCACGGCCGGCGCGCTTGGCAATCTGCTGGCGCAGGAATGGCAGCCGGGCAATCGGCGCCGAGCGGCTTTCGTCGCCAAACAGTACGACGTCGTCGCCCTCGCGCCGCACCGGCCAGATGGCGATCACGCCCTTGGGGCTGAGCCACTTTTCGGCCGCGATGCGTTTCAGCATCACCTGCGCATCGGCAAACAGGCCAGTGGCGCTCTCGCCAACAACCTCATCGGTAAGGATCGCCGGATAATTGCCGTGCAGTTCCCAGGCCCGGAAAAACGGCGTCCAGTCGATGTAGGGGATCAGCATGTTCACCGTCACATCATCGATGGTCTGCACGCCGGTGAACTTCGGCTGCATCGGCGGATAGGTGGTGAAATCGGTGGGAAAGGCGTTTTCGCGAGCCTTTTGTATGGGCACCAGCGCCGATTGGGCACCGCCAGCGCGCTGGATGCGAATTTTCTCGTATTCGGCGGCCGTTTCATCAACGAAACCGTCCTTGAGCGTATCGGAAACCAGCGTGCCGGCCACACCCACGGCACGGCTGGCATCAAGCACGTGCACCACCGGACCAGCATAGACCGGCGCGATGCGTAGCGCGGTGTGCACGCGGCTGGTGGTGGCGCCGCCGATCAGCAGCGGCATGGTCATGCCGGCCCGCTGCATTTCGGCCGCAACATGCACCATTTCATCCAGGCTGGGCGTGATCAGCCCGGAAAGCCCGATCATGTCGGCATCATTGGCCACAGCGGCATCCAGGATGGTCTGCGCCTGCACCATCACGCCCAGATCGATCACCTCGAAATTGTTGCACTGGAGCACGACGCCAACGATATTCTTGCCGATATCGTGCACATCGCCCTTCACTGTCGCCATGATGATGCGGCCCTTGGACGACGAGCCAGACTGCTTTTCCAATTCAATGTACGGCAGCAGGTGCGCCACCGCCTTTTTCATGACGCGGGCCGATTTCACCACCTGCGGCAAAAACATCTTGCCGGTGCCGAACAGATCGCCAACCACGTTCATGCCGGCCATCAACGGGCCTTCGATCACCTCGATCGGGCGGGCCATCTGGAGCCGGGCTTCTTCGGCGTCGATCTCGACAAAGGCATCCATCCCCTTCACCAGCGCATGTTCCAGCCGCTTTTCCACCGGCCAGCTGCGCCACAGTTCGGCGGCCGGATCGGCGGTCTTGATCAGGCCGCCCTTGAACCGGTCAGCTGCGGCCAACATGCGATCGGTGGAATCGGCGCGGCGGTTGAGCACCACATCTTCGGCCAGCTCGCGCAATTCGGGATCGATGGCGTCATACACATCCAGCTGCCCGGCGTTGACGATGCCCATGTCCATCCCGGCCTGGATGGCGTGATACAGGAACACGCTGTGCATGGCCCGGCGCACCGGCTCGTTGCCGCGAAAGCTGAACGACAGGTTGGATACGCCGCCCGAGATATGGGCATGCGGGCAGCGCCGGCGGATTTCGGCGCAGGCCTCGATGAAATCGACGCCGTAATTGTCATGCTCCTCGATGCCCGTCGCCACGGCAAACACGTTGGGATCAAAGATGATATCCTCGGGCGGAAACCCGATGCCGATCAGCAGCTTGTACGCGCGTTCACAAATTTCAACCTTGCGCTGCCCGGTATCGGCTTGGCCCTTTTCATCAAAGGCCATCACCACCACGGCGGCGCCATAGCGCAGGCATTTGCGCGCCTGCTCCAGGAATTGTGCCTCGCCTTCCTTCATGCTGATCGAATTGACGATGCCCTTGCCAGCCAGGCACTTCAGCCCGGCTTCGATCACGCTCCATTTCGACGAATCCACCATCCCCGGCACTCGGGCGATATCCGGTTCGGCGGCAATCAGATTGAGAAACGTGACCATGGCCGCTTCGCTGTCGAGCAGGCCTTCGTCCATGTTGACGTCGATGATCTGCGCGCCGCTATCCACCTGTTGGCGGGCAACTTCGACGGCGGCGGTGTAATCGCCGTTCATGATCAGTTTCTTGAACGCCGCCGAACCGGTGACGTTGGTGCGTTCACCGATATTGATGAAGGACACTTGTCTCATGCGGCAAACCTGTGGGCTTCAAGGCCGGAAAGGCGCAGTTCGGGCGCTTCTGTCGGCACCGCGCGCGGCGGCAGGCCGGCAACCTGCCGCGCCATGGCAGCGATATGCGCGGGCGTGTTGCCGCAACAACCGCCCACGATATTGACCAGGCCCTCCTCGGCCCAGCCGCGAATGAAGCCCGCCGTGGTTTCTGGCTGCTCGTCATAGGCGCCCAGATCGTTGGGCAGGCCGGCGTTGGGATAGGTCAGGATCAGCGTATCGGCGTGCTTGGCCAGCGCCTGCACGTGCTGCCGCAATTCGGTGGCACCAAACGAACAGTTCAGCCCAACCGCCACTGGCTTCACGTGGCGGATCGAGTGCCAGAACGCCTCCACCGTCTGACCTGAAAGGTTGCGGCCCGACAGATCGGTGAGCGTCATCGACAGCATCACCGGCACGACTGCCCCGCGCGCATCGCCGGCTTCGGCGGCGGCAAAGGCAGCGGCCTTGGCGTTCAATGTGTCGAACACTGTCTCGATCAGAATGAAATCCACCCCGCCATCCAGCAGCGCATCGATCTGCTCGCGGTACACGTCCTTCACTTCGTCGAACGTCACTTCGCGGTAACCGGGATCGGAAACGCGGGGGCTCAGGGACAATGTCTTGTTGGTTGGCCCCAGGCTGCCGGCGACCCAGCGCTGTTTGCCGTCGGCCGCGGTGGCGGCATCGACACAATCGCGGATCACCTTGGCCGCGGCCAGATTGATTTCGCGCACGCGGGCTTCCATGCCGTAATCGGCCTGGCTGATGCGGTTGGCGTTGAATGTGTTGGTGGCCAGCAGATCGGCACCGGCGGCAAGGTAACGATTGCACACCCCGGCGATTGCAGCGGGCTGCGTCAGATTGAGCAGATCGTTATTGCCCTTCTGATCATGGCTGTTGCCGATATCGCCGGCATAATCGGCGGCGGTCAGCCCCAGATCCTGAATGGCGGTGCCGTAAGGGCCATCTTTAATTAAAATGCGGCTGGCGGCGGCGGCGCGCAAGCTTTGGGCGGCGTTGATCATGCTTGCAGCTCCAGGGCCGGGCGCACGCCCAACATGTGGCAGATGGCATACGACAGCTCGGCGCGGTTGAGGGTGTAGAAATGGAAGTGCCGCACCCCGCCCGCATACAGCCGGCGTGACAGCTCGGCAGCGACCGTGGCGGCGACCAATTGGCGGGCGGCGGGCTTGTCGTCCAGCGCCTCGAACAGATGCGCCATCCACACCGGCAAATTGGTGTTGCAGCTGATCGCCATCTTTTTAAGATTGGCAAAATTGGTCACCGGCAAGATGCCCGGCACCAACTCAATATCGATGCCGGCCGCCGCCACGCTGTCGCGAAAACGAAAGAAACTGTCAGGCTCGAAAAAAAACTGGCTAATGGCACGGGTGGCACCGGCATCTTGCTTGGCTTTCAGTGCATCCAGATCAGCGGCCGGGCTGGTGGCCTCCGGGTGAGTTTCAGGGTAGCAGCTCACCGAAATTTCGAAATCGTGGCGGCGCTTGAGGGCGGCCACCAGGTGGGCGGCGCTGGCATAGCCGCCGGCCACAGGCACGAAACGCGTATCGCCGCCCGAAATTCCCCCGGGCGGATCGCCGCGCAGTGCCACGATGTGGCGCACACCGGCAGCCCAATATTCATCGGCGATGATATCGAGTTCCTCGGCAGTGGCGTTCACGCAGGTCAAATGAGCGGCGGCCGGCACCGGGGTGTCGCCGGCAATGCGTGCCACCGTGGCGTGGGTGCGTTCGCGCGTGGTGCCGCCGGCGCC
>NZ_JBDNFM010000261.1:0-2973 GCF_041689835.1 Sandarakinorhabdus sp.
GGCGCGCGCAAATGGGGCCAGCCTTATCTGACACGCGCGTTCTTCAGCCTGATCAGCGCGGCAATGGGCGACCGTGTGCTGCTGATGCTTGCCCTGAAAAACGGCCAGCCGATTGCGGGCGCGCTCAATTTCATCGGTGATGAATGTCTGTATGGCCGCTATTGGGGGGCAACCGAGGACGTGCCGTTCCTGCATTTCGAGCTGTGTTATTATCAGGCCATCGAATGGGCGATCAACAACGGCCGTTCCCGCGTTGAAGCCGGCGCGCAAGGCGCGCACAAGCTGGCGCGCGGCTATCGGCCCACCCCGGTGATATCTGCCCACTACATCCCCAACCCCGGTTTCCGCAGCGCCGTTACCGATTATCTCGCCCGCGAAACGAAGTCCGTGATCGAGGAAATCGAATATCTTGATGCCCACGGCCCATTCAGGCAGGCGCAAGGCTGATCTGTGCTAGGATGCCTCATGCGATTCATGTTCCTGCTCGCCGTCACGGCCACCCTGCCTGCGCCACTGCCACTCGGCGCAACGGAGATTGTCCGCCTGTCGGACACGCAACGTGAAGCGGTAATTGCCGCTGCTGCCAACGGGCCGGAACGGACTCCGGTGCTCACCCCTGAACAAGCGCAGCGTTCCTCCGTGCTCGGCCGCTCGCTTTATCCTGAATTCAATGGTGACGGCGGCCCCGCAGTTCGCGATCGCAAGGTCCACGGCGAAATGAGCATGTTTGCCGGCAGCGGCGGCACCTTCGGCATTAGCGGCACCGCCGTGATGCCAGTGGGCGAAACCGGCACCGCAGCCATCTCGGTGATGCAAGGCACCAGCCGCTGGGGCGGAATTTCGGGTGTCAGCCTCGGCTACACCAGCGGCGACGCGCAAAACAATCTGCTGATTGGCAATAATTTTGGCGGCGGCTTTGGCGGCGGCTTTGGGGGCTATCGCGGCCCATGGACCACTCCTTACGGCCAAAGCTGGAACCCCACCCTGGAAATGCGGCGACGCTAAACCGCGATATTGTCGATCAGGCGGGTCGTGCCGATGATGCCGGCCACCATCAGCCGCGCGCCCGGAGCCGCCGCGCCGAGGCTGTACAGCGTTTCGCCGTCCACCAGCTCCAGATAGTCCAGCCTGGCAAAACCGGCCGCCTTGATGCTGCGTTCGCCCGCAGCCAACGCGGCGGCCACCGGCATGCCGGCCAGAATCGAAGTGCGAACGGCATCCAGCGTGCGGGGCAGCGCCAGCGCCCGCACGCGCTCATCAGCCGACAAATAGGCATTGCGGCTCGACAGCGCCAAGCCATCGCCATCGCGCACGATCCCGCAGCCATCGATTTGCGTGCCGATATCCAGATCGGCAGCCATGCGGCGGATGATGGCGAGTTGCTGCCAATCCTTTTCGCCAAACACCGCATGATCGGCCTGGGCCGCGCTCAGCAGCTTGGCCACAACGGTCGCCACGCTATCGAAATGTCCCGGCCGCACCCGCCCGCACAAAAGATCGGGCAGACCCGCCACGCGCACGAAACTGGCAAAGCCCGGCGGGTACATGACAGCGACATCGGGCGCGTACAGCAGGCTGCACCCCGCGCCGGCCAGCTTCACTGCATCGCCGGCTTCATCGCGCGGATAACGCTCCAGATCCTCGCCGGGGCCGAACTGCTTGGGGTTCACGAAGATCGAGGCCACCACCACATCGGCCAGTTCAAGTCCCCTGGTCACCAGCGCCAGATGCCCGGCGTGCAGCGCGCCCATGGTGGGCACCAACGCGACTCGCTGGCCGGCGGCGTGCCAGCCGCGCACCGCGGCGCGCAGTTCGGCCGGGGTTCTGACCGTGGGAAGCCGATGTGTCATGCGAAGTTTCGCGCCGTTACCGTTGACAGGGTGGCGGCGCTGTGGGCGATACAGCAGCCAACTGCAAGCAGGAACGAAGGACGACTGTGACCGCGCATGTGATCGTGCTGGCCAATGAAAAAGGCGGCACCGGCAAATCCACCACCGCCGTGCATATCGGCGTCGCTTTGGCCCTGGCCGGCAAGCAGACCGCGCTGATCGATCTCGACAGCCGGCAGCGCACATCCACCCGGTATCTGGAAAACCGCTGGAACCATGCCCAGCGCCGCGCCATCAATCTGCCGGGGCCAGCCGCGGTGGTGGTGGCCGACGGCGACGGCGCCGAAGCCGAATTGGTGTTGCGCTTTGAACAGGCGAGCCATCAGGATTATGTCATTGTCGATTCGCCCGGCCGCGATTCGGCGCTGGCCCGCGCTGCCATGGCCCGCGCGGATACGCTGGTGACGCCGATCAACGACAGTTTCGTCGATTTCGATCTGATCGGCGAGGTCGACGGCGAAACATTCGAAGTGAAAAAGCCCAGCTTTTATGCCGAAATGGTATGGGAAGCCCGCACCCGCCGCGCTCGCGACGAAGGCCGCCCGATGGATTGGGTGGTGCTCAGGAACCGCCTGTCAACACTTGACGCCCGCAACAAGCAGCGGGTGGGGGCGGCGCTGGAATCGCTGTCGCGCCGCATTGGTTTCCGCGTGCTGCCCGGCCTGTCGGAACGCGTGATCTTCCGCGAATTTTTCCCGCGCGGGCTCACCCTGCTCGATCGCGCCGTGCTCACCGATTTTTCGCTGTCGCATGTTGCCGCCCGCAACGAATTGCGCGCGCTCATCGCCGGGCTCAATCTGCCCGGCGGCGTGGAAATGCCGGCCTGATGCGGCTCGCGCTCATCGCTGTCGCGGCCATCGCCTGGTGGCTGCACAAACGGGGCGAATTGGTCCCCAACCTGCTGCGCTATGGCGGACTGGCGGTGGCCGGTTTGCTCGCCTTCCGCTTCCTCAGCAGCGGCCGCATCGTCCCGGCTGCGTTGGCGGCAGCCGGCGGCTGGGCGTGGTGGATGTGGAACCAGCGTGATGGCGGCGGCAGCAGCGAACTGGCCAGCGCGGCCCGCCTGCTGAACGTGCCCGCCAAC
>NZ_JBDNFM010000262.1:0-9634 GCF_041689835.1 Sandarakinorhabdus sp.
CACCAACAGCGGCGCCGAGGCTTTTGAATGTGCACTTAAAACTGCGCTTTCCTATCATTACGCAGCCGGCAATCCCCACAAACACCGTGTGATCACCTTCTCCAATGCCTTTCACGGCCGCACCATGGCTGCGATTTCCGCCACCGATCAGGAAAAGTTGCGCAAGGGTTTCGAGCCATTGCCCGATTGGTTCAAGGTGGTGCCGTTCGACGATCTCGCTGCTGCCGAAGCCGCGATCGACGATACGGTGGGCGCGTTCATGGTGGAGCCGATTCAAGGCGAAGGCGGCATCCGTCCGGCCAGCGCCGCGTTCCTCAAGGGGCTGCGCGAATTGGCCGACAAGCATGGCTTGCTGCTGATCCTTGATGAAGTGCAATGCGGCGTCGCCCGTACCGGCAAGCTGTTTGCGCACGAACTTTATGGCATCACGCCTGATATCATGGCCATCGCCAAGGGCATTGGCGGCGGTTTCCCGGTTGGCGCCTGCCTGGCCACCGAACGCGCCGCGGCTGGCATGGTCATCGGCACGCACGGCAGCACCTATGGCGGCAATCCGCTCGCCATGGCGGCCTGCGAAGCCGTGCTGGACATTGTGGCGGAGCCGGCGTTTCTGCAGCGAGTGACCGAAATGGGCGCTCGGCTCACCGAAGCGCTGGAACAGATGATCCCCAATCACGATGATCTGTTTGAAAGCGTTCGCGGTGTTGGCCTGATGCTGGGCCTGAAGATGAAGAGCGACAGCCGCGCGTTTGTAACCCACGCGCGCAGCCACGGCATTCTTGCCGTTGCCGCCGGCGACAATGTGGTGCGCCTGCTGCCACCGCTCACCATCGAGGAAAAGCAGATCCGCGAATGTGTGGAGCGGCTGTCTGCCGCCGCGCGCAGCTATCAGCCGGCTGCGGCTGCCTGAATCCCGCCTATTCAGGGGCGGGACTGCGAAGTTCCGATCCACCTTTCCCCACCCCCAGCCCCTCCCTTGCAGGGGAGGGGAGGATTTTTAAAAATGCCGCATTTCCTTGATCTTGCCACTGCCACCCCCGCCGGCCTGCGCGCCATCCTTGATGATGCCCACCGCCGCAAATCTGCGCGCGCCGGCTGGCCCAAGGGGCGAATTGACGCTGATGCACCGCTGGCCGGCCATGTGCTGGGCATGATCTTTGAAAAACCCAGCACCCGCACCCGCTTCTCGTTCGACATGGGTGCGCGCCAGCTCGGCGCCACGACCATCGTGACCAGCGCCGGCGAAATGCAGCTGGGCCGCGGCGAAACCATCGCCGATACCGCCCGCGTGCTCAGCCGCATGGTCGATGCAATCATGCTGCGCACCAACAGCCATGACAAATTGCAACAGCTGGCCGAACATGCCGGCGTGCCAGTGATCAATGGCCTCACCGATCTGTCCCACCCTTGCCAGGTGATGGCCGACATCATGACCTTTGAGGAACGCAGCGGCCGCCCGGTGGCCGGCTCGACCTGGGCCTATGTCGGCGATGGCAACAACATGACCAATTCGCTGATCGAAGCCAGCTCGCTGCTGAAATTCGATCTGAAAGTCGGCGTGCCGTGGGGGTTGGAGCCCGATTCGGGCGTGATGGCAATGGCGTGCGCGCGCGGCGGCTGCATCGATCTGGTGCACAGCGCCGCAGTCGCCGTCGATGGCGCCGATGTTGTCGTCACCGATACCTGGGTGTCGATGGGCCAGGCCGACACCAAGGAAAAAATGGCAGCCTGCCAGCCTTTTCAGGTGAACGATGCACTGATGGCGAAGGCGGCGCCGGGCGCCCTGTTTTTGCACTGCCTGCCCGCCCACCGCGGCGACGAAGTGACCGACAGTGTGATGGACGGCCCGGCTTCTGCCGTGTGGGACGAAGCCGAAAACCGCCTGCACGTGCAAAAATCCATCCTGCTCTGGTGCCTGGGGCAGCTGTGATGTTGGCCGAAGGCATTGCCCCCACCGCCGATCGCACGCTGGGCTTCATGGTGCCGTCGCGCGGTGTGCGCGGCATGGTGGTTCGCGTGGACGCAACCCTGAATGCCATCCTGGCTGCGCACCCCTACCCCGAACCGCTGACCCGGCTGCTCGCTGAAGCGCTTACGCTCACGGCATTGGTGGGGGCCACCATGCGGCAAGACGACGGCCAGGTGACCGTGCAGGCCTCGGCCAAAGGCGGTGTGGTTGATCTGCTGGCCTGCGACTGGCGCGCCGGAGAACTGCGCGGTTACATGAAGTATGATGCGCAAGCCGCTGTTCATGAAGGCATGAACTTGCCTGAATTGTTCGGAAAAGGCTATCTGGCGATCACCGTCGACCAAGTTACATCGGAAGAACGCTGGCAAGGCATCGTGCCGCTGGAAGGTGTCAGCCTGGCCGCCGCGCTGGAGGGCTGGTTCAGCCAATCCGAACAATTGCCCACGCTGATGCGTATCGGTGTGGCTGGCAGCGCCGCCACCGGCTGGCTGGCTGGCGGTTTGATCGTGCAGCATCTGGCCCGCGCCGAAATCGGCGGCGAACGGCTGGATGCCGGCGAACAGCACCCCGATTGGGACCATGTTGCGGCACTGGCCGGCACCGCCTCGGCTGCGGAATTGACCGACCCCGATCTGTCGGCAGAAGCATTTTTGTGGCGTCTGTTCCACGAAGAACAGGTGCGCGTGGTGCCCGGCCCCACCCCGGTAAAAGGCTGCCGCTGCTCGGCAACACACATCAAGGAAGTGCTGATGCGCTTCCCCGAAACCGAGCGCGTCGGCATGCGAGACGACAGCGGACTGATCGCCGTGGATTGCCAGTTCTGCAGCCGCGTATTCGCGATTCCTGCATGACCGGCAAGCTGGCTGTTGTCCTGCTTTCGGGCGGGCTGGATTCGACCACGGTGGCCGCCATGGCCCGCGCCGAAGGCTGGCGCATCCTGGCGCTGACCATCGATTACAATCAGCGCCACCGCATAGAGCTTGATCATGCCGTGCGCGTGGCCAATGCGCTGGCGGTGGAGCGCCACATCGTGCTGCCGCTCGATCTCACCGGCTTTGGCGGATCGGCGCTCACCGCCGATATCGATGTGCCCAAAGCCAAGGCCGGGGCACCCGTGGGGCCGGGCATCCCGGTCACCTATGTGCCGGCGCGCAACACGATTTTCCTGTCGGTGGCGCTGGGCTGGGCCGAAGCCGCCGGCGCGCGCGATCTGTTCATTGGGGTGAATGCGCTGGATTTCAGCGGCTATCCCGATTGCCGGCCGGAATTCATCGCGGCGTTCGAAGCCATGGCCAACACCGCCACCAAGGCCGGTGTGGAAGGTGCTGCTTTCCGTGTCCACACCCCGCTGATGACGATGGACAAGGCCGGCATCATCGCAGCAGCGCAAGCGGTTGGCGCGCCGCTGCACCTCACCTGGTCGTGTTATGACCCCTCGCCGCAAGGCCGGCCCTGCGGCCAGTGCGACAGCTGCCGCCTGCGCGCCAAGGGCTTTGCCGAGGCCGGAGTGGCAGACCCTGCCCAGAGCCCTTCCACATGAGTTACGCCGTCAAGGAACTGTTCCTCACGCTGCAGGGCGAGGGCGCGCAAACCGGTCGGCGGGCGGTGTTCCTGCGTTTTGCCGGCTGCAACCTGTGGACCGGGCGAGAGCAGGACCGCGCCAAGGCAGTTTGCACGTTCTGCGACACCGATTTCGTTGGCACCGATGGGCCGGGCGGCGGCAAATTCGCTTGTTCTGACGCGCTGGCCGATGCAGTTGCCGCCTGTTGGGGCGAGACAGCCAGGCACCGCCTCGTTGTTTGCACCGGCGGTGAGCCGCTGTTGCAGCTTGATACGCCGCTGGTGGCAGCGCTGCACGCGCGCGGTTTCGAGATCGCCATCGAAACCAACGGCACCCAAGCCCCGCCTCCAGGCATCGACTGGATTTGCGTGTCGCCCAAGGCCGATGCGCCGCTGGTGCTGACCACCGGCAACGAGCTCAAGCTGGTCTATCCGCAGCCCAAGGCGCTGCCAGAGCGCTTTGCCGGCCTCGATTTCCAGCAATTTTTTCTGCAGCCGATGGATGGCCCGGCGCAGGCCGACAATATTCAGGCAGCCATTGCCTATTGCCTCACCCACCCGCAGTGGCGGCTCAGCCTGCAAACCCACAAGCTGACCGGGATGCCCTGAGCGTCAGCGGGCCGACGAAACTTTGGCCTTTTCCCGCGCGATCCACGCCAGCATCTCGCTTTCCATCACCGGCAGCGGCACTGAACCCATGCCCAGCAGTGTGTCGTGAAATGGCCGCTGATCGAAGCGCGGGCCAAGTTCGGCTTCCGCACGTCCGCGCAGCTCACGGATCTTCAGCTCGCCCAGCTTGTAAGCCAACGCTTGGCCCGGCCAGCTGATATAACGGTCCACCTCCACCTCGATATCGCGGCGCGACAGCGCGGTATGGTCTTCCAGATAGGCGATGGCCTGATCACGGCTCCAACCCCTGGTATGCAGGCCGGTGTCGATCACCAGGCGGGCGGCGCGCCACATCTCGAATGTCTCGCGGCCAAATTCTTCGTAGGGCGCCTCATACAGGCCCAGCTTGGTGCCCAGCCACTCGGTATACAGGCCCCAACCTTCGCCATAGCCGGAAAAATAGGTGCGGCGGCGAAACGGCGGACGAGAAGGTGCCTCCAGCGCCATCGCGGCCTGGTGGCTGTGGCCGGGCACACATTCATGCAAGGTGAGCGCCACCAGATTGTACAGCGGCCGCGATTTCAGGTCATAGGTGTTCATGTAGCAAGCATCGAGCCCGCCGCGCCCGGATGTATACACCGGCGCGATTGCATCGGGCACCGGCCGCAGCGTGAAACGCATGCGCGGCAACGTGGTGAAGACCTGATCCAGCTTGCCGTCCATCTTCTTCATCACCAGCGCCGAAAAGCCGAGAAGTTCAGCGGGCGTGCGCGCATAGAATTGCGGATCGGTACGAAGGAATTTCAAGAACGACCTGAAATCGCCGGAAAATGCTGCTGCGCGCATGGTCAGCTGCATGTCGGCGTCGATGCGGGTGACTTCACCCAAGCCGAGTTCGTGGATCTGATCGGGCGAAAGTTCCAGTGTCGTGTATTCGCGAACCTGATCGCGGTAATACGCCAAGCCATCGGGCAGTTCCTTCGCCGCCGTGGTGGTACGGGCGCCGGGCAGATACTCGCTGCGCAGGAACGCCAGCAGCCGGGTTTGCGCCGGGTTGACGATCTCATCGATCACGCTGGCGGCCTCGGCCTGCAAGGCAGCCTGCGCGCCGGGCGAAATACTGGACGGCATCCGGATGAACGGCGCAAAAAAGGGGCTGGCTTGACTTGGCTTGATCTGGCCAGCCAGCGTGTCATCGCGGCCCTTCAGCGTAACGGCCGGCGGCGTAAACCCGCGCTTCATCCCGGTGAGCATGTTGGCGGCATGTTCATCAAACCAGCGCGGAATGTCGCGCATACGGCTGATGTAGTTGCGATATTCGTTTTCTGTGCGGAATGGTACCTGCGCCGGAAGATCGCTCCAGATGTTGCTGTCGCTGTTGATTGGCATTTCATATTTCCGCCAGCCAATCGCCGTCACTTCGGCGCGCAGCGATTCCGTCAGCACCGCCCTGTTCAGCCGTTCTTCCGCCGACAATTCAGCATCCGGGATGGCGGCCAACTGGCCAAGCACTCCACGCCAGTAACGTTGGCGTTCCATATGGCAGGCCGGCGTCTCGCACGGCAGGCGCGGGCCTTGCCGCGTGTCCAGCCCGTCCTGCACTTGCCCGGTCTGCACCAGTCGCCATTGCCATTCCGCGTCATAGAGGGATTTCAGCCGCTGGTCGGCGGTCTGGGCATGCGCGGCGCTCGTCACCAGCAGCGCGGCTACAATGGCGCGAATCATTATCTTCCCCCTCTTCAAAACCCTCAGCCGCGGCCGCGGTAGGTCGGCACGCCCTGATCGGGCAGCCACAGACCATCCGGCACCGCGCCGCTTTGCCAGAACACATCGATCGGGATGCCGCCGCGCGGATACCAATAACCACCGATGCGCAGCCATTTGGGCTTCATCTCGGCCACCAGGCGCTGGCCGATGCCCACAGTCACATCCTCGTGGAAACCGGCGTGGTTGCGAAACGATCCGAGGAAAAGCTTCAAGGCCTTTGATTCAACGATCGTTTCATCCGGCACGTAATCGATGACGATGTGGGCGAAATCGGGCTGGCCGGTGACCGGGCACACCGAGGTGAATTCCGGGCAGGTGAAGCGCACGAGGAATATTGCGCCCGGCCGCGGGTTGGGCGGATAATCCAGCACTGCCGCTTCCGGACTGGCCGGCAGCCCAGAAGATTGGCCCAAATGCAACACGTCCACCACTTAATCTCTCCATGCTGTAACAAAGCTGCGCACTGAGCCGACTATGGGCGTGACATGCGCCGGCCACGCAATTATGTCACGCTCATAACGGTCAAAACAACGACGCGTAGGGAGTGCCGCATGAACCTTCTGGTGTCCACTGACTGGCTTGCCGCAGAGATGGGTAAATCCGACCTGCGGATCATCGACGCCACCATGTTTCTGCCTGCACACGCCCGCAACGCCCGCGCCGAATTCGAGGCAGCGCACATCCCCGGCGCCGTGTTCTTCGACATCGAGGAAGTGTCGGACACCAGCAATCCGCTGCCCGCCATGTTGCCGCCGGCCGAAAAATTCGCCTCGCGCTGTCAGGCACTGGGCCTGGGCGATGGCAGCCGCATCGTCGTGTACGACAACAGCCCGCTGAAATCATCGGCGCGCGTTTGGTGGATGCTGGGTTTGTTCGGCGCCCACGAAGTGGCCATATTGGACGGCGGCTTTGCCAAATGGCAAGCTGAAGGCCGGCAGGTGGAAAGCGGCAAGCCGATAGTGCGCCACCGTCATTTCACCGTGTGGGCCGACAAGGCGCAGGTGCGCGACGCCGCCCAGATGGCCGACAATCTGCGCAGCAAGGCCGAACAGGTTGTTGATGCCCGTTCCGCTGCGCGTTTCACCGGTGCCGAAGCCGATCCGCGCCCCGGCGTGCGTCCCGGCCATATGCCCGGTTCGAAAAATATCCCCTATTCAGCGATGTTCAACGAGGATGGCACCTACAAGCCGGCGGCAACGATCAAGGCGTTGTTCGATGCCGCCGGGATCGATCTGGGCAAGCCGCTGGTTGCCACCTGCGGTTCCGGCATCACTGCGCCGGTGGTGGCCTTTGGCGCGGCGCTGGCCGGCAAGCCCAATGTTGCCATCTATGACGGCAGCTGGAGCGAATGGGGCGCCAACCCGCATAACCCTGTCGTTTCGGGCGATGCGGTGACGGGCGCGTGACCCAGCGGCGGCCGCCGCGCCCCGATCTGTCGGCGTTCGGCACCGGCACGCAGTTGGCGCAAGCGGGCCGCGCGCACGCGGTGGACATGGTCAACCCCCCCGTGGCGCGGGCATCGACGATCCTGTTCGCCAATCTGGCCGATCTGGACCAGGCGCTGCACGATCCCGACGCCGGGCTGTATTATGGCCGGCGCGGCACCCAGACCCACTGGGCGCTGGAAGATGCGCTCAGCCAACTGGAGCCGGGCGCGGCCGGCACCAAATTGTTCCCGTCGGGCGTGGCAGCCATCACAACCAGCCTGCTCGCATGCCTGAAGGCCGGCGACGAGCTGCTGGTGACCGACAGCGCCTACGAGCCGAGCCGCAGCTTTGCCGATCATCTGCTGGGGCCACTGGGCATTACCACCCGCTATTATGATCCGCGTTGCGGGGCGGGAATCGTTGATGTGATTTCTGAAAAGACCAAGGCGATCCTGCTGGAATCACCGGGTTCATTATCATTCGAGATACAGGACCTGCCGGCGATCACCGCCGCTGCCCGGCCGCGCGGTATCACCACCATCATCGACAACACCTGGGCGACGCCGCTGCGGCTGCAGCCGCTGGCGCTGGGCGTGGATATCAGCATCCAGGCGTTGACCAAATATGTGGGCGGCCACAGCGACATGATGATGGGCAGCGCCGCCTGCAATGCCGCGTTGTGGCCGCGCCTGAAGGCAACCGCATACCGCCTGGGCCATTTCGTTTCGGCGGATGATTGCGCGCTGGCGCTGCGCGGCCTGCGCACGCTGAACCTGCGGCTGGACCGCCACGAACAATCTGCGCTGGCCATCGCACGCTGGCTGGAAGGTCACCCGGCGGTGGACCGCGTCTGGCATCCGGCCCTGCCCTCACATCCCGATCACGCACTGTTCAAACGTGATTTCAGCGGCGCCACCGGGCTGTTCTCGATGGTGCTCAAACAGGGCAGCCGCCCGCACACCGCCGCCCTGATTGACGGGCTGGCGCATTTTGGTATCGGCTTTTCGTGGGGCGGTTATGAATCGCTGGTGCTGCCGGTTGAACTGGACCGCATCCGCACCTCCACCCAAACGCCCCTGCCCGGCCCCATCGTGCGGCTTTCGATCGGGCTGGAGGACGTGGGCGATCTCATCGCCGATCTGGATGCTGGCCTGGCGCGTTATCAGGCGCAGTTCACGGCATAGCCTGCACCTTTAATCCACGTCGGTAACGTCAACCGCTTCGCCGGTCATCCGCTGCGCCAGCGCCGCGGCCATGAACGGATCGACGTCGCCGTCCAGCACGTCATCGGGGCTGGTGGACGTGACGCCGGTGCGCATGTCCTTCACCATTTGATAGGGCTGGAGCACATAGGACCTGATCTGATGGCCCCAGCCGATATCGGTTTTGTTGGCTTCGGTTTTGGCCGATTCCGCCTCGCGGATGGCGAGTTCGCGTTCATACAGCCGGGCCTTGAGCATCTTCATCGCGGTGGCGCGGTTCTTGTGCTGGCTGCGCTCGTTCTGGCAGGCGACGATCACATTGGTGGGGATGTGCGTGATGCGCACGGCCGAATCGGTGGTGTTGACGTGCTGCCCGCCAGCGCCCGACGCGCGGTAGGTGTCGATCCTGAGATCGGATTCCTTGATTTCGATGTCGATTTCATCATCGACCTGCGGATAGACCCAAACGCTGGCAAAGCTGGTGTGACGGCGCGCGGCACTGTCATAGGGGCTGATGCGTACCAGCCGGTGCACGCCGCTTTCGGTCTTGGCCCAGCCATAGGCCTGGTTGCCCTTCACCAATATGATCGCATTCTTGATCCCGGCGGTTTCACCGCTGTTGAAATCAATGAGTTCAACCTTGTAGCCGTGTTTTTCGGCCCACCGCTGATACATGCGCAGCAGCATCGACGCCCAATCCTGGCTTTCGGTACCGCCAGCGCCGCTGTTGATTTCGATATAGGTGTCGTTGCTGTCGGCCTCACCCGACAACAGCGCCGCCACCTTGTCCTTTTCGGCCTTGACTGCGAGCACCTGCAAAACAGCCACGCCGTCCTGGGCCAGCGCCTCGTCGCCTTCCATTTCGGCGAGTTCGATCAATTCGCGCGTTTCGGTCAGGTCACGCTCGATATCGCGGGTGGCGGTGATGGCTTCATCCAGCCGGCGCCGCTCGGTCATGAGGACCTGCGCAGCCTTGGGATTGTCCCACAGCTTGGGGTCTTCGACCCGCGCGTTCAGTTCGTCCAGGCGGCGGAGTGCGCGAGCCCAGTCAAAGAGACCTCCTCAGCAGGCCCAAGGCCTGCTGGAACGGGAGGGTGGCG
>NZ_JBDNFM010000263.1:0-2891 GCF_041689835.1 Sandarakinorhabdus sp.
CACCCGCGACGGCGGCATCGAAACGCGCGGCCTGACGGCGCTGGATTTCAGCTATCGCCATTCCAATCTGCAAGGCGGCGAAATCGTGGTTGCGGCGCGGCTGCGCGGCCGGCCCGGGACGCGCGCCGCCATCCAGGCCGAAATGGACCGCATCGCCGCCGCGCGTGAGGCCAGCCAGCCGCTGCGCACCCGCACCGGCGGTTCCACTTTCAAGAACCCGGCGCCGCACAATGCCTGGGAACTGGTGCACGGCGCCGGCTGCCGGGGGCTGCGCGTGGGCGGCGCCGAAGTGAGCGAGAAACACAGCAATTTCATGATCAACAGCCACCGTGCCACCGCCGCCGATATCGAGGCGCTGGGCGAATTGGTGCGCGCGCATGTGCTGCGGGCGAGCGGCGTGGCGCTGGAGTGGGAAATTCAGCGGGTGGGGCGGGTCGCATGAAAGTCGCAGTGCTCATGGGCGGGTGGTCAGCGGAGCGGGAGGTGTCGCTCACTTCCGGGCGCGGCATCGCGCGGGCTTGCCGCAATCTGGGCCACGACGTGACCGAAATCGACATGGGCCGTGATGTGGCGCAGCGCTTGGCAGCGGCGGCGCCCGATGTGGTGTTCAACGCGCTGCACGGCACGCCCGGCGAAGATGGCACGGTGCAGGGGCTGATGGACCTGTTGGGCCTGGCCTACACCCACAGCGGGCTGACCACGTCGGCCATCGCCATCGACAAGGAACTGACCAAGAAGATGCTGGTGCCGGCCGGCATCCCGATGCCGCTGGGCAGACTGGTGGCGAGCGAAAGCCTGTTTGCCGGCGATCCGCTGCCGCGGCCCTATGTGCTGAAACCGGTGAATGAAGGATCGTCGGTGGGTGTCGCCATCGTCACCGATGCCTGCAATTACGGCAATCCCATTCGCCGCGACGTGCCTGGGCCTTGGAATGAATTTGCAACGCTGCTGGCCGAGCCGTTCATCGCTGGCAAGGAACTCACCGTGGCGGTGCTGGGCGACGAGGCGCTGGCGGTGACCGAATTGCGGCCAACTCAGGGATTTTATGATTACGAGGCAAAATACACCGATGGCCTGACCGTGCATGTGTGCCCGGCCGAACTGCCGGCCGATGTGGAGGCAGCGTGCCTTGCCCACGCGCTGGCGGCGCACCGGGTGCTGGGCTGCCGCGGCACCAGCCGTTCGGATTTCCGCTGGGATCCGGCGCTGGGGCTGGCCGGGCTGTTTCTGCTGGAAACCAACACCCAGCCCGGCATGACGCCCTTGAGCCTGGTGCCGGAACAGGCGAAATATCGCGGCATCAGCTACGAACAACTGGTGCAGCGCCTGATCGATCTGGCGCTGGAGGACAAGGCTGGCGCAGACCACGGACAAGGACACCCGCAATGACGGCAGCCGTGCTGAAACGCGGCGCCCGGCCGCCCAAAGCCGCGCAAAGACGGCCAAAGCAGGGCATTGCGGGGGGCATGACGGGGGCGAAGATCACGCGCCGGCAAGTTGGCATCGGCGCGGGCGTGGTGCTGGCCGTCGCCGTGATCGTGATGATCGCCATCGGTGTGCCGCGGCGGCTGTGGAACGGCTTTGTGGGGTGGACGGCGGCGCAGGGCTGGGAGGTGCGCCACGTTGAGCTCACCGGCGCACGCGAACAGGACCGGCTGGCAATTTATGCCGCCGTCTTGAATGGGCCGAGCAGCGCCATGCTGGCCACCGACCTTGACGAGGTGCGAAGCCGCCTGCGCGCCCTGCCGTGGCTGGCTGATGCCAGCGTGCAGCGCCGCCTGCCCGATACCCTTGTGATCGAGGTGAAAGAACGCAAGCCGGTGGCGCTGTGGCAGCACCGCCAGCGCCTTGCCGCCATCGACATCAGCGGGCGCGTGCTCACCCGTGAGCGGCTGGAACGCTGGAACGAGCTGCCGATCTTGGTGGGCGCCGGGGCCAATGCCCGCGTGCGCGACGCACTGGAGCTGATTGCTGCCACCCCGCTGGGCCGCGACGTGAACGCCGCCGTGTTCGTGGGCGGTCGCCGTTGGGATTTGCACTTCAAAAGCGGCGAGACGCTGGCCCTGCCCGACCGGCCGGGCGAGGCGCGCGCCGCGCTGGCCAGCTTTGCCAAGCTGGATGGGCAAGGCCCGGAACGGCTGCTGGGCGGGCGCTTCACCCGGTTTGATTTGCGGCTGCCGGGGCGCATGATCGTGGCTGGGCCGGCAGTGGCGGAAACATTGGCCGCAGCGGAAAAGGCGCGCCGCGCCGCCGCGCAAGCGCAGAAGATCTGAAGGACGACGATGGCACCGCGCATCCCGCTTTCCCCCCTTGGCCGCGGCCAGCCCGAACGGGCGGTGGCCGTGCTTGATGTGGGCACCTCGAAAGTGTCGGCGCTGATTGCGCTGATCAGCGGCGATGGGCCGCCGCGCATCATCGGCAGCGGGCAAAAGCCCTGCCTGGGCCTGAAGCGCGGCACGGTAACGGATTTCGACAAGGCCGAAATGGCCATCCGCGGCGCCATGGACCAGGCCGAACGCGCCGCCGGCCTGCAAATGGACAGCGTGGTGGCCAGCTTCGCCGCGGGCAACATGGCCAGTTCGATGGCCAGTGCGGAAATCGACATCGCCGGGGCCGGCATCACCCCCACCGACATGGTGACGTTGCGCCAGGCCGGCCGCGCTGCCATCGATCCGCGCAGCCGCAGCGTTATCCATGCCTTGCCCGCGCTTTATACATTGGATGGGCTGGCCGGCGTCGAAAGCCCGCTGGGTCTGCATGCCGATCGGCTGGGCATGGATATTCATGTTGTTACCGCCGACACGCCGGCGATCATGAATTTCACCCGCGCCGTGGCGCAATCGCACCTGGGCATTTCCAATCTGGTCGGCAGCCCGCTGGCCGCCAGCCTG
>NZ_JBDNFM010000264.1:0-2980 GCF_041689835.1 Sandarakinorhabdus sp.
ACCGCAGCTTCATCAGCGTGATTGCCGGCGGCTTTGGTGCTGAATCCGGGGCCAGTGCGGCCAAGGGCACCGGCGTGCAAAAGCCGTTCAAGGCCGGTTCGGCTGACGACGCTGCCTTCATCATGAAGAACGCCGAAAGCGTGATCATCGTGCCGGGTTACGGGATGGCGGTCAGCCAAGCCCAGCACTCGCTGCGCGAAATGGGCGATTTGCTGAAAAAAGAAGGCGTCTCGGTGAAATACGCCATCCACCCGGTGGCCGGCCGCATGCCCGGCCACATGAACGTGCTGCTGGCGGAATCGAACGTGCCCTATGACGAGGTGTTCGAACTGGAAGACATCAACAGCGAATTTGGCCAGTGTGATGTCGCTTTCGTCATCGGCGCCAACGACGTGACCAACCCGCTCGCCAAGACCGACAAGACGTCGCCAATCTATGGCATGCCGATCCTGGACGTGGAAAAGGCCAAGACCGTGCTGTTCATCAAGCGCTCGATGGGCGGGGTGGGCTATGCCGGCGTGGACAATCCGGTATTTTATTCGGACAACACGATGATGTTGCTCGCTGATGCGAAGAAGATGGTTGATAATATTGTGAAGGCTTTGAATGGTGGGGGCCATTGATATCGCAGCTGGGCCTGTGACCAACGCGTAGCGTTGGGCACGGGCTCCGGCAAGATCGGCCAGCGAACAAAAAGGGCGGCCCTCAAGCCGCCCTTTTTGTTTCGTCTAACGGCGCGACCTCGCCGCCGGCCTCTCCTGCAAAGGCCAATTCCGCAGTCAGCACCGCGCCTAGATGAGCTCGGCATGAGCGGATTTGGACTAAACCGCCGGCCGCTCGCTCCACAGCGCTGGAAATAGCCGCTTGAACCCCTCCACCTTGGGAATGTCGTTGATCGCGATATACAGCTGCGACGTGTGCCCGCGCAGATAATTCTGGTGGTACGCCTCGCCCGCGTAAAACGGCTTGCCGCCTTCGAACGTCGTCACGATCTTGGGCTTCCAGGTGCCCGCGCGCTCCAGTTGCGTCACATACGCCCGCGCAATCCGTTCCTGCTCCGTCCCGCGCGTGAACAGCGCACTGCGGTACTGGCTGCCGCTGTCAGGCCCCTGACGGTTGAGCTGGGTGGGATTGTGCGCTACCGAGAAAAAGATGCGCAGCAACGTGCCATAGGACACGACACCGGGATCGTAGATGATCTCCACCGCCTCGGCATGGCCGGTGAGGCCGCTGCCGGTCACTTCATAAATCGCCGTCGCCCGCGCGCCGCCGGCATAGCCCGACACCACGGATTTCACGCCCTTCACCCGTTCAAACACGCCTTCGACGCCCCAGAAACAGCCGCCGGCAAACACTGCCTTCTGCAGTGCGCCCTTCGCCAACATGGCATCCACCACAGGCGCAGGGGCCAGCACCATGGGTTCGGCTGAACAGGCGGGGGCGGCGAGCAACATCGCAATCAACAACACGCGCTTCATGCGGTTTTCCCTGGTACGAAGGCCAATGACAGGCCGTTGATGCAATATCGCAGCCCGGTGGGCTTGGGCCCATCGTCGAATACATGGCCCTGATGTCCGCCGCAGCGGCTGCAATGCACTTCGGTGCGGACCATGAAATAGCTGCGATCCACCGTCGATCCGATTGCGGTCTTGTTCAGCGGTTGCCAGAAATTCGGCCATCCGGTGCCGCTTTCGAATTTGTGCGCCGAACTGAACAGTGGCAGCGCGCAGCCGCGGCAGACAAAGGTGCCCGCGCGCTTTTCCTTGTTAAGGGGTGAGGTGAACGGGCGTTCGGTGCCCTCTTCACGCAGCACGGCAAAGGCTTCCTTCCCAAGCCGTCGCTGCCATTCCGCAGGCGTGTAGCTGACAGCGAAGCGCCCGGGCGCCGCAAGGGCGGGAGCGCCGAAAGGCAGGGCGGCGATCAGGCCAAGCAGGGTACGTCTAGTGGTCATGCCATCTTATACGCATGCCCAGCCTGAACGGTTACTTTCCGCGTTGCCGCAGCCAGGCTGTGCCCTGCGTTTTGGCCAGATCGACCAGATCTTCCATCACCACCTGCATGTCGATCAGGTGCAATCCCCACGCCTCCACCACCTGGCCGCCGGCAACGACGTCACCGTTGATGGTGTCTGTGCGGGGATCGGCGGGATCGGCGTTGATACCCACCGACAATATACTGGCATTGTCGCGCGCCATGCACTCGGCGTTCAGCAAGCCGGGCAGGGCAACGAACGGCGTGTGGATGTTGCGGCCCTGGGCCCATTTCGGTGCTGCGGCGCCATTGTCCACGATGTCGGCACGATTGACCATCAAGGGCCTGACGGTGACGCGGCCACCGGCGAGCGCCGCCGGATTGGTGCAGGCGGCGGCCATGCCGGCCGGTGCGGCGGCAGGCGGGCGGCCAAACAGGCTGGCGGGCGGCACGGCCATGGTGTCGCGGAACGTCACCCAGGCGACGGCGCAGCCGGTTTGCGTGGGTGTGCGGCACAGCGGGGTGGATTTGAAATCGCCGCCAACTTGCCTGCCGGCCGGCACCAGCACATTGTGGCCGGCCAGATAGGCGGCGACAATCTGGCCGGCCACCGGCTTGCCTTCGATCTCGTTCTGAATCAGCACCTTGAGTACGCCGCTGCCCTGGCTGTGACCGATCAAAACAACGCCGCGGCCCTTATTGTCGTGCTTCATGTAATCGGCAAAGGCGGCCGAAACATCCTTGTAGCCCAGCGTGGGATCGGCGGTGACCGGCTTGCCCATCATGCGGTCACGCAAGGCGGCCAGCGTGACCTGGCGGTACAGCGGCGCAAACACCCGGCAGGCCTGGCGGAACGGCGCGGCCTGCACCTGCGCCACGTTGGTTTCTGCCAAATCGGCGGTCATGTCGCTGTTGGGCGCCTGATCGGTGGAGACGGGGGGATAGACGTAAAAACAGTCGATCGCGGGCTGTTTTGCGGCCGGTAGCATGTCCAGCGTGACGGGCGCAT
>NZ_JBDNFM010000265.1:0-2041 GCF_041689835.1 Sandarakinorhabdus sp.
CGCCGCCATGCGCGCGGCGGGCACCGGCCTGAAAACCGCCTGGCGCGCGCAGATCACCGGGGCCGGGCTTGGCACCCGGCTTGCCAACTCGATCCGCCTCGCCAGCTTTCCAAAATCGGGCGAAAGCCTGAACGCCGCCGCATTGGTCTGGTCGAACGCCCCGGTGATCGTCGGCGCGCACGACACCGGCCCGCTGATCCGCTCGAAAAACGGCTTCTGGCTGGCGATCCCGACGCCAGCGGCTGGCAAATCCACGCGCGGCGGCCGGATCACCCCCGGCGAATGGGAGCGCCGCACCGGGCTGCGTCTGCGGTTCATCTATCGCCGCCGGGGGCCAAGCCTGCTGGTGGCCGAGGGGCGGCTGAACACCAAGGGCCGCGCGGTGGCGTCGCGGTCCAAGACCGGCCGGGGCCTCGTGACGGCGCCGATCTTCCTTCTAGTGCCGCAGGTCAAGATACCAAAGCGGCTCGATCTGGCGCGGGATGCCGAGCGGGCGGTGGGTGGGGTACCGGGGCTGATCGTGGCGAACTGGGTGGACGGAAATCTCTAATTTTCCCTTTGAGCCGTCAATAGCCAGCTTCGCGCTGATGGCGAACGGCCAAGATTACCGCCGTTTCGCCGTCAAACCGATAGAGCGACACATAGCCGCTGTCGCCAAAGGTGATAAACCACTCGCGAAATTCCGGCTCCATGTCCTCGGCAGGACGCCCCGCGCCGGGCTGATCGCTTAGGATCTGCATGCCTTCACGGATGGATTTGGCCGCACGGCGGGCAGCATCAGGGTTTTTGACCGCAAGGAACCAATACAGCCGTTCAACATCCCGCAGGGCTGCGGGCGACCAGATCAGTTGTGGCATTCAGAAACAGCAGCATCTTCGCCTGCTTCCAGCTTGGCAAGCCAAGCGTCCGCTTCGTCATGTGTGACGTGCTTGCCGGTGGCTTGATACTCTGCCCATGCCCGAAGACCGGCTTGGCGAAACGCCTCGCGCTTCTCTTCGCGTTCGACAAACTGCGACACGGCCTCGCGCAGCATCCAATGGGTGGAGCGGTCTTTGGCATCCGCCAGCCGCTTCAGGCGGTCGCGGGTGTCCTGATCCAGCTTCACGGCAATCGGGCGAATGGCGTTCATGGGGCGTCTCCTGCGAGTATTCACAGGTATTACCTTTAGCATATCGATGGCTTCCGCAGAAGTCACAATCCAGCAAGAGCGCAAAAATGCCCAGCACCCGTGAAACCATCCTCGCCGCACTTCACACCCGTCTGCAGACGCTTGCCGCCCCGGTGCTGCGCGGAGAAGTGTTGCCCGAGCGCATCCCTGCGTCTGGCCTGATTATCCTGCGCGACGGCAAGCCGGGCGAGCCGGAGGTGACGCTGTCGCCGCTGACCTACTTCTATGAACACCGGGCGGAACTGGAGGTGGTGATCCAGGCAGGCAACGGGCGCGACGCGCTGTTTGATGCGCTGGTCGGCTCCATCGGCACCCAGCTCGCCGCTGACCGCACCTTGGGCGGCCTCTGCGATTGGGTCGAGGCCGAAGCGCCCGAGCCGGTCGATCTGCCGGTCGAGGGCGCGGCCAGCCTGAAGGCTGCCATCATTCCGGTGGTGCTGCACTACATGACGGTAGACCCACTGACCTGAAACGAGAGATCAGCAGGTTTGGTAATAACCGCCAGAGTAGCGGCAGTATTCCGTCGCCACGCCCATGCGGATCATTTCCGCTGCGATGTCGCGCCCATCAGGCAGGAAACACTGAGCAACAATGCGGCGATAGCGATCAATATCGCGGACTTGGCAGGTAAGCGTCGCCCCGGAGATCAAACCGCGCATCGCGCGCGTTGCATCAGAGCCACCTGCTTGTTTGCGCTCAGGAGCGTCCAGACCCCAGACGCGAATTGCAGGATCGAGCCCAAGCAAATGGAATGTATCGCCGTCTGTGACGCGGCTTACCGTTCCCGAAACGGATTTCGTCTCTGAAGCAAGGGGCCCCGCAAGAGCGAGGCTGAAGGCCAGCACAAATGCGGACGCATAGCGTCGGCCGGAG
>NZ_JBDNFM010000266.1:0-4095 GCF_041689835.1 Sandarakinorhabdus sp.
ATATCTGATTTTAAAAATACAGACGACTGCAATTGTTATCAGCGATAGAAATTTGTTTTTACTTCAAGTGTATAGTGATCGTTAGTCTAAAAATTTCGCTTCTATGTGGTTGTTTAACTTGGTTTTGTTTTATAAGGTTAACCAAAACGGATGAATTTTCGGTAGATAGTGGTTAGAGATCAACTCAGATTATTTTTCCGCTCACAGAGATCGCGCCAGACCGGGCGCCGCCTGATTGGCTTTTCGCCAACTAGGTTCAACATTTGAAGCCGCTTGCCGCACCGCGCCAGGCATCAGGGATGACGAGATGATGAACGAAGTGGATACCATTGTGAACGGCGCGCGTACCGCCCCCGCAGGTCGGCACGGCGGCGACCATGTCGATTTTGGTGACCCGGCTGCGGCGGTGCACTCGCTAATATTGGAGGTCGAGACATTGCTCAGAACCTGTCGCGGGCTTGTGGCGCAGGCACGCGGAACTCTGACAAGCGGCGAGCTACTTTGGCCTCCGCAGCGGATCAGCGAAGTGCGAGAGCAGCAGAATGAACTAGAAAACGATCCACGACTTCGCACGCTTTCAGACGAATCCGAGGCGGATTACAAGCGGTCCTGGCGTCGTGATGACCACCCGGACTTTGACGTCGATCTCTTGCAGGTTTTCAAATCTCATTTGCCGGATCTGAGCAGGGCACCGCTCGTGGTCCTGACCACCCTGCTCGCAAACCACGGTCGGATCGTTTCAAACTCTGAAATCTGTAAAGCGCTCGGGACCGATTCACCCAAAATCGTGAAAGTCTATGTGTGCCGCTTGCGCAGGCTCTTCAGGGTACACGGAGTGGACGTTGAGATATCGGTCATGAAGGGCGGTTATGGGGTTCCCCGCGATTGCCCTGCATTTCTCTTGAGCGGTCTCGGTTTTACCGAAACGCAAGTCAAGGTCATTCTGAATTCCTCTTTCCTCGGTCAAGCCCGCCGATGACGGTTTCGCGGCCACGGAGAGGGCTAGGGTGACGTTCAGCCGGGGTGTTCGGCGGGCCAGATGATGGTCACGATTTCCAGGTTTTTGTCGCCACCCGGCAGCCGCACGATTCGCATGTCACCCAGGCGCGCGCCGCGCAGGGCGCGAGCGATGGGGGCGCTCCAGCCGATCAGGTTTGCGGCAGCGTCCTGCTCATCGTCCCCCACCAGAGTGAAGGTGCGGCGGTTGCCGTCATCGTCGGCAATCTCCACCGAACAGCCAAACAGCACCTTGCCGCGTTCGGTTTGGCGGGCCGGATCGACGACGCGGGCGGCGGTCATCCGCTTGGCGAGATGGCCCAGCTCGCGGTCGATCTCGCGCAGTTTCTGGCGGCCATAGATGTAATCGCCGTTCTCGCTGCGATCGCCATTGCCGGCAGCCCAGCGCACCACTTCAACGATCACCGGGCGGTCGCCGTGGATCAGCTGTTCATAGCGTGCCCGCATTGCCGCCATGCCGGCCGGCGTGATCGGATTGCCATCCATGCAGCCGTGATACCTGTCAGCGCTCAGAGATCAAGCTGGCCCTGGCCCAAAACCTGGCCCTCGCTGGCTGGCGCTGCCGCCTTGCGCCGGCGCTCCGTGCTCGGCAGGCCGGCGCGGCGGCTGCCGTACTTGGCAACGATGGCGCGGGCCGGCGCAGCGTGGGCGAGATTGCGGCGGATGGCGGTGATCGCCGCCTTGGCCCCGCGCGCAGCTTGTTCATGATCGACCAGCGGCGCGGGATAATCGCCGCGCAGCTGCGCCGGGGCCAGCCACGGCTCATGCACGAATTGGCTCGGCAGATGTGCCAGTTCCGGCAGCCAGCGGCGCACGAAATCGCCGCCGGGATCCTGATCATGGCCCTGCTTGATGGGATTATAAATCCGCGGGATATTGGTGCCGGTGGTGCCGGATTGCATCTGCACCTGCGGCCAGTGGATGCCGGGTTCGTAATCAGTGAACAGCCGCGCCAGCGCCGCGCCGCTCAGCCGCCAATCCAGCCGCAGATGATAGCTGGCCACCGCCATCACCATCGCCCGCATGCGGAAATTCAGCCAACCGGTCGCGGCCAGGCTGCGCATGCAGGCATCGACGAACGGCCAGCCCGTGCGCCCTGCCACCCACGCCGCCAGCCGCGAGGCGTCGTGATCGGGCAGGCCGGCATAATCCGGGTGCAGGCAGCGCGCCTCCAGCCACGGCGCGTCCTCCAGTTTCTGGATAAAATGGCAGTGCCAGTGCAGCCGGCTGATGAAGCTTTCAATGGAGCCAGTGAAGCGCGTGTCGCCGGCGTCCGTCCAGCGGGCGCGGGCAGCGGCGGCGGCGTGCAGCACTTCGCGCATCGAAAGCGCGCCCACCGCCAGATGCGGTGATAGTCGCGAGCAGTGATCGGCCCCGCTGCCGGGCGCCGACATCGCGGCCCGGTAGGGCCGGCCGCGCTCGTTCAGAAAACTTTTCAGCAGCGCCAGTCCTTCGCGCCGCCCACCGGTTTGCCGGCCGGGGCAGGGGTCCGGTGCCAGGCCCAGCGCGGCTGCATCGGGCATTGTTTCGGTTGCCACATCGGCCATGCGGATGGCGGCGGGCGCCGGCACGCGCTGGCGGCGCATCATCGCCTCCCACCGCGCCGCCCAGCCATTGCGATTGCCGTGCGCCCGCCACACGCCGTGCTGCTGCGCTTCAAGCACCGGCACACTGGCTTGCCGCGCCCAGCGCCGCACCGCCTGGTCGCGGGCAAAGCTCCACAGATTGCCGCTTTCCTGGTGGGCGTGAATGGCGGTCAGGCCGTGCGCCGCGTGCAGATCGTGCAGCACTTGCACGGCATCGCCTACCCGAACCACCAGCCGCGCGCCGCGCGCCGAAAGGCTGCGATCAAGATCGGCGAGCGCTTCGGCCAGAAACGCAAACTGCCGCCCGCTGGCATCGGCCTGCGCCCACATTTCCGGTTCGAAAATGTACAGCGGCAACATTGCCCGCCCGCTGGTACACGCAGCAACGAGGGGTGCATGATCATGCACCCGCAAATCGCGCTTGAACCAGACGATCTCCATCGTGTGCTGTCATCTCCAGTATTGACGGTTTGGACGAATCGTATCGAATCAGGGAAATTATTGCGGCCGGAATGTCGGGGCAGCTGATATTGGCCAATGTAGTCCGGAAGCGCCTTGTAGGACAGCCGCAGCGCCCGCGGCAGCGGCCAGCCTGTCGCAGCCGACTTGGCAGCGGGCGCGCAGCTTGGCATGGATGGCGGCATGAACCTGTATGGCATTCCCAATTGTGACACGGTGAAGAAAGCCCGCAGCTTTCTGACGGCGGCAGGCATTGCCCACGACTTCCACGATTACAAGAAAGCCGGCGTACCCGCCGATGCCTTGGCCCGCTGGGTGGCGCGCTGGGGCTGGGAGACTGTGCTCAATCGCGCCGGCACCACCTTCAAGGCGCTGCCCGATGCGGACAAGCAGGGGCTGGATGCGGACAAGGCCACGGCGCTGATGCTGGCGAGCCCATCGATGATCAAGCGGCCCATCGTGGAGGGCGACACTGCCGCGCTGATCGGTTTCAAGCCCGATGCGTGGGCAGCGGAACTGGGGGTTTGAAATGGCGCGCTGGCTGGTGAAATCCGAACCGTTCAAATACAGTTGGGAACAGCTGAACAAGGACGGCCAGACCGTGTGGGACGGCGTTCGCAACAATCAGGCGGCGCAATATTTGCGCGCCATGAAACTGGGCGACGAACTGTTTTTCTACCACTCCAACGAAGGCCTGTGCATCGTCGGCATTGCCGCTGTGCTGGGCGAACATTTCATCGATCCCAGCGACCCCAAGGCCCGCTTCCCTGCCGTGATGGTTGGCCCGAGGGCACCCTTGCCGCGCGCGGTGACACTGGCGCAAATGAAGGCCGAACCGCGGCTGGCCGGCATGGCGATGTTCCGCCAGTTCCGCCTGTCAGTGGTGCCGATCACCGATGACGAATGGAACGTGGTGTTGGAAATGGCCGGCGCTTGAGCCGGGGTTTTTTTGAAGGACGAACATCATGCGCCTGCTACTCGTCTCCCTCGTGCTCGCCACCCCGGCGTATGCCGCCACCCCGGCGTATGCCGC